>NZ_JBQMTM010000018.1:0-98256 GCF_053470325.1 Colwellia sp. MEBiC06753 | reverse complement strand
CGACATCTACGTAAATTGCGTCTAAGTTGTTCATGCCCTTGTCCTTGGTAATCTTATATTTCTTGGTCGAAAGATCTGATCACCGCAAGGGCATTTAGTTCAATTTCTTATGCGCAGCTCAGGTTAATTAGCACTAATTTCCCAAACGCTTACAGAGCCCGAAATTTCATTACCGACAATTAACATGGCATTGCTAGTTGCTGTTGCTGGCACAAACTTCATACCTTCCGGTGCTAAATCACCAGTAATATCAGCCCCTTCGATTATGCCACGGTTATTAATGTAATCGACAAAAGTCACATTAAATGGGTTGGTAACATCATAAATCATAATGCCACCCATGCGCTCAAGACCGATAAAGGCTAAAGTGCGTTCGCCCACCACGCCAATTGCTAAGGCTTCTGGCTCTGCGCCTTTGGCATCTGAGCGAGTATCACCTTCATTTTCATCTTCATTATTATTAAACGCATTGCCATATATGGCCGCGGTAATACGCTCGATATCATCGCCAGAATCAAACACTAAATTGCCTTGAGCGTCCCAAATTGAAAATGAACGGGCGCCATAAGTGTATAGCTGATCAAAGTCGCCATCGTTGTCATTATCGCCTTTTTCACTCCAAACAATTAAACGCCCAATATCGTCATCGTCATTATTTGCATCAGTAAAGGCAATGGCATCAAGGGCTAAATCTTCTGCGCGAATTTCATCGATATATGATAAACAGCCATCATCTTCATCATAGTCTAAGCCACCTGCGGCATTACACGCTGCTTCGTCGGCAACATCAAAGAAATATTCTCGGCCATCACCTTCGTTAGCGGTAACGACAAATGTAGCGTCTTTCCATGAGTAAGTGGCAATAGTATCAGGCTGATACATGCCATAAAGGTTGTGGTATTGTCTAAAGTTAATGCCGCCGTCTTTATCAGAAGCGTCTAATTTGTATTGGCTCCAGTCTTTGTAGCCTAAACCTTTGATTGCTGAAATGGTCATGGTAGTTAAATCAACAATCGCTAAACCATTGTTTTCTTGTAAGCTGACAAAAGCTGTAGCTGAATCATCACTGATGGCAACGTATTCGGGCTCTAAATCCATGGCAACTGTGGTGTTGATGATGTTGCCATTAATCACGCGACCATTAGGGTTAGGGAAGCGCATACCTTGTGCTTCTAACTCAGCTTGTTTACCGTTATAGGCTTTGAAATCTAACATAACCGCTTTATCGCTGATCATGTCGTTTTCAATGGTGATAATGGCAATAGAGCCTTCTGGATCAACTGAATAGTCACCAATGGGTTCACCTTCATTAGCCACTACTACTTTGCTGCTATCTGGGCTAAATGTCACCATATCGGGTAAAGCACCCACTGCAACGTTTTTAATAAATGACGGTTGAGCTCCGCTGATGTCATAAAAAGCAATATGGCCATTTTCACCTACTTCGTCAGCAGCCATCGCTACTGCTAGCAGGTTTAATTCATCGGAAATACTAATGCTGTTAGCGTCGCCCGCGGTGTTAGCAGATAAATCAATCGTCATCGCAATTGGTAAATTAGTGTTGTTAATCACGCCTTCACCATCGGCAATTAACGCGGCAGGATCGGCCGCTGCTAAATCCATTATTTCAACGGTCGCTGTATCACCTGAGCTATTAATCGCGTAAATCATGCCACTAGCTTTATGGTACTGAACAATTTCCGCTGCACCTTCAGGTGAGCCAACATTTAGCACGCTACGGGCAATTAATTTTGTGGTGAGCTTTGTGACAGCATCTTTACCGTCTTGGCCATTTTGACCGTCGTTGCCAGGTAATCCTTGTTCACCCTGTGGGCCGGTTGAACCTGTCTTTCCGTCATCACCATCTTCACAGGCCGTTAATGCTAGTAATGCGCTAGCAATCAGGCTAGCTTTAAAAAATGCGTGTTTCATTTTATTGCTTCTTATTTGTTGTTAAAGGTTGTTAAGTGAGAACTAAATGTCACTACGCTACTGGTGGAGTTTTACGCTTTGATTACATTTTTTTGACTGGCTGATGAAGCGTTAAAAGCAGTAATTGGATAAACAGCCGTTAGTTAGCTTTATTGGCTGGTGCAGGCAAGGTAAACTTGCGCATATTCTAATTTGCCAATGATTGATTAAAGGAACAGTGCTTGTTACCTATTGTTGAGATTAAAGAAGCGTTTTTACAAGCAATCACCCAACATCAAACTGTGGTATTAACAGCTCCCCCGGGTGCCGGTAAATCAACAGTTTTACCTTTATGGTTACTTGAAACCGACTTTGCAGCACAAAAGATTTATTTGTTGCAACCAAGGCGGGTGGCGGCAAAAAATATCGCGTGTTATCTGGCTAAGCAATTAGGTGAGAATGTCGGTGAAACGGTTGGTTATCGCCTTAAAAATGAAACTAAAGTGTCGACCTCTACTAAGTTAGAGGTGATCACCGAAGGTATATTAACCCAAATTATTCAGCGCGATCCTGAGCTTAACCAAGCCAGCTTAATTTTATTTGATGAATTTCACGAACGTTCGATTCATGCTGATGTCGCATTTGCCTTAGCCAGAGATTGTCAACTTGGCTTAAATGAAAAACTTACGCTAGTGTTAATGTCGGCAACCTTGGCCAGTGACGAAATTAAAGCAAGTGTTGATGATGCGGTCTTTATTGAAAGTCAGGGGCGCAGCTTTCCAATTGAGTTAAGTTATGCGCCCGTGCCCAGACAAATGCTGTGGCGAACACATGTCCTTAACGTGATTCGTCAGTCAGCAATTGCACATCAAGGCTCTTGCTTAGTGTTTCTGCCCGGGGTTGCCGATATTAAATTTATCGAGCAACAGTTAACTACTCAAACAACGAATCAATTACCCGATGATCTGGTATTGGCGCCGTTATATGGTGAACTGCCATTGGCAAAGCAACAAAACGCCATTAACCCTGTGACTAATCAACGTAAGTTAGTGTTGGCCACGAATGTTGCTGAAACTAGTTTAACAATTGAAGGTATAAGTTTAGTGATTGACGCTGGTTTGGAAAAAGTGGCGGTTTACGACAGCCAAACCTTAACTAATCAATTAGTGCAAAAGCCAATCAGTAAAGCATCAGCTATTCAGCGGGCAGGACGCGCTGGTCGGTTAAACGCAGGGCAATGCATACGCCTTTATAGCCAAGAAGACTTTGAGCGCAGACCTGAGCAGGCAACCCGCGATATTGAGCAAACAGATTTATTGCCTGTGATTATTGAAGCGGCGCGCTGGGGCGTTACTGAGCTTGCGCAATTACCCATGATTGAATTGCCGAACTCGCTAAAAGAGCAGTTGGCATGGCAGGAATTACAGCAACTTAATGTTGTCGATAAAAAGCACAAATTAACGGCTCATGGTTTGAAAGTGGCTAATATGGCATGCCATCCACGTTTTGGTCATATGCTGATTAAAGCCGGTGAATTGGCTGAACATCTGCAAACGCCTGAATTAGTTAGCTTAGCCTGCTTGATTTCTGCGCTTATTGAAGAGCGGGATATTTTAACCAACGACATGGCCAAAGATAATGCCGATATTGGTGTGCGTATTGAAATGCTGATTGCTACAGCTTGTCAAAATAGCGTTGCTAATCGCGTGAAAGCTAAAGCATCGCGAATTTTATTGCGCGCCAAACAACTGGCCAAGTTATTAGGTCATCAATGGCATAGTCAATTGCTGGCTAAGATTAATCGAGATGATGCGGGTGCTTTGCTTGCGTTAGCTTACCCTGAGCGTATTGCTAAACGGCGTGGACAGCAGACATCATATTTAGCGCTAAATGGTAAAGGGCTTGAGTTATCGCCACAAGATAACTTACTCGACAGTGAATTGCTGGTGGCAGCTAATACTGTGCTAATTAAAGGTAAACAACTTATCTCGCTGGCCGCACCGGTTACTTTGTCTCAACTAGTTGATTGGCAAATTGTTGAAGTGACAACGCAGCAATCATTAATTTATGATGAGCAAAAGCATGCCATTGTCGGTAGTACACAACAATTACTTGGTGCCATAGTGCTGGCTGAACAGCCCGATACCGTCGGTCTAACTGAAGCATTAATTGCCAATATGTGGCAACAGCAGGTGACGAAAAATGGTATTGAATGGCTGAATTTTGGTGAAGCAACGCAGCAATTATTGGCAAGAATAAACTGGCTTGCCTACTATCAACCCCAGCTTGATTTTCCCGCGCTAACAAGTAATGAGTTGATTGCGCAATTAGATCAATGGTTCACACCTTATGTTGGCACTATTAAGAAAAAAGCGGCTTTGGCGCAATTAGATTATTCAGCAATGTTATTAGCTTTGCTTAGCTATGAACAACAGCAGCAACTTAAGCAACTTGCACCTGCTCAGTTTATCGCGCCAACCGGCAGAAAGTGCATTATTCGCTATCAAGACACTCATCACCCTATGGTTGCGCTGCCGATGCAGGAAATGTATGGTCAAGCTCAGACCCCACAAGTGGGGGATACCAATCAGGGATGCGGTGTTAATATCACTTTAGAGTTGTTATCGCCTGCGGGTCGTCCAATTCAGGTAACGCAGGATTTAGCCGGCTTTTGGCAAGGCAGTTATAAAGATGTTCAAAAAGAGATGAAAGGGCGCTACCCGAAACATTTTTGGCCTGATGATCCAGCCAACGCGCAGGCAACGAATAAAACCAAACGCCACCTGGCTAATACTGAAAAAAGTTAAATGAAATTAGCGTTATTTCGCTAACTATTGGTATTAGTTAAAAAGCGTTTTCTTGAGAATTAAGGTATAGTTGCCCCAAAATACCAAATAGAGAAAGTGTGTGAGCGAAAGCGGTAAACGACTCAATAAATTTATCAGCGAATCAGGTTACTGTTCGCGTAGAGAAGCCGATAAGTTAATTGAAAAGCAGCGGGTAACCATAAATGGCAAAATTCCTGAATTAGGCACGAAAGTAATGCCTAGTGATGTGGTTGCCGTTGATGGCAAAAATATCGCTGCCAGTGCAGAAAATAAATCTGATCGTATCTATATCGCTTACCACAAACCTATTGGCATTACCTGTACTACCGAACGCCACGTTAAAGGCAATATTATCGATGCAATTAAGCACCGAGAGCGCATCTTCCCAATTGGCCGATTAGACAAACCTTCTGAGGGCTTAATTTTTCTGACCAGCGACGGTGATATTGTGAACAAAATTCTGCGGGCTGAAAACGCCCATGATAAAGAATATATTGTCACCGTTGATAAACCGGTTAGCGAGCGCTTTATTGAACGTATGTCACGTGGGGTACCAATTCTTGGCACTATAACTAATCCGTGTCGCGTGGAAATGGTTAGCCGTTTTGTCTTTAAAATTATTTTAACTCAAGGGCTAAATCGACAAATTCGTCGCATGTGTGAGTACTTAGGTTACGTAGTCACGAAATTAAAACGCACCCGCATAATGAATATTGACTTAGCGGGGTTAAAACCCGGTCAATGGCGTGACTTAACCGACGCAGAGCTGAGTGAGATAAATCAGGCTGTTAAAGGTTCTCGAAAAACGTCAGCTAAAGCTGAGCAAGTAGCCGCTAGTGAAACAGCCAAAATGCAGGCGACTGTAACTAGTCAAAAAAGCAAGCCAAATGAGCAAGTTAAAACTATGGCTGGTGGTAAAGTGCGTATTGATAATAAGCCGCAGCAGAAAAAACCTTCTACGACGCGGCTATCATTGAAGAAGCAATCATTGAAAAAATAGCCGCCGCGTATTTTATTGATTTAGCAAGTTCGCAGGTGAATATTGATCGGTCAATATCGGCGTATCAGCCGGCCAGTCTTGCTGATCTTTAAAGCTTTGATAAATGCTTAATATATTTACCCCAAATGGGCTAAGTCGGTCATGCAAGTCAGCAAGGTTTGTTTTTAGTGATTGATAATCGGGGCGTTTATCTTTCGTTGCTAGAATAATGCGATTTTCGTTTTTGCGGTTTTTTACTTGGTAAAACTCATTAAATACTGCCTGATAAGTGGCTGATTCATAATCGTATAGCTCACTGGTAGAAAAAGTGTTTGCAGTAACTACGCCGTTATCGGTAAGTAAGTCCTTGGTTTCTTCTAAAAATTCCTTAGTCATCAAGTGCTCAGGAATATAGTCACCGTTAAAAGCATCAAGAATAATCCAGTCATAACGTTGCTTTTTAAGCTGGGCGCGTTTGATGTAAATACGCCCATCTTTCACGTCACTGGTGACTTTTTCATTTTCGATAAAATTAAAATATTGGCGGGCAACTTTAATCACCGCAGGATCAATTTCGATATTTTCGATATCGGCATCAGGCAACAGCTGGTGCAAGGTATTTGACATAGTGCCACCACCTAAACCAATGATTAGAATACGCTTAGGGTTCGGGTTTACGATCATGCCGGAAAACAGCAGTTTAGTGTAATTAAACACTAACCTGTCGGGATCAGAGGTGAATAAACAGCTTTGATTGGTTTTATTGCTTTTAACATTAAATTTTAAACAGCGCAGGTTACCAGTTTCTTCCACTAAAATATTGCGATACATCGAACGCTCTTGATGTATTACTCTGGCAAGGCTGCTGGTGGAAAGTAGTGATGCGAAACAGCAAAAAACTAATGCGCTTAAGGGCAGAGTAATATTAATTTTCATTGATCACTCCTTGTAGCGAATTGTTGGTAACTTTCGCTTGTTTGTCGACTAATACCGCAATAATACCTAGTATCACTAGCAAGCCACTAAAGCTGACGATAATAGTATTTACCTCAAAATACAGCACTAAATAAAACGAGGTAATAATTGTGCCTAAGGCTGAGCCTAAAGTACTAACAAAGTATAAAACCCCTGCGACTTGACCACTGTGCTCTTTTTCCGTAACCAACAATCGAACGGAATACGGAGAAATCATTCCTAGCACTATGGTTGGTAATAAAAACAGTGCGCATGATGCAATCAAAGAGCCATAGCGACTGTCTTCAATCGCAAGGAAAACTTGTTCCATTATCGGGTTCGCCCACAGCGCAATTGGTAGCACTAATAATCCGGCGACAATAAAAATCATGCCGTAACGAGTGAGGTTAGCTGAGCGGGTCGATAATTTACCGCCATATAAATAGCCAAGTGACAAACTCAGCATAAATACAGTAATAATGCTGCCCCAAATATGAACGCTACTACCGAAATAGGGCGCTAAAATGCGACCGCCAAGCAGTTCGACACCCATGATTGAAAATCCGCTGCAAAAGGCCAGCGTGTAAATGATTACATTTTGATGGTTTATTGCCATATTGACTCTGTGTTAATTTCCTTTTGAAGTCAGTGTATCCAGTAAATGTACGGCTGGCTAGTGCAATAAAGTAACTGATTATGCTTTAATTTATTTCAGCTTAACCTAAACTAAAGTAAGTGATCTTATTAATATTCAAGGAATTAAAAATGAAGATATTGTTTAAAGCTATGTGTTTGATGCTTGTATTCTCGTTGTCTGGGTGTGCCTCAATGGGCGACGGAAGCACCGCAGAAAAACGCCAAGCAATTCTTACGATGAAAGATCAAGTATTAACCCAATTATTTAAACAAAAGCCTGATACGCGAGCGCAAATTAATGCCGCGCCAGGTTACGCAGTTTTTAGCAATGCCAATGTGAACTTACTTTTTGTTGCTGCGGGCACTGGTTATGGTGTGGTTAAAGACATGGCTTCAGGCAAACATACTTACATGAATATGGCAGAAGGTGGTGTCGGTTTAGGTTTTGGCGCAAAAGATTACCGTATTGTTATGGTTTTCCATACGCGTGATGCAATGAATAACTTTGTTGAAAGCGGTTGGACATTTGGTGGTAATGCTGATGCTGCTGCTAAAGCCTCGCAAAAAGGTGGTTCAGTTGAAGGCGAAGCTTATTTTGGTGATGTTACCGTTTATACCTTTACCGAAACTGGCTTGGCACTACAAGCGACAGTTAAAGGCACTAAATTTTGGAAAGATGGCGATCTGAATTAACGTCGTTGCTAACGTCGTTGCTTAGTTCAGCTTAGCTAAAACCAACCAAAGTTAAGACCAAACTAGGTTAAAATAAAGACTAAATAAAAAACGCCGGTATATCCGGCGTTTTTTCTGTTAATACCATTTTTTCTGTTAATACCTATAGTGACAAAGGCAAAAGTTATAACCCCAATCGCTATTTGCCAGCTAACAGTGGCTTTAAAAATCGTGCGGTATGAGATATTGGGTGCTCAGCCACTTGTTCAGGCGTGCCGGTTACTAGAATTTCACCACCACCTGAGCCACCTTCTGGGCCAAGGTCAACAATCCAGTCGGCAGTTTTAATCACATCTAAGTTATGTTCAATGACCACAATAGTATTGCCGTGATCACGCAAACGATGGATTACTTGCAGTAACTGTTTTATATCGTGGAAATGTAAACCTGTGGTTGGCTCATCCAAAATATATAACGTTTTACCAGTATCGCGCTTCGATAACTCTTTCGCTAACTTAACCCGCTGCGCTTCACCGCCAGAAAGTGTTGTGGCAGATTGTCCTAACGTAATATAACTTAAGCCGACATCCATTAAGGTTTGAAGTTTACGTTTCACCGCAGGAATGGCGTTGAAAAACTCTAAAGCATCTTCAATGGTCATATCCAACACTTCATTGATGTTTTTGCCTTTGTATTTTACTTCCAAGGTTTCACGGTTATAACGTTTGCCATGACATTCATCACAAGGCACGTAAACATCAGGTAAGAAATGCATTTCTACTTTAATGACACCGTCGCCTTGGCAGGCTTCACAGCGACCACCTTTAACGTTAAAACTAAAACGACCTGGTTTATAACCTCGAGAGCGAGACTCTTGAGTGCCAGCAAAAATATCGCGCACGGCGGTAAATATGCCGGTGTAGGTGGCAGGGTTTGAACGTGGCGTTCGACCGATTGGGCTTTGGTCAATATCAATGACTTTGTCTAACTGCTCAAGACCGGTGATTGATTGATACGGCGAAGGTTCTTGAGTGGTTGCACCGTTAAGCTCAATATGGGCTAATTTGTATAGCGTATCGTTAATGAGCGTTGATTTTCCTGAACCAGAAACGCCAGTAACACAGGTCATTAAGCCGTTAGGAATGGTTAAATCAACTGATTTTAAGTTATTGCCCGTCGCGCCTTTTAGCTCAACCACACTGTCTTTATTGTAAGGCGTACGCTTTTTAGGTACTTCGATAACTTCTCTGCCAGATAAATACTTGCCAGTAAGTGAATGTTCACTTTTTATAATATCTTTTATCGTACCTTCAGCAATAATTTCACCGCCATGAACACCTGCGCCAGGGCCAATATCAATTACATGATCAGCTTCGCGAATAGCATCTTCATCATGTTCAACAACAATCACGGTATTACCTAAATCACGTAAGTGAGTCAGGGTACTTAGTAGTCGCTCATTATCACGTTGATGTAGGCCAATAGAAGGTTCATCGAGCACGTACATTACACCAACTAGACCCGCACCAATTTGGCTAGCAAGGCGAATACGCTGCGCTTCACCACCAGATAACGTATCAGCGCTGCGCGACAAGTTTAGGTAATTTAAGCCGACGTTCACTAAAAAGCCTAAACGATCATTAATTTCTTTTAAGATTTTTTCTGCTATTTGGCCTTTTTGACCGGTTAGCTCTAAGCCTTGGAAAAACGCCAGTGCATCAGCGGTTGATAAATCGGAAATGGCTGGTAATGGTTTTTCATTAATAAAGACATTCCGTGCTTCTAAGCGCAAACGTGAGCCGCTGCAATCAGGACAATGTTGGCTATTTAAATATTTTGAAAGCTCATCGCGCACCGCGTTTGATTCGGTTTCTTTATAGCGACGTTGCATATTATTTAAGATGCCTTCGAATGGATGATTGCGCACAACAATATCGCCACGATCATTCATGTACTTAAATTCGACACTTTCATTACCGCTGCCGTAAAGTACTATTTTGCGAATTTTTTCGGGTAATTCAGCAAATGGCGTATCAACGGTGAATTGAAAGTGCTCAGCTAAGGCCTGTAGCATTTGGAAGTAGTAAAAATTACGTTTATCCCAACCACGAATAGCACCGCCAGATAAACTTAACTCAGGGTTGGTGATCACTCGGTTTGGATCGAAAAATTGCTGAATACCTAGACCATCACAGGTTTGACAAGCACCTGCTGGGTTATTAAACGAAAATAAACGCGGCTCTAATTCCTGCATGCTGTAGCCACAGTGTGGACAGGCAAAGTTCGCTGAGAATAAAAGCTCCTCACGATCTGGCTCATCCATAAATGCCACTTTTGCGGTGCCAGCAGTTAAGGCAAGCGCGGTTTCAAACGATTCAGATAAGCGCAATTGAATATCTTCACGCACTTTTAAACGGTCAACTACTACTTCAATAGTATGTTTTTTATGAAGTTCTAGCGTTGGCGGATCGGATAAATCACAAACTTCACCATCAATACGGGCACGGATATAGCCTTGTGCCGCTAAGTTATCTAATAACTTAACATGTTCACCTTTACGGTTTTGTAGCACAGGTGCCAACACCATCACTTTAGTGCCTTCTTCAAGCGCTAATACTTTGTCGACCATTTGTGAAACGGTTTGCGCGGCTAGCGGTTGATGATGATCTGGACAACGCGGCTCACCGACACGGGCATATAACAAACGCAAGTAATCGTAAATTTCCGTGATGGTACCAACGGTTGAACGTGGGTTATGGGACGTTGATTTTTGTTCAATGGAAATGGCGGGCGATAAACCTTCAATATGGTCAACATCCGGCTTTTCCATTAACGACAGGAATTGGCGCGCATAAGCAGATAACGACTCAACGTAACGACGTTGGCCTTCTGCATAAAGGGTATCAAAAGCCAGCGATGATTTACCTGATCCCGATAAGCCAGTGATAACAATTAATTTATCACGAGGGATTTCAAGACTTATATTCTTAAGATTATGAGTGCGGGCGCCTCTTACTTCAATGTTTTGCATAGCCGATTCGCTTCAACGTTAGAACCCAAAATGGAATCGGCCATTATGGCACAAACTTAGCTCGTTTTTCATCAGAAAGTTCTATTTTTGTTGTCTTAGATACCGTGCTAGAATTGCCGACCAAACTAAACCAATATCCCCCTTTTTTCGTTTAAAAATTTATGAGTATTTCCGGTTTAAATTCCTTAGAAAAGAAAGCGGCGTTTTCTCTTGCGACCGTTTTTGGTTTGCGCATGCTGGGCTTGTTTATGATCTTGCCTGTTTTTGCGATTTATGGACCATCATTAACGGGCTATTCGCCACTTTGGTTAGGTTTAGCCATAGGTGCTTATGGTTTAACTCAAGCGTTATTGCAGATACCCATGGGGATATTGTCAGATAAATTTGGCCGTAAGCCGGTGATATTAACTGGTCTGGTTATTTTTGCCTTGGGCAGTGTGGTAGCGGCAACCTCAGAATCAATTTACGGTGTAGTTATTGGCCGAGCATTACAAGGAATGGGGGCCATTGCCAGTGCTATTTTGGCATTGGCAGCTGATTTAACCCGTGAAGAGCAGCGGCCGAAAGTGATGGCCACCATAGGTATGTTTATCGGTTTGTCATTTACCGTGGCGTTGGTTATGGGGCCAATTGTTGGCGAAGTGTACGGCTTACATGGTTTATTTTGGTTTACTGGTGTATTGGCAATATTAGCCATGGTCATGATTCAATTTATGGTGCCTAATTCGGTGAATAAGGCGCCAAAAGGCGATAATGTCGCTATGGTTGATCAATTAGGGCGCTTAATTCGCCACCCGCAACTTGCTCGGTTAAATATTGGTGTGTTTACTTTGCATATGGCATTAACCGCTTGTTTTATTTTCTTACCAACACGATTAGTTGCTGCTGGCTTATCGTTAGAAGCGCACTGGCAACTGTACCTGCCAACTTTACTTTGCTCGTTCTTTTTAATGGTGCCATTTATGATTTATGCCATGAAAAAACAACAAGAAAAAGCCATGTTCTTGGCGGCAATTAGTTTGCTGATGGTGACGTTATTATTGATGGCGATCTTGCCTAATCATATGATGGTTTTAGTGGTGCTTATCATGATGTTCTTCGTGGCATTTAACTATTTAGAAGCGACCATGCCATCAATTTTATCGCGAATAGCACCAGCTGGCGTTAAAGGTAGTGCCATGGGGATATTTTCTTCTAGCCAGTTTTTTGGGGCATTTTTTGGTGGTGCTATTGGTGGTTGGTTAGCTGAAAGCTTTAGTGCTAGCGTGGTATTTATTGTGATGTCAGCTTTAGTGGGTATTTGGTTGGTTGCAGCATCGGGCATGAAGAAACAGAAAAAATCGAAAAGCTTTAGCTTTGCGGCGAAATTTAGTTCAGAGCAGCAGGCAGATGATGTTGCCGAGCAATTAGTGAATATGCCCGGTGTGATTGAAGCAACCTTAGTGTATTCAGAAGCGGTAGCTTATTTAAAGCTTGATGATAAAGTGGCTAATATTCCAGAAATTAAATCTTTGCTACAGGTATCTAATTAGCTAATTTTTAGTTCCTTAACAGCTTGTTTCACCAAGCAAAATGAGCAAGGTCATTAACCTTGCTCAAGTAGGTGGCTGGCAATTTTATTAATGCCAATTTTTTCAAGTCCATGTTGCACGTGTGTGTAACATAAGTATGCTCTGGTGTGATACTTAATTCATATCAACCGTCACATCGTATTTGTGCTGATTTACCGCAGCAATATCTGTAACACTAATAGTACCTAAACTTCTAATTAAGCGTGCGGTGGTATTTTCAGCTCCGTAACCTTCAGCAAAGCTAATTAGGTCTTGGCCATTACACATTACGTTTAATGACATTAGTCTAAAACTCCAGTCATTTTCTTTCATGGTGCTATGCATTTGATGCAACTGATCCTTAGCGGCGGTTTTGCATACTTTTTGTAGTCCTTTTTCCACTGTAGGCGTTAAGTAGTAAGTGCCTTCAGCTAACACTTGACCGCTGACTAATAAAGTTGCTGCTGGTATTAGGGCTTTCATTAATTTATTCATCATTGTGTCCTCTTATCATCCTTAAAATTAAAATCAGAGTTCATTCACTGTTTATTCACTACCAAGAATATCTGTCTGATTTGGGTACTGCATTTCTTCCTATCGACTAATAACTGCTGCGACATGCTAAAGGTAGTGGAAGCTAAAAAGAAAAGCTTGATTAAAAGCAAATGATTAACGAATAAAAAGCTGATAAAAATATGATGAAAAATATACTTTACGAATCAGTGGGTTATCTTTTGTTCATAAGCAGTTGGCTAAGGCGTTAATTGGGCAAATTGTACTTGATTGACTTTGTGCCCAGTAACCAGGTAGCTTAATTGTTGATACTAAATCCTTAAAGCGCTCGTCAGCGACCAGTGTAGAGGTTTGCGTATTAATTAAAGAGAGTAAATGAAACTGATAATTTTGCAGTAATGACTGCGCCAAGGGGAAAAAGTTGTCGTTTATACCCAATGAACCATATAAAAATAATGCGGCAATAGGCAGAATTTGCTGTTGTTTAACCGCTAATTCTATTTCTTTAATAAAATAGTCAAACTCGGCTTTTGCTAAAGGAACATCATTGTACAGTGACAGAATTGCTTGTTTGTATTGCTCTGGCACGCCTAAGTGTTGATAAGTGAGCCAGATAAAGTCGTTACCTCGGCTAAAGTTGCCGTACTTAATATTGAGCTGCCCAAGCGCAATACCATTCATTTGGTCGGCAGCTTCAAGCGCCATGATGTTATTTTGTGCCTGATAAGCATTTAAATGGTCGTTTCGCATTAGGTACAACTGTGTTAGCCGCAGATAAGCACTGCTAGCAAGCGGATTGTCATCTGCTTGCGTTTGGTAAAAGTTAATCAGCTGCTTACTAAAAAGTAAGGTTGATACCTGTAATTCCTGAAAGAGCGCTTGGGTGGCTTCGGGTTGCAAGTTGAGTTTTTGTTGGGCAACTTTGACAACATTCAACGCATCTTGCCATTGATATCTTAATAAGTGCGTTTTCATTAATAGCTGATAAATTTCAATATCTTGCGGGGCAAGTTGCTGCGCTTTTATTAATATGCGAGTGGCTAAATTAGTATAAGGTAAGCTTTTGTATTTTAACGGCCACATGGCATTAATTAAAAAGCGTGAAAGTGACTTTAGCGCTGTAACAGAGTGTTCATCGACTTCAACAATTGCTTTGGCCACTAAGGTGATAATAGGTTGATGCATTTGCCAGTTATTGCTGGCATCAAACAAATAATCAGCACTTTCAATTATATAGGCTAGGTGTTGTTGGGGCTTATCTGCATACAAGAGGTTTCCCAGCGCAGTTGTGATATCCGCCGTGATTATTTGACTGTTAACAGCCAAGCTATTCAATTTTAAATTGAGCATTTCACTGGCGACTAAATCACCGGTTTTGCCATCAATTAATTGCCATTGAAACACATCTCTATTGTCAAGCGACTTAATGTTGCCAGTTAGCGCAAAGCGCGCATTAAATTGCTCACTTAAGCTAAGTGGTGATTGCTTTGGAAATTGATTGATTTCTTCGCTGGCAATTACTGTATGGTGCGGGTGGTTACTCAACTTATTAAGCACCAAGGCCTGTAAACCATTATATTGGCCAGTCAATGGTTTATCTAAAGTAAAGTTCATGATAATTAAGCGGAATAAGGCGCTGTTATCTTGTGCACTGTAAGTTGTTCTGGATAAGGTGTAACTGACTAAAATGAACACCCCAACAGTGCAGCACATACTATATATCAGCAGTTTAAATGGCTTAAGTGATTCCTGCTTTGCTTCACCTTGGCCAAGGTATGGAATTTGTTCTGAGTCAAAAGCTTGATTTTCATTTATACCATTTGATTGGCCGTTAGTTTTACTTTGATTGGACATTGGTGCTAGCGCTAGGTGTTCGACATTAAGGTGAAAGCCAACTTTTGGGTGTGTGGTAATACTTAAGCCATGATCAAACTCTCGAAAAATTCGTCTGAGTACCGAAATACAGCGATTTAGGCTGTCATCAGATACCGTCATATGCGGCCAAACTTGATCAAAAATTTCGTCTCTGGTGACCACCTCATTAGGTGAACGCGCTAAACATTGAAAAACTTCGCTGACTTTTTTTTCAATGTGGATATGTTTATCGGTAATTTTTGAATGCAGTTCGCCTATATCAGCGTAGAACATGCATTCGCCGAAATCGTAGCATGAGGTAGAAGATAGTGACTTTGGTTTAGTGCTGCTAACATCGGGTTCCATGTCATTATTACCTTAAACTGCTTACCAAGCTAAGCAATATAGGTACTAAGTGTAGTAAATCGGGGTAGGAAAGCGAGTATGCGAGGTTCGAATTATTAACAAAATATGACAGGCAATTACGGTCTTATAGACTCTTAATCAGCCCTAATAAATGGCACTAATAATGCCGGTAATATTAGTGGTTGAATTGGTTAATAAAAATTCATCGTCAACCAACTTGCCTTGTAAGCTTTTAGCAAGTGGCGATGCAGGGGTGATTATTAACACTTCATGGTAATTATCGACAATTTTAATACCAGCACCACAGGGTAAAATTAAATAATACTGCTCAATATTACTGTCTCTTTCACTGTCATTGTCACCATTGTCATATTGCAAAGCTACCAGTGCGCCAAGTTCTGCTTGCGACTTCGGCTGAATTGAAAAAGCGGTTAATTGATGAATTTGCTGTTTGAATTCTTCAATACGTCGGCTTTGACCTTCGGCTAAATATGCTGCTTCAATAGCCAGTGTGTCGTACTGGGTTTCTGCCACAGATTGATCATCTATTGCCGCTAAATGAGCTTGAGTGGCAGCAGCTTGTGCCTGCTCTAACTTTTCTTTAATTTCGGCAATAACGTTAAGTAAAATATCGTGTTTGTTCATCAGGTTAGTCTAAGCTTTTTATTCACGTTAAGTAAGTTTTTCCCACATCACATAAGATGTGCTAGCTAATCTGACAGGTGTCAAAATTAGCTTGTGTTTTGATTAAGACACCAGTATTTTATAGAAAAAATGGGTTAACCCAAACGTTAAAGCAAACAATAAGCAGCGATAATTATTATGACAACACAATATCCACACATGTTAGCTCCATTGGACTTGGGGTTTACTACTATTAGAAATCGTGTCCTGATGGGCTCCATGCATACCGGGTTAGAAGAAGAGCACGGTGGCTTTAAAAAGTTAGCGGCGTTTTATGCCGAGCGAGCGAAAGGTGGCGTTGGTTTGATTGTTACTGGCGGTGTTAGCCCTAACACTCGAGGTCGTGTTGCGCCGTTCGGCAGTGAGATGAGCCGTTTCTGGCATGTTAATAAGCACCGAGAAGTAACCGATGCTGTGCATCAACATGGCGGTAAAATTTGTTTGCAACTACTTCATACCGGCCGTTATGCCTATCATCCGTTTAGTGTTGCCCCAAGTGCGATTAAGGCACCAATTAACCCATTTAAACCAAAAGAACTAAGTGTTCGCCAAATTAAAGCGACAATTAAAGACTTTGCAAAAGCATCGAAATTGGCGCAAAAAGCAGGGTACGACGGCGTCGAAATCATGGGCTCTGAAGGTTACTTAATTAACCAGTTTAGCTGTAAGCGCACTAACCACCGTACTGATGAGTGGGGCGGTTCTTTGGAAAATCGCATGCGCTTAGCAGTGGAAACAGTTCGGGCTACTCGCGAAAAAGTCGGCGAGCATTTTATTATTATTTTCCGCCTGTCGATGTTGGATTTAGTTGAAGGCGGTAATGAGTGGCACGAAGTGGTGACTATGGCGAAAGCGATAGAAGCAGCTGGCGCAACTATCATCAATACCGGCATTGGTTGGCATGAAGCGCGTGTACCAACCATCGCTACTTCTGTACCGCGAGCGGCGTTTACTTGGATCACTGAACGCATGAAAAGCGAAGTTAAGATCCCATTGGTTACGACAAACCGCATTAATACGCCGGAAGTGGCAGAGCAAGTGCTTGCAAGTGGTCAGGCAGACATGGTGTCAATGGCGCGGCCATTCTTAGCGGATGCGCACTTTGTGAATAAAGCCGCTGAAGGTAAGCCAGAAGAAATAAATACCTGTATTGGCTGTAATCAGGCGTGTTTAGATCATGTGTTTAAGCAGCAGCGTGCTTCCTGCTTAGTTAACCCCGTCGCTTGCTATGAAACAGAATTAACGTTTGCCAATACTAAGCAGCAAAAGAAAATTGCGGTAGTTGGTGCAGGACCTGCAGGTTTAGCGTTTAGTGTATACGCTTCTGAACGTGGTCATATTGTTGAGCTTTTTGATTCAGCAAGTGAAATTGGCGGTCAGTTTAACTTTGCTAAACAAGTGCCGGGTAAAGAAGAATTTTATGAAACCATTCGTTATTTTGATGTTCAGTTAAAGAAATTTAACGTTAAAGTGCATTTAAATAGCCGACAAACTGCTGAAAGTTTGGCACAAGCAGGCTTTGACGAAGTGGTATTAGCAACGGGTATTAAACCTCGGCAATTAGATATTCCGGGATTGGATAACCCGAAAGTGAAAAGCTATTTACAAGTGTTACGTGATAAAGAGCCAGTTGGTCAACGGGTTGCGGTTATTGGTGCTGGCGGTATTGGCTTTGATGTTTCAATGTTTTTAACCGAAAAAGCGGGTTTAGTGAATAATCTAGATGAGTGGCTACATGAGTGGGGCATTGATAAAAACTATCAAACAGGTGGCGCGTTAACGGTAATGGATGTTCATAAAGCAGAGCGTGAAGTTTTCTTAATGCAACGTAAAACGACGAAAGTCGGGGCTGGCCTTGGCAAAACTACGGGTTGGATCCATCGTGCATCATTAAAGAAAAAAGGTGTTCATATGATGCCTGGCGTGACTTATAAAGCGATTAATGATCAAGGTATAGTGATTGAAACTGGTGGCAAAGAGCAATTAATTGAAGTGGATAACGTGATTATTTGTGCCGGTCAAGAGCCAAATCGCGAGTTGCAACAAGCGCTGGTAGATTTAGGACAGAGTGTGCATTTAATTGGTGGCGCTGATGTGGCCGCAGAATTAGATGCCAAGCGCGCGATTCGTCAAGGGGCGGAGTTAGCGGCACGTATTTAATTGCTGACTTGTATTGTAAAAAAGGCGCCAATTGGCGCCTTTTTCTTGTTTTCATTTTTCTTCACATCGAATTCACATTTGTCGTCTTAAAGTGTCTGAAACAAACTACATTAGTTAGGACATGACGATGAAAAAACACGCTTTAAAAATTTATCAAACAGTAATATTAGCTGCTATTTCTTTTAATGCATTTGCTGCTAGTGCATTGGCTAATAGTGTTGATGCACCTCATGTGGTGATGATACTGAGTAGCTATGGTGAACTGGACGAAAATGGTGAACTTGTAAAGCCAGGGTTTGAGTTTGACGAGCTAAGTAAGGCTTATTTGGTTTTTAAGCAAAATGGGGTAAAAGTTACGTTGGCATCACCTAAAGGTGGTAAGCCGATTGCTGATAAATATGATCAGCAAAAGCCTTATAACCAAGCGTTTACTGAAGATTCGGCGGCGATGCAACAGCTTAGTCATACCATTGCACTGAGTGAGCTTAATGCAAATGATTACGATGGCTTGTTTGTGGTCGGCGGCAAGGGACCTATGTTCGATTTGCATAGTTCGGCGCCGCTACAGACGGTTATTCGTTCAATATATAGTAACAATGGTGTGATTGGAGCGGTATGCCATGGCCCAGCAGCGTTAGTCAATGTGACATTGGCTGATGGTCAATACTTGGTTGCAGGTAAGCGAATCAACGGTTTTACCAATGAGGAAGAAGCGGCATTTGGTAAAAAATGGACGAAACAATTTCCATTCTTATTGGAAGATAAGTTAATTGAACGCGGTGCATCATTTGTTCAAGACGGTTTAATGCTCAATCAAGTAACAATTGATGGTCAATTAATTACCGGACAAAACCCATTTTCAACAGCTGATACAGCAAGAGCAATGGTTAAAGCGTTAGGTCTTGACGTCAGTGAACTACCGCGCTTTAAAGACGATGCTTCAATTTTATTAGTGGAACAATTTTTTGAAGATAAAGACCAAGCTAAAGCAGAGTATTTAGCAAAAAAATCACAATATGATCCGATGTTGCTGGGCATTTCTGGACTTTATCAAGCACAGCATGCACAAACGGCACATCAACTTAAAATCGCTGTTGAATTGATGAAATTGACAATAGCTGATATTAACCACCCCATGCTTTATCAAGCCTTAGTGCAGGCTCAGTTAAAACTTAATGAAACTGATGAAGCCAAAATAACACTTGCTACGGCGCTCAAACATCATGGTCAAGCAGAAGGCCTGTTGGCGTTAAAAGAAAAAGTAAGTGGTTAATGTGAACAGGAACAGTGGTATTAGCAAATATCGAAGTGGTAGCAATTTTTACTTGATTGGGTTCGGTTAGCAGCTGCAGTTTTATCAACAGGAAATTGGTGTTGCGAGCTATAGAGTGGATGGAAAAATTAGCTTAATTTTGGCGATACTGGATTAACCAGCTGATAATGTGCTATCAATTGCCTGCCTTTATTTGAGTAATGCTGGTGACCGCTGATGATGATCCGCTAGCGACAGTGAAACATATCAGATTATAACAGGTGGCTAATATATGTTATCTGTAGTTGTTATCTGAAACTCACTACCAAAAACTACAAGGTTAGTACTAATGAAAGGAAGTTCACAGCTCAAAGTTTTGGTTATTGAAGATAACTTGGCAATAGCCAGAAATATAGCCGATTACTTTGCGATTCAGGGGGAAATGTTGGACTTTGCCTATACCGGTGAGCAAGGCTGTGAACTAGCATTAAGCCAGTATTTTGACTGCATTATTTTAGATATTATGTTACCCGATATAGAAGGATTAGCGGTTTGCCAAACGTTAAGGGCAAAGGCCGACCGACATATCCCTATTATCATGTTAACGGCTAGAGATACATTGAGCGACAAGCTGGCTGGCTTTGCTCAAGGTGCTGATGATTACTTGACCAAGCCGTTTTCGCTGGAAGAGTTATATGCACGTTGCCGCGCATTAACCAATCGCTTCGCCTCACAAAATTCGGCAAGAACGCTGAGTTTAGGTGAAGGAGATAAACACTTAGTATTAAGTTATCAAAGTCAGCAAATCACCCGAGATGATACTTTATTGGTATTGCCGCCTATACAGTTTAATCTGTTAAAAATTTTAATGGAAAGTTACCCAAGAGCAGTGTCGAAAAGTGAACTAGTACAACGTATTTGGGGCGAAGAAGGTACAGACTCAGATGCTTTACGCTCGCATATTTATCAATTGCGAAAGCTGGTGGATAAACCTTTTCCAAGTGCCGTCATTAAAACCATTCATAGTGTTGGACTGGTGCTCGAATTTTAACGAAGAATAAGCAAATCATATGAAAACTAACCAACTTAGACGTCGAATTATCAGTTATTTTGTCTCGATAGTGGTGCTACTGAGCCTATTATTCTCGCTAATAACCTTACTGTTTAGCTATATTATTGAAGACAGCTTTTTCTACCAAATTTTGGCCAATGAAAAGCACCAAGTTAGCGTACAGTTAGCACAAGGAGAAAAGCCGAAGCCACATTTTGATTTTGTGGCATTTCATCGTACAAGAGAGTCTCTACCTAAAATAGTACAAGAATTACTGGCGGAAGAACCAGAACGCATTGAGTTTAGCGGCGAGGCAGGAAAACATTATCATATTGCCTTTTTAGATGAGCAGGTGCGTGATCAGAATATTTTATTGGCAGAAGTTAGCGAGCATCTAGTTGTTCGCAAATTAAAAGGCCAGATTTTTGGATTTACCCTCGTTTTATTGGCTATTGGATTAGTGGTAGCGTTACTGCTGGCTTTCGGGACAGTGCGATTGATTAAAAAGTTGATGAAACCGCTCGATGAGTTAATGGATATCGTCGACAGCAGCCCTGTCGAAAAGTTACCGACCAATTTTGCCGAACAATTTCAGCAAAATGAAATTGGCAAATTTGCTCAAACCTTGGAAGTTGCACTTAAACGTATTAGTGCTTTTGTTAAGCGAGAGCAGCAATTTACCCGCGATATTTCCCACGAGCTAAGAACACCGGTGACGATTAGTCAGGGCGCACTGAGCTTATTGCGCCATACTGAACTCGATAGTCGACAACAGGCATTGGTGGCCAGAATTGCTGATGCTGATCAGCAAATGCAAGCGACGCTAGAAACATTGTTGGCGCTGGCAAGAGAAAAAAGCATCGAGCCCGAACAAACCCATCTTAAATCGGTAGTTGAAACCTGCGTTATCAATAATCATCACTTATTGCAGCAAACAACACTGAATATTGATGTGCCAGATGATGTTTATGTCGCTATGGGCGGCCAAGAGTTACGGTTGGTGATCCAGAATTTGTTGCAAAATGCTGCGTATCATAGTCAAGGTAGCCAAGTGCAAATTAGTTATCAAAACAGCAGGTTGATCATTGCGGATAATGGCTCAGGGTTTGAGATTAATGATCAGGTATTTGATGCTGGCATTCGTGGTCCTAAAAGTAAGGGACAAGGGCTGGGGTTATCGCTGGTTAAGCGTTTGTGTGAAAAGTTTGAGGTAGAGGTCTCACTTAGTAGCACAGAGTATGGAGTAAAAGTGGTATTAGCTTTTTAAAGAAACTAGTTAAGATTATTGTTTAGTTTGTCGCGGTGGCGACAGCACCCGGAGAGGGTATTGTGCGCTACCCTCTCTGGACTCACCTCGCGCTGCTAGAAAAATATTTTCTTCATTAATCTCAATTCATATCGAGCACACGTTCAGACAGTGCATCCATGTACTGCTTCACTTTGTTTTCTTCCATGAAAATAAGTGCTGATGATTTGTGATTAATTCAGCATTTTTCAAAGCAGGTGTAATGCTTCGTTTGTATTGAGAGATGAGTTTCGCTGTATTGCTGTTGTCTACTCTTATCGTCATTCCTGCGTAAGCAGGAATCTCCATTCATTTTTATTTAGATTTAAGCGAAGTAGATTCCGCATCAAGTGCGGAATGACGAGAGCAAAGCTGAAATTTTTGAATTTAAGATTTATACTTTCCAGCTTCAAAAAACAAAAAAGCCAGCGAACTCGCTGGCTTTTACCTTTAACAATGAATAATCAACGATTATTCATCTTCTTCCACTAAGGTCATCAACGACGTGTTACCACCTGATGCCGTGGTATCAATACTTATGGTTTTTTCCGTTAATAAACGCTGAATCAAGTTGTCAAAATATTCAGAGCTGATCACTGGTAAAATCGCCCCTTGACGCTCTGCTAATTTCTCACTGATGTAGTGCTTTCTTGCACAGTAACTATCAACTACCACACCTGATAATGCTGGGTGGGTTAACATTGCAGATAAGTGACATAATTTAGCTACTTGGAAGATATTTTCATCAGCGCCGGTGGCAATGAATTTATCTCGAATCGCGATAGCTTCATCGTAGTACAAGTCAGATACAACAGATACAACCGTATTGCCCGTTGCTAACGCCGTAACAACCGATAAAATCCAGAAGTGGAAGCTTACATTCTTATCAGCGAAACAAATGACGTTACCGCGGTTTTCAAGGTAAAGTACGTTTGATTCACCTGTTGGCCCTGGTAAGATTGTTGGCTTTTTCAATTGCTTTTCAATGCTAATTAATTGCTCACGCGCCGCTTTTAACGTCATATTTAAGTTATCAGCTAAGTCGTCAACAATATCAACATGGGCAATTTTCGCGAGTAACTGGCGAACGTGCGAAATACGAGTATTTAAATCGGTTGAGCGCCACTCTTTTTCCGCAGTGTTTGCTTGGTCCATAAATACCATAGCTTCAGCTTCAGCTTGGCTATCACCTTCTAGTGCCTCTGCTTCTTCTGGTAACACATTAAATTGCTCTTCGTCCGGTGTCGCTTTTTCTTTTACTAAACGGGTTAAATAGTTTGGACCACCAGCTTTCGGACCCGTACCAGACAAGCCACGACCACCAAATGGTTGCACACCTACAATCGCACCAATCATATTACGGTTAACGTAAACATTACCGGCACGAGACAGTTTTGCTAAGTCAAAAGCACGTTGGTTAATTCGGGTATGAATACCCATAGTTAAACCAAAACCTGTGCTGTTCACTTGCTCAATCACTTGTTCAATATCTTCGCCTTTAAAGCGGACGACATGAACGCACGGACCAAATACTTCTTTGGTTAGCACGTTGATGTTGTCAATTTCATAAAGGCGCGGTGCAAAGAAGTAATGTTCATTGCCTGCAACTTCTTCAGCAATTTCACATTGATATAATAGCTTGCCATGCGACTTCATATATTCGGCATGTGCATTTAGCGCATTTAATGCTTTTTGATCAATTACTGGGCCAATATCTGTGCTTAACATTGATGGGTCACCAACGTGCAGCTCAGCTAATGCGCCAATTAGCATGTTAATAACGCCGTCAGCAATGTCTTCTTGTAAGAATAAAACACGTAATGCTGAACAGCGTTGACCAGCTGATTGGAAGCCTGAAGAAATTACGTCATCAACCACTTGCTCTGGCAATGCAGTTGAGTCAACAATCATACAGTTTTGGCCACCAGTTTCGGCAATCAATGGCACTTGGTCACCACCGCGTTCGGCTAGTGTTTGTGAAATACGAGTGCCGGTTTCGGTTGAACCAGTAAACATCACGGTTTGAACGCGAGGATCTGGCACAATCACTTTACCTACTTCACTACCGCGGGCGATAACGAGTTGCACAACGCCTTCTGGTAAACCAACAGACTTCATCAGTTCAATGGTGTATTTAGCAATTAAGCTAGTTTGCTCAGCAGGCTTAGCCAGTACGGTATTACCTGTAGCAATAGCGGCAGCAACTTGGCCTAAGAAAATCGCTAACGGGAAGTTCCATGGGCTGATACATAAAATTACGCCACGCGGCTCTAATCGTTGATCTTCATCAAGGGCAATGGCGCGATCAGCGTAGTAGCGGCAGAAATCAACCGCTTCACGCACTTCATCAATACCGTCTTGGGTAACTTTACCAGCTTCTTTGATACACATGGCGATAAGATCATTCATGTGGCGCTCAAGAATATCGGCAACGCGACATAATAGTGCCGCACGTTCAGCTACTGGTACTTGTGACCACGATTCAAAGGTTTTCTCTGCGGTATCAAGCATTGCCAGCATATCGCTGTCGCTGTGTAACTGGTGATAACCAATAACTTCACTGTGGTTAGCTGGGTTTTTCACCGCTAATACGTCGCTAGGTAACTCGCTTGCATTAAGCAGATTGTTTTCAAACCAGCTATCAAGTGAGGTTTTTAACATTGAAAGTTCATCAATGTCATTTAAATCTACGCCCGCAGAGTTATCTCGACCTTTGCCATTTTTATCGTGATAAAGAGCAATTGGCTTAACAATTTGCTGGTTGTATTTATCTTTTAAGCGTTGAGTTTTTTCAACTGGGTCTTCAAGTAAATATTCTACTGGTTGAGACTCATCAACAATGGCGTTTACAAATGAAGAGTTAGCGCCATTTTCTAATAAACGACGAACTAAATAGGCGAGTAAGTCTTCATGGTGACCGACTGGTGCATAGATACGACATTGAATGTTTTCGCCTGAAACGATTTGATCGTATAACGAATCACCCATACCGTGTAAACACTGGAACTCAAAACCTTCTTTGTCACTACCGGCTAACTCAACAATTGTCGCTGCTGTGTAGGCGTTATGGGTAGCAAACTGCGGATAAATGGTATCGCGGTATTCTAATAACTTGTTTGCACAAGCATGGTATGAAACATCAGTTGATGATTTACGAGTAAATACCGGGAAGTGTTTAAGGCCATCTTTTTGGGTATTTTTAATTTCAGTATCCCAGTACGCACCTTTTACTAAACGTACCATCATCTTGCGATTCACACGTAAGGTAAGTTCGCGTAACCATTCAACGACAAAAATTGCGCGCTTTTGGTAAGCTTGCAGTGCAATACCAAAACCGTTCCAATCGCCTAAGTCTTGATCGCTAAATACCGCTTCAATAATGTCTAATGAAATATCTAAACGTTCTGACTCTTCTGCATCAACAGTTAAGCCAATATTGTATTTTTTCGCCTGTAAACAAAGCGCCTTAAGCTTAGGCACAATTTCATTCATGACGCGATCTTTATGGCTAAACTCGTAGCGCGGGTGAATGGCTGATAATTTTACCGAAATACCAGGCACTCTTCTTGGATCGTTCTTGCCTGATTTAACCGCAATTTCACCGATAGTTTCAATGGCATCTTGATACGACTTTAAGTAGCGCTCAGCATCTTTCATGGTGCGCGCGCCTTCGCCTAGCATATCGTAAGAATACACATAGCCATGCTGTTCTTTAGTGGCAGCACGTTCTGTGGCATCTTGGATAGTTTCACCCATAACAAACTGTTTACCCATGATTTTCATGGCATAGTTCATTGATTTACGAATAACTGGCTCACCAAGGCGACCAATAGTGCGCTTTAATAAACCGAAACTATCTTGGTTGCGTTTGTCGGCGTAATCCACCATAGAGCCAGTAATTAATAAGCCCCAAGATGATGCGTTAACAAAAAGAGAGTCGCTACTACCTAAGTGCGAGCTCCATTTACCTTGAGAAATTTTATCGCGAATTAATTCGTCTTGTGTTTTCTTATCCGGTACACGCAATAGTGCTTCGGCTAAACACATTAATACCACGCCTTCTTCACTTGATAGCGAGTACTCGTTTAATAACGCATCAATCGCACCGTTACCTTCTTGGTCTTGGCGGATTTGTAATACTAATTTACGAGCTCGCTCCCAGGCTCGGCTTCTTGCACTCATATTCACTTCTGCTGCTGGCAGAATGTAATCAACAGCGATGTTTTCATCTATACGATAAAACTCTCTGATCTTCTGCCTAATTGGGCAGTCAGTGATTAATGAACCGTTAAAAAGCATGGTTGAATGTCCAAAGTTAATGTCATAATTGCGCGGCATTGTACTTTAACTGTTGCAGTAGATGTTGGTTTTGTTTGGTAATTTGCAGTATATTCTACGGACTTAATTTTATTACACAGTATAAGGTACTGCAGTAATGGCTGGTCAAAAATCTAGAACACTTGATCGTATTGATTTTACTATTTTGGATGTTCTACAGAACGATGGTCGAATCTCCAATGTCGAACTGGCGAAAAAAGTAAATTTAAGTGCTAGCCCTTGTCTTGACAGGGTGAAGCGTTTGGAAAGCGAAGGTTATATCGAGCGCTACGGGGCTTACCTAAACGCACGTAAACTTAATTTTGGTATGTTAGCGTTTATTCAAGTGACCCTTGATCGCACTACTGCCGATGTATTTAACGATTTCCGTGATGAAGTGGTAAAAATAAAAGAAGTGGCAGAGTGTCACTTAGTAGCTGGCGGGTTTGACTACTTAATTAAAGTTCGTTTTAAAGATATGGATCATTACCGTGAACTCTTAGGAAGCATTATCGAGTTACCAGCTGTGTCTCATACCCATACTTATATGGTAACGGAGCATGTTAAAGACGATCCCGGTATTCCAATCTTGACTTAATTATATACTTTGACATCAATGGATGTTTATTTGATGCGGAAATCATCACTGCTTACTTTTATCTTTTTTACACTCAAGTATTCGCCTGATATAGTCTGCGGCGAATATATAACTTCAAACAATGTACGTATAAATAATGATTAAAAAATTTACTCAATTAACGGCGGCAAGCGTTTTGCTGGTTGCTGGATTAACGGGTTGCAATCAAGCAACTGAATCTCAACAACAAGTGAAAGCTAAGCCAACCGCCGATCAAACTCGCATTCAAGCGCATTTAGAGTTTTTGGCAGACGACAGCTTAAAAGGTCGTGATACTGGCAGTGAAGGTTATCAAGTTGCCGCTAACTATGTAACTTCATATTTTAAGCAATATGGCTTAACGCCAATGGGCGAACATGGCGGCTATGAGCAGCAAGTAACGTTTAGAAAAGCATTTTTACAAGATGACAGCGCATCGCTAACTATTCATAGTGCAAGTGGTGAGCATGCATTAACTTACCCTGATCAATTTATTGTTTCTGGCTCGTCATTAACTACAGAGTCTGATGTTACGGCAGATACGGTATTTGTTGGCTACGGTGTGGTGGACAAAGCGTTTGGTATTGACGATTACGCTGGCCTAGATGTTAAAGGTAAAATCGTTGTGATGTTAACCGGTCGCCCTGATGAATTACCATCAGAAGAAGGTGCTCATATTGGTTCATCTCGTGTAAAAGCGCGCCATGCGGCGCAGCATGGTGCCGTAGGTATGATCACTTTACACACGCCAAAACGTGAAAAAGTACGTAAATATACCGTTTCGGCTAAATATGCCGATGGCCCACGCTTTAGTTGGTTAAATAAAGATGGTATGCCATTTGGCGCTCATCCAGAGCTTAAAGGCAGCGCTTATCTAAATCATGAAGTGGCTGCGCCATTATTTGATGGTGCCGAGCTAAATCTTGAGCAAGTGTTTGCGCTAGATACTGACAATAAAGCGATTAAAGGCTTCCCGCTATCCGCTTCAGTAACCATTGCTAAGCAGTCGCGTCATGAAGAAATTACTAGCCCGAATATTGTGGCAACAATTGAAGGCAGCGATCCAGTGTTGAAAAATGAGTATGTGGTATTTAGTGCTCACCTTGATCACATTGGCGTAAGTGAACATGGCGATGATGAAGATAAAATCAACAATGGTGCATTAGATAACGCATCAGGCGTGTCAATTTTACTAGAAACGGCGCGCATGCTTTCTGGTATGGAAAACAAGCCAAAACGTTCAATTTTATTTGTCGTGGTAACTGGTGAAGAAAAAGGTTTATTAGGCTCAGGCTATTTTGCCAATAATCCAACCGTTCCAGGTATGCAGATGGTGGCCAATGTTAACTTAGATATGCCACTATTATTGTACCCGTTTGCAGATGTTGTCGCCTTTGGTTCAACTCACTCAACATTAGGTCCAATTGTTGAAGCTGCAGCGGCAAAAATAGATGTTTCGTTAAGCCCAGATCCTATGCCAGAACAAGCGCTATTCACTCGTAGTGATCACTACAACTTTGTTAAGGCTGGCATTCCGTCAGTATTTTTAATGACAGGCTTTAAATCAAAAGATCCAGAAATTGATGGTGGGCAGGCATTTAAAGACTTCTTATCTACCCATTATCATAATCATAGTGATCAAATCGACTTACCGATCCGTTATGATGCAGCAGCGTTATTTGCTGAAGTTAACTTAATGATTGGTTTAGAAATTGCGGATAATGCCGAGCGTCCTAAATGGAATGACGGTGATTACTTCGGTAATACTTTCGCCCAGTAATTATTTTCGTTGGGAAATAACTTTCGCTTTACCACTACTAGGCAAAAAAGCTAAGCCAAACAGCTAAGTCAAAAACCGCTAAGTAAAAAGCAAAGCGTTAATTTCTAGAAAATTTACAACCGATAAAGCCGTGAACTTTTATAGTCTCACGGCTTTTTTGGTTAAATTAATTTGAGCTTTAATAGCCGATCCTAATTGCGGGTTAATTTGGTTAGCTTCTTTAAAGTGTAAGTTTATGTTGTTAAAGAAAGGCAGCTTCGGCTGCCTTTTTTGACATAGCCATGTCGATAAAGGCTACACATGCGTAGTTAAAACCCTTATGCTGTAGTTATTGTGCAGGAAATGAAAGTTATATCGATGCAAGCTAAGGAATATGCAATTCAAGCCAATGGGTCATTCGCGTTACCCGATGCGTGCTTTAAGGTCAAAGCGCTGATAGAAGATGAATCTTCAACTGTTGAAGATTTTGCCAATGTTATCAGTATTGATCCGTCAATGACCTCGCGATTATTACAAATTGCCAATAGCGCTATATATAGCTTTCCTGGCGAAATTAGTACGATTTCACGGGCAATCACGATTATTGGCACCCAAGCCATATACAATATGATGTTGGTGGATGTTGCAGCGTCTGCTTTTAAACACTTTTCAAATGATACCATTGACTTAAAACGCTACTGGCGTATGAGTGTATATTGTGGCTTAGCGGCAAAAAACTTGGCGATTACTGCGGGTATTCGCGATATTGAGCGTATTTTTGTGGCAGGGCTTTTACAAAATTTTGGCGAATTAATTGTGGCCAAAGTGTCGCCAGAACTGGCAAAAAAGTGTGAACAATACGATGGTCAACAACTTCCTTGGCAATTGCAGCAGGATACGTTGAATTTCACTTATACCGATGTCTCTGCTGAGCTGTTAAAAATTTGGCAAATTCCAGAGAAAGTGATCATGCCAATTAAGTACTTTAATCAAGCGCATGATATACAAATTAATAAAGATGTGAAGGTAATGTATTTAGCGTCACGCTTGGCCTTGGTTGACAGCCATCCAGCGTTATATAGCTATGAAGATATTGTTGATGAGTCTATTTGTGCGTCATTGAATTTAACCATTGATGAATTGGCATCAGCGGCAGAATTTGCTTACGACGAAGTAGATAATATTTTAAAAATTATGGGGGCTAAATTCTTTAAAAAGCCTGAATAATAAATTCATTTTTAAACAGGCGTTTTAAAATGATACATCATAACGCTATGTTTTATAAAAATATTTTTTCTTTCTTTTTGTCAGGTGCTCACATATCTATACACTTTGCTTGCTTTTTACAACAGGTAGGGCAAGACAATTACGATAATCCTTGCTAGCATCGAGCGCACAAAAAATTATAACTAGCGCTTATCTAGGCTACACACCGTTAAATAGTAGGCGATTTAAACAACAATAATATTACATCGAAGGAAACTTATGAGCGCGAATAGAGAACATTTTAGCTCCCGACTTGGGTTTATTTTAGCCGCGGCAGGCTCAGCCGTTGGTATCGGTAATTTAGTTGGCTTCCCAGTAAACGCCGCTAAAAATGGTGGTGGCGCTTTCCTTATTATGTATGCCATTTTTGTTTTTTTAATTTGTTTGCCAGTGATGATGGCTGAAATGGCTATTGGTCGTAAAACCCAAAAAGAACCCGTAGGCGCATACAAAACATTAGCTGGAGCCAATAGTAAGTGGGGCTTAGCCGGTATTCTTGGCGTGTTAACTCCGTTTATGATTGCTGTGTTTTATATGGTGATTACGGTTTGGTTGTTTGGCTATATTGTTATCACCCTTACAGGTGGCTTGGATTATTTGGCAACACCTCAAGCATTCGGTGAGTTTATCAATAGCCCTTATATTTTTGGCGCTATGGTTTTGGTTGCCGCGATTGTGAATTTTATTTTGGTGGCCGGTGTAAAAGATGGCATTGAAAAAGCCGCAAAAATATTAATGCCTGCGTTATTTGTAATGCTTGTTGCTATGGTAGTTTTTGTATTAACACGTGATAACGCAATGTCAGGTGTGGCATTTTTTGTTATTCCTGATATTGATAAAATCACCCCATCAGTGATTAACAGCGCTCTTTCTCAAGCCTTTTTCTCATTATCATTAGGCATGGGGATATTAATTACTTACGGCTCTTATATCGACAATAAAACTGACATTGTCGGTTCGGCAAAGCTTGTTGCAATCACTGATACCGCAGTAGCATTTATTGCCGGTTTAATGATTTTACCTGCAGTGTTTTCATTTAACCCTGAGGTTAACCCGCAAGAGCTTTCTGATAGCTCTGTATCACTTATATTTACTTTCTTACCTAAGATATTTTTAGCGTTGCAAACTTCCATGGGCTATACGCTAGCAAGTGGCATTGCCGTATTTTTCTTTGTGCTAGTGTTTTTTGCCGCTATCACTTCATTAGTGTCTATTATTGAAGTGCCAGTGTCTTATTTGGTGACTGAAAAATGCCATAGCCGTAGAAAAGCGTTATTTATTTTAATGATGACCGCGGGCATTTTAACACTATTCGCTACTGTATCTTTTGGTATGGTTTCATTCTTCACTGAATTTATCAGCTATGCAGGTGGTTCTCGTTCATTTTTCGATGTGGTGTACGATGTGTTTTACGACACTATTTTGCCATTAAACGGTTTACTACTATGTTTATTTGTTAGTTACCGTTGGAAAAAGCACAGCTTGTCTAACGAGTTGGCTGTGGGTAATGAAAAGTATGTCGGTTCAATTGCTGAAAAATATATTAACTTTTCGTTAAGTACATTTATTCCAGTTATCCTACTTGGGATATTGTTAAATACTATTGCACTTAAATTCTTTGGCTTTAATATTTTCAGTTAATTATCGCAACTGGTGCCAAAGCCGTATCATGTGTATGATGCGGCTTTTTTGTATCTGCCAATAACCTTCAGGTAACTCATGTTGAACCTAATTGATCAGATTAACCTTGATGACTTATCTCAAAGCCAAAGGCTGTTTCATGGCCGAGGCCATGCATTTGAGGGACTTGAACACGTTTGTATAGACTGGTTTGAACCGATATTGCTAATCACGCTATACAAAGAAGAAAGTGATGATTGGCTGTTAGCTATAGGCCAGCAGTTCAGCCAACTAATACCTGCGTGTAAGAGTGTTCACGTGCAGCATCGCTGGCGAAAATTAGCACCCGTGGAGCGTATTTTGGGAGATGATTGTCAATCAACATATGCGCTTGAATCTGGTCTTCGCTACCATATTGAGCTAGGAAAAGCACAAAATCATGGCTTATTTTTAGATATGAAAAATGGTCGAGACTGGGTGCAGTCAAATGCTGAGGGTAAGCGCGTGCTGAACTTGTTCTCATATACTTGTGGTTTCTCGGTTGCGGCTATTGCGGGTGGCGCTAAGCAAGTGATCAATGTTGATATGAGTAAATCAGCGTTAGCTAAAGGGCGAGAAAATCACCGTTTAAATAATCAAGATACCAATAAAGTTGTTTTCCAAGGCGTTGATATTTTTAAGTCGTTTGGTCGGCTGAAAAAGCTTGGACCTTATCAGTTAATCATTATTGATCCGCCTTCTTTCCAAAAGGGCAGTGTTAATATTGTTAAAGATTACGGCAAAATATTACGCCGAATTCCTGACATGGCAACTGAGGGCGCAGACGTTATGCTGTGTTTAAACAGCCCTGATCTTGATGAGCAATTTTTATTGGATACGGCAAGTAGCTCGTGTCCTGCATTAAAATTTAAACAGGCAATCACGCCACCAACGGTATTTAAAGAAGCTCATCAAGGTAAAGGGTTGAAAGTTCTGGTCTTTAAATTCGACCCTTACATTCGAAATTAAACAGGCTAATTAATCACAACTCTGGCTGCTAAAAGCACTAAAAAGCAGCCCGTGACTTTATCAATAATATGACTATTAGCTTTGAGTTTATTTAAAATGGGACCGCGCGTTAGCCCATAAGTAACTAGACAATACCAAAGCGCATCAATAGTTCCTACGGTTGCCGTCATAATGACCTTTTGCATGTTGGAAGCCTCGGCATCAACAAACTGGCTGAATAATGCTAAAAAGAATATCGCTAATTTAGGGTTGAGAAATGCAATCAAAAAACCATCTCGCCAACCGTTAACCTGACCACTTTGGGCGTTAACATCTGGCTCATCTAACGTTAGGTGTTGCTTTTTACTTCGTAGTGCATTGATCCCTAAATACAGTAAAAAAGCCGCACCTGCATATTGAATAATGGAAAAAACAACTGGGGATTTCACGAGTAATATTGCAATACCGGTTGAGGTAATGGCTGCATATAATGCAACGCCCAAACCGTGACTAATTGCACTGGCGTAACCTGCTGACGCACCTCCGGCTAAAGTGTTTCTAACTACTAATGCTAAACTTGGCCCTGGCGACAAAGCCCCCATAATGCAAATGGCAGTTAGCGACAGCCATAAATGAAATTCCATTACTCCACCTTTGATAAATGTCTTATTCGAAGAAAACTGGCAAATCTTGGCACACCTTTGGCCGTTTTACCACTGTATTTAAAGGTGATGATACTGCCTATTGGTGGTCGGCTTTTTCGTTGTTTGTCGCTAAAGCCGGAGCCAATTTTAAAGACTATGCCATCCTTGGTTTTAACCTTAATTGAACCTAACATTTGCTGGTATTTGCCTTTCCCTTCTATATAACCAATGACTTCAGCTTCGGCATCATCAAAAGGTTTTAACTTCATAATGTTTGGGCTTCGACCAAGCTGATAATAGGCATTCTTCTTGTGCAGCATGAGGCCTTCACCACCTTCAGCAATTACTTGGCTAAAGAGCGCTTGTAGAGCGCTTTTATCAGAAATACTTTGCTGAGTTACCATTTGTAAATGCGGGTTGTCAGTGTGTTTGATTAGTTGCTGCATTGCCATTATTCGTTCAGAAAAAGTGCCTTGGTGCTCAGGTAAATCAAACAGCATAAATTTAACATTTTGCCATTCTTGTTCGGTGGTTTGTTGACGTCGCACTAAGGCTGAGATTTTTTCAAATTGCTGGCGTTCAATCCATAACTCGCCATCTAATGCATGTCTTGGCCAATTTAACGTAAAAGATCGTGGCAGTTGAATAATGTTGCCTTGTCGCGTCAACATTTGTTGCCCATCCCAATAGCCCCTGACGCCATCGAGTTTTTCACTTACCCAATAATCTTTAATTGCGATATCGACTTGATAAGCTGTTGCTAATTGAATTTTTGGACGGATTTGCTGGGCGCTGCTATTGGCGATGGTTAATAAGTTGATTAACCAGAAGAACAGTATGAAAAAGATTATGTGTTGCGTGATAGCCGGTTTTTGGCTGGTAACAGCTTTTAAAATGTGTGCATAAAAATAGAAAATATTTAATACTTTCATATGTATATCCTTATAAGTGCATTGGTAACAAACGTCCTGTTTGTTGGGTTTAGCCTAGATTAAATCTTGCATTATGCAAGTTGTACTATACTTTACTGGATTGTTATCCATTAACTGTGACTAAGGATGGTCATTATGAAACTGTTGATTATTACACTTGCCCTCGGCCTATCATTTCATTCTTTAACGTTTGCTAAAACTGCGAAATGCGCAAAATATAAAAAAGCATTAGAAACAATTCAAAGTAAACAACGCCAAGCGAATACTGTTAAGAAAAGTAATAGCTTGAAGAAAAAAGAGCTTAAGGCTTTTAAAGATTGGCGACGATGTAAGCAAGGAAAATTAAAGTAATTGACTAAAAACTAGTGATATTAACAACGAGCTAACTTTTTAGAATTATATAATACTTTGAAAAACAGATGGTTATACGTTGGCGCGCAATCTGCATTAGTTTAGGTTTTTAATTATTGTTTAATCAGTTATGACTAAATCTTGCAAAAAATTCGTCATCACTATTTTTGGTGGTTTGCTCGCTCTTATTGGTTTGGTGTTTATTTTATTGCCGGGGCCGGCATTTATCTTCTTACCGTTAGGTCTTGCTATTTTGAGCCTAGAATATCCGTTGGCTAAACGATGGTTAAAGAAAAGCCAGTATTGGATGAAACAAGCTGCCATTAAAGCTGATGCGCTTTTAGCGAAAATTAGAAAAATTCGTATAAATCGAATGCGAAAGTAGAAAGGAGAGGTCAGCAACACTAGGAAAGCCGCCAACCTCGGAAAACGCTATATATGTATAGTATTGTGTAAAACGGAAGAACTATGCTGCTTGATGGTAACTGGCTTTACATGCCAAGTACTCTTCACTGATTTGGCTAATAGTCTCTGCGCAGTAAGGGCGAAGGCCGCTAAGTACCATGTGCTTTTTCCCTCGGCCAACCAATGTTTCGCCATGGTATAAATCAAAGCCTAAACAAGCGTTGCCTCGTTTTCCATCAATAGTTAACGTAGATTCCGATAGTGTCAGTGAAACTTCATTTACCGATAAGTCAAACATTTCAATGCTCATGCTTTCATACATCACCATTGGACGACTCGGGTTAATCATCACATCATTTTTTTTCATTAAGTCACAAAGCAAATGTGGAAATGTATGGCCTGAAAAGCCGACATAAGCTTTGATAAGTGAGGTAACCAGTGCTTGGTTAGCTGACATCGCACCGCTCGTTTCAATAGATAAGTACTGCTTGCCTTTGTCATCACAAATAGTATTTTCTTCTGCTAACTTCGTTGGGAAAGCTAGCTCAATGCCGTCGATTACCATACCTGAAAAGTTAAACGCCATTTTTTCGCTCAGACCGGCTTTGCAAAGTGTTACCGCAAAAAGTAAATCGCCCGGTACACAAAAACGCTTAGCATCTACATTGTGCAAAGGGTTAAAGTCATCGGCAACTTGTTTAGCAAAGTCACTAGCCTGTTGGCGACTAAACGAAATTTTATCGTCATGTTGATTGTAAAACTTTTCTACGAACATTTTCTAACTACTTACTACTTGAAACGGCGCGCATTCTACCAAGTGTTTAGCAATAAAGCTAAAGTTCAAGAACAAATCAGACCAGTAAAAACAAGAGATTGAGCGAACACTTGTACTTATTTATGCCAACCTAACTATCAATGTTAGCGATTAAATACTCTTTTTGTTTTTTGGTTAATTGCTTTAGGGCATATTCACGTTTATACGCTGCTTGTTTCGACGGTTGTGCTTCTTGAAAAGCTAGTTCAACTGGTCGCCTTACACGTGTATACTTGGCGCCAAGTTGGTTAGAGTGGTTATGCTCGTTAATTCGACGATTTACATCTGTGGTTACACCACAATAAAGGCTGTTGTCAGAACACCTAACAAAGTAAACATACCATTGTTTAGCCATTGTAAGTTTTCCGTCTATCTATTGTGTAGCAGGAGGTACTTTGATTGATATTATTGAAGTTGATCAGTTTTGTCATCTTAGAGTAAGTGATATTGAAATTACCGCAGTGCGTGCTCAAGGTGCTGGTGGTCAGAATGTTAACAAAGTTTCTACTGCTATTCATTTAAGGTTCGATATTGAGCGTTCAAATCTACCTGATACCGTTAAGCAAAAACTATTGAATATAAACGATCAACGCTTAACCAAAGACGGTATTATTGTCATAAAATCACAATCTAGCCGTAGTCAGGAGCAAAATAAACTCGATGCTATCGAGAAACTAGTGTCGATTATTAAATCAGTAAATAAAGTGGTGAAAGCGAGAAAAGCAACTAAGCCGACTAAATCATCGATTGCGAAACGTCTTGATAGTAAAAGCAATCGTAAACAATTAAAACAGCAACGAAAAAAAGTAATTATTTAAAGAGGTATTATGTTAGTGGCTGAAACAGGAGCGCTTCGAAAAATGACAGCGCAGCGACTGGAAAGTGGCGAAATACAATATCAACTGCCAGTTGGTGACCAGTTAGTAGAGCTGAACCCTTTGATCGGCCAATCAATAACCTTAATTTTTCACCAAGAAATCCGTTGTTGTCATTGTGATCGCAAAACCAAGAAAAGCTATTCTCAGGGGTTTTGCTACGTTTGTATGCAGAAGCTGGCGCAATGCGATATGTGTATTATGAAGCCTGAGACTTGTCACTACGACAACGGTACTTGTCGAGAGCCAGCGTGGGGGGAGCAGCATTGTATGATCCCTCATTATGTATATTTAGCCAATACTTCAGGTTTAAAAGTAGGGATCACCCGCCATAGCCAAATACCAACTCGCTGGATTGATCAAGGTGCCACTCAAGCTTTACCTATTTTTAAAGTAAGCACTCGCTTGCAATCAGGGCTTGTTGAAACAGCGCTTGCGGAATTTATCGCTGATAAAACCAACTGGCGAGCTATGTTAAAAGGCGAAGCAGAAACCATCGATTTAAAAGCAAAAGCGGCTGAGCTCATTCCCCAAATAGCGCAACGATTAGAAACAGTTAAATTAAAATACGGTGAAGACAGCGTTGAGCTTCTCGATGAGTCTGTGTTAAAATTAACCTATCCGGTTCAGCAGTATTTAAATAAAATCAGTTCGTTTAATTTTGACAAGCAACCGATCATCTCGGGTACTCTGCTTGGTATTAAAGGACAGTATTTAATTTTTGATACGGGTGTTATCAACATTAGAAAATTTACATCATATCATATTAGTGTAGAAGTTAACTAAATATTCATTTTATATTAGTTGCTACTATACTTGTTTTACGTGGTAATAACTAAAGTCAAGCATAGGCTTTAGTTTAGTTTGCTGAATTAAAACGGATTTTTACTCTTTATTGAGATTCGATATTTATAGGTTCGATTGGGATGACACTGTATGAATGCTGTTGATTACGCAAAGCAGGCAAATGAGATATTTGTTTTATCAGACTCTTTTCTTCGTATTAAAGAATTGATTGATGATGAAACCTCTACTATCGATAATATTGCCGAAGTAATCCTGATTGACCCTGCTTTGGCTGCTACCATTTTAAAGTTAGCTAACAGTTCGTTTTTTAATTACCCCGGTAAAATCGATACCATTTCTAAAGCGGTATTAGTGCTGGGGATCACCGAAGTTTACAATTTAGTTATCGCCTATTTTACTTCTGAAGCCTTTAAGTCGTTGAATGCTGATGCCAGCTATTTAGAGCAGTATTGGGAAAATAGTGTTGATAGCGCTTTATTGATTAAATATTTCGGTGAGCAGGCAAACGTGCCAAATGCTGAACGTTTATTTATTTTAGGTTTGTTGCACAACTTAGGTGAACTGGTAATTAAGCAGTTTAATCCTGAAATGATCGACAAATGTGTATCAAATTCTGCGAATGAAATGCCTTGGGATAAACAGCGTAAAGTATTAGGCTTTTCCTATGGTGATTGTACTGCCGAGTTATTAAAGCTTTGGCGACTACCTATCAGTTTAATTGAACCGATGCGATTGCAAGATAGTGATGTGATTTTTGAATGCGCTAAAGAAGCGCAAATGTTGTATATCGCTAAACGTGTAATGTTAAAAAATGCGTGTTTTCAAAAAGATCCGTTAGAGAAGTTTATTTCATCAGAAGAGCGTGAGCAGTTAGGCATTACTGATGATATGGTAAAGTCAGCAATTAATTACTGCAATATGGAACGCTTAGGTGTGTTATCAATTTTAAAACCTAGTGCGTTAATGATCTTCTAAAAGAATGTTGATACTAAATTCGCTATTAGCGATCTAATATAGTTCAAACATAGGCAGTGGTTATCTTCTCAATATAGCCACTACCAATTTACTAACCTTATTTAATTCCAACCGTGAAATGAGTTATTGGTGATTGTGGTGATCGTGGATAAAATTTATTCGAGAGCCTACTAAGCTTGCCACTAATATTGCTAGATAGAACTGTCCTACAACTGCTTGAAAATAAACAAGGAAGCGCGTTATTGGTAACGTCGGTGCTATATCGCCAAAGCCTAAAGTGGTTAACGTGACAAAAGAGAAATATACCAAATCGGGAAAAATTAAATACCATTTATTGCTATCATTAATGCCAGAAAATGCACCTACCAAATACAATTCAAACAGCGTATACAGCAACGCAAAAATTAACCCCAAAAGCATATACAAGCAGATACAACCTAGTATTTTGTTACCATCTACTTTACCGACAAATAACACTTGTTTAGCGGTTTGGTAAGATGTACCGATAAAGAAAAATAACATCAGCACTAAGTGCGTATACTCTAAGCCAAATGCATCTAAGTAGTAGCCGCCGATAGATGAAATAACTATAGCTAGCGGAAAAATTAGCGCTTTTGAAAATAGAAAATCTTCATTATTTACACCCCATACGGCAACCAGCAAAGTAAAAACCGTAGTTGATTGCACAAAGCGTTGCACCGATGCATCGAAAAACTGTTGTGCAATTGCTGTACTTAGCAACAAAAGCACTAAGGCAAAGGTTAAATAGATAAAATTATCGTGATGAGTCATTTTTTTCAGATGTCTTCTCATTGCGAGCCTCAGTCTTTCTGGAAAGTATCGAGCATGTAAATACTTCCCCAATTTATCGGATATTTACCTGAAAACAAAGGTATTAATCACAATATTGTGCTGGTGAATATTTGCGCACTAAATCTACGCAAGGGGAAAAATTCTCTGCACCATTATGGTGCTTTGTTGATGGCGTTGAAATGTCTTTAATAATTTAACTTATTGTTTTAAATGAAAATAAAATCCTTGGCATAAGGATTGTAATAGACAGTGGTAAATAACGATAGGGGAATACATATGAAGTTAGTAAACGCAATCATTAAGCCTTTCAAGCTCGATGATGTTCGGGAAGCTATCTCGGAGATCGGAGTTGAAGGTTTAACGGTAAGTGAAGTTAAAGGTTTCGGTCGTCAAAAAGGTCATACAGAACTATATCGCGGCGCAGAATACCAAGTTGATTTCTTACCAAAAGTAAAACTAGAAATAGCGGTCAATGATGAGTTGGTGGAACGTTTGGTTGAAGCTATCACTAAGGCAGCTTACACAGGAAAAATAGGTGACGGTAAAATTTTTGTTTACAACCTAGAACAAGCCATACGAATTCGTACTGGCGAATCTGATGCAGCGGCTTTATAGGGGGCAATCATGGAACAAAATATTTTTCACCTTCAATATGCAATGGACACATTCTACTTTTTAGTCTGTGGCGCATTAGTTATGTGGATGGCTGCTGGCTTCTCTATGCTTGAAGCAGGTTTAGTTCGTTCAAAAAATACCACTGAAATTTTAACCAAAAACGTCGCGTTATATTCAATTTCTTGCATTATGTACTTAGTTGTTGGCTATGACATTATGTACGGCGGTGGTGTATTGCTATCAGGTATCGAATCTGTTGATCCTGATGCCGTATTAAAAGATTTTGCTGGCCGTGAAGACGGATTTACTGGTGGTGCTATTTATTCAGCAGCATCGGATTTCTTCTTCCAAGTAGTATTCGTAGCAACAGCAATGTCAATTGTTTCTGGCGCGGTTGCTGAGCGCATGAAATTGTGGGCATTTTTAGCCTTCACAGTTGTTTTAACTGGCTTTATCTATCCAATGGAAGGTGGCTGGACTTGGGGTGGTAATGCCGTATTTGGTTTATACACGCTAGGTGACTTAGGTTTCTCTGACTTTGCTGGCTCTGGTATTGTTCATATGGCCGGTGCTGCTGCAGCGTTAGCGGGTGTATTATTACTTGGTGCTCGTCAAGGTAAATACACTAAAGATGGTAAAGTTAATGCGATCCCTGGTGCAAACTTACCATTAGCAACATTAGGTACCTTTATTTTATGGATGGGTTGGTTCGGCTTCAATGGTGGTTCAGTACTTAAGTTAGGTGATATTGGCAATGCGCACTCAGTTGCTATGGTGTTCTTAAACACTAATGCTGCTGCAGCAGGTGGTGCTATCGCCGCGTTAATTCTAGCTAAAGTTTTATTTAAGAAAGCTGATTTAACTATGGCTTTAAATGGCGCATTAGCAGGTTTAGTCGCTATTACTGCAGAACCATCAACGCCTACGGCACTTCAAGCAACTATCTTCGGTATGGTTGGCGGTGTGATCGTTGTTTTCTCAATCATTGGTTTAGATAAGTTACGCATTGATGATCCAGTAGGTGCTATTTCAGTACACGGTGTTGTTGGTTTATTCGGCCTATTATTAGTGCCAGTGACTAACACCGGCGCAACTTTCTCAGGTCAGTTAATTGGTGCTGCTACTATCTTCGGTTGGGTGTTTGTAACTAGCTTCATTGTTTGGTTTGCCTTAAAAGCAACTATGGGTATCCGTGTTAGCGAAGAAGAAGAGTACGAAGGCGTTGATAAATCAGATTGTGGTTTAGAAGCGTACCCTGAATTTACTCGCGGCTAATTACTGAAAGCTAAATAGAAAATTCAATAATAATAAAAACGAAATAGGTTAATTTTTGAAGCAGCCCTCGGGCTGCTTTTCTTTTTTAAATACCACATAATTTCATTCGTTTAGCATTTTTTTGTGTAGAATATAACGGTAACTATTAATTGAGTGTTGATTATGGCAAGAGAACAATTTGGCATTTGTGCCGAACCCAACCTACACGGTACTTATTTGTTATTTAATGCGTTAGACGACAAGGTCGCATTTTTGCGTCAAGCTTTGTCTCGTATTCCGGCAATGCTTGATCATTACGCAGAACGTTTTTCTGAAGCGAATTTAAATGGTGTTGTTGCTATTGGTGCACATTATTGGGATGAGATTTGTCCAGATGCTCGCCCTAAACAGTTGGTGCCATTTCCTACCGTGCAAAGTGATGATCGCATTGCACCTGCAACCTCAGGCGATATTTATATTGAAATTCGTAGTGATCGTGCTGATGTTAATCACATAGTTAGCTCAAAAATTATTGAATTGTTAGATAGCGGTGTTGAATTAATTGAGCAAATCAGAGCGTTTCGTTACTTAGACGGCCGTGATTTAACCGGTTTTGTGGATGGTACCGAAAATCCACAAGGGCTTCATCGTCGAAAAATCGCACTTGTTAGTGACGAGCAAGATCCTGAGTTTGCCGGTGGCAGTTATTTACATATTCAGCGTTACCGTCATAACATTAAGCTGTGGAATCGCTTATCAGAAAAAGCCCAGGAAGATATTTTTGGACGCACTAAAGTCGACAATATTGAATATGCTAGCGAAGATAAGCCATTAACTGCTCACACTAAGCGCACTAGCTTAAAAGACGCCAATGGTAATAGCATAGAAATTTTAAGACAAAGTATGCCGTACGGTGATATGAAAGTGCAGGGCTTATATTTTGTTTCATATTGTCACTCGCCAGAGCCGTTTGAGTTAATGCTAAAAAGCATGATCCAAGGGGACGAAGAAGGGAATTTTGACCATATGTTAGAATTTACTGAAGCGCAAACCGGCGTGGCATTATTTGCCCCAAGCCTAAACTTTTTGGCATCGCTTGGTCAGTAATGGTTTATGTGTTCATTCATAAAAAAGCTGCCTAGGCAGCTTTTTTTATCGCGTTAATCTTTTAGCTCTAATCTATTAACCGAATACCATTTGGCTCAATGGTAATTTTTCCCTGTTTAAGTAAATGCCCGACCGTGGCTTTAAATGCTTTTTTGCTGACACCAAAAGTCTGGCTAATTTCTTGAGGGCTAGATTTATCGTTGATACTACAAAAGCCTTGATGTTGACTAAGGTGATCGAGCAATGTCTCTCTAAAATCAATGACTTTGCCTTTACCCTGACGAGTTAGTGCTAAATCAATACGACCATCATCACGCACTTGTTTGATATAGCCTTTTATTTGCTGCCCTGTATGCAGTTTTTGATGAACATCGCTACTGAAAATCAATCCCCAGTGGCGATTATTAATAATGGCTTTAAACCCTAAATCGGTACGTCCAGCTATGACTAAATCAACCGCATCACCGGTTTGGTAATCGGCAGGCCAAATATCTAAGTATTTATCGAGTTTACTTGAAGCGACTAAGCGTTCAGTGCGTTGATCTAAAAACACATGAACCAGATAGCGTTTACCCATCTCCATTTTTTTATGTTGAAGGTTATGTGGTACCAATAAATCTTTTGGTAAGCCCCAATCTAAGAACGCCCCGAGTTTATTAACTTGCTTAACATTTAAGCTGGCAAAACCACCTACTTCTACATAGGGTTTATCAGTAGTTGCAACCAAGCGGTCTAAAGAGTCGGTATAGATAAATACACTAACTTCGTCGTCAAGTTGACAATTTTCTGGAACATAGCGATTAGGCAAGAGAATTTCACCCAATTGCGCTCCATCTAAGTAGGCGCCATTGGCGGTGAGGGCGATTACTTTTAGCGTATTAAATTTACCGATGTCGGCCATAAGTGCAGTTTACTCTGGATAAAAAGCCTATTTTAGCTGACAAAGCGCAATTTGACGATGCAATGTTTCAAAATCCAATGTTTTACGAACTTATATTTATGAACGAATGTTTGCTTATGGCTTTAATTAATCTGCGCTAGTTGTTTGCTCAGCCATAGCCTTAGCTTGCGTGTATTCACTGTGCCTTAAATGTAATAAATCGGCAATTTTGCGAATGACATGTTGCTCAATGGCGACCACCTCACCATCAGCTTGGGCCAATTGCCATAATATGCTGACAATTTTAGTTTTTTGCTCTGGGTTGTAATGCTTATTTAATGTAGAAGTGAACTGGTAAAAGTCATTGGCATTTTCACTAAGGGCAATTGCTTGCTCAATAATGTCATCAACTTCAATCGGTGTAAGCGAAAAATACTGCGTTAATGTGGTTGCAACAATTGAAAGCTCGTCATCGGTAATTAAACCGTCGGCTTTCATTACTTCTACTAGCAGTACCGCGCAGGCAATTTCGACGTCAAGGGCCTCTTCTGGTAGGGATTGCTCAGCAAATACCTGCTCGAAAAATCGTTGGATTTTATTGATCATGCGTTAATCCTTCTTTCTTCATTGGTTCATAGTAAATTGCAAAATACTAAGTGCAAGTTATGTTGGTGAAATATTTGTGTCAGATTGTTAGCTGCGTATTTGGGCTTCGCGGCTATTTGCTATTTTATTCAGCTGGAATTACCATGATGACAACGCTGTCAAAATCAATAAAAAAGGCTAGAATAAGCTATGGCTGAAAGTAACAAAGCTGCAATGGAAAAAAAGCGCTTATTGTCGGTAGATGCCCTGCGTGGCTTCGATATGTTTTGGATTATGGGGGCGGAAGGTATATTTTCCGCTTTGTTTCTCATTACTGGCTTTTCTATTTTTCAGGTATTTGATCAGCAAATGAAACATGCCGTTTGGCACGGTTTTACGGCTTATGATCTTATTTTTCCGCTATTTATTTTTCTTTCTGGGGTCAGTATTGGTATTGCCGCTAAGCCGCTTAAGAGTTACCCGTTAATCCAGCAACGTCAACTAACTCGCCATGCTTACAAACGTTTAACCTTGTTGTTATTACTGGGTATTGTTTACAACCATGGCTGGGGGCAGGGCATACCTACAAGTCCCGATGAAATCCGTTTTGCCAGCGTGTTAGGCCGAATTGGTATTGCTTGGTTTGCCGCGATGATGATTGTTTGGTATTGCTCAGTGAAAATGCAGTGGTTAATTGCCGTAGCAATTTTGATTAGTTATTGGCTGTTGTTGGCATTGGTTAATATTGGCGAATACGGTGGTGGCATTTATAGTCCTGAGTTGGCACTTAATGTGTGGTTTGATCAGCAATTGCTACCGGGCATTACCTATCGCAATGCGCCGATGGACCCAGAAGGAATTCTGTCGAATATCCCATCAGTTGTAAATGCGCTGGCTGGAGTGTTTGCGGGGCGTTATTTGAAAGCGTGGCAGGCTCAGCCACAACGGATATTGAGACATTTCTTCGCCATTGGCTTGTTATCTATCGCCTTAGGAAGTTTGTGGGGCTGTGTGTTTCCGGTAAATAAGAGTTTATGGACAAGTAGCTTTGTTCTGGTAACTGTAGGTTGTAGCACCCTGTTACTGGCGTTGTTCTATTTAGTGATAGATGTTTGGCAATGGCAACGCTGGGCTAAGTTTTTTGCAGTTATTGGCGTCAATTCAATAGTGATTTATTTAAGTACCAGTTTATTTAGTTGGAACTATTTTGCTCATAGCCTGTTTGGTGGCGTGGCCTCGGGGCTATCAGAAGGTTGGTCTTCGCTGATCATCATTTGCGGAGCATTACTATTGCAATGGTTATTTTTAAATTGGTTATATAAACGAAAAATTTTTATAAAAGTTTAAAACTTAGCTTTTTTCACTAAATTTTCACGATTACTTATTTAATATTAGATAAAAAGGTCTGGTAAATTCTAGACCTTTTTTGTTTTTAACTTTATGTAAAATAAGTGAAATTTTGTTTTTTGCTAGAAAGATTATTTTATTTTAGCGATTGGCGCGTATTTTGTAACACCCATTTACAACTTTTATCTCATTGATTACTCATTATTTCGTTAACATTCACATATTGCGACAAAATGTTACGAATTTTACAGAGGACAGAGCGGTGTCACGGAAAAAACAAATTATTGTACCTATTGGAATTTTACTCACTGGCGTTTTAACTTTTGCGGCGTTATCAAGTATGAAAAAGCCGCCAGAAGAAAAACCGGAAGTAGATAATACACCTATCGTAGCAGTAGAGCCGGTAACTGTTGGTGATATGCAGTTAACAGTGGCTTCGCATGGCGTAGTTAAACCTAAATATGAAACTGAATTAGTTGCACAGGTAAGTGGTCAGGTAGTTGAACTATCTGATACCTTTGTTCGTGGTGGCTTTGTTTCTAAAGGCCAGTTGCTAGCGCGAATTGATCCTAATGACTACGAAGCTGCACTTATTGATGCACAGGCGAGCCTTGCATCGGCGAAAGCTGCGCTTGAAATGGAACGCGCGCAAGGTAAAGTGGCAGAGCGTGAGTGGAAGCGCATTACTGATACTTCGCCAACCGAATTAAGTTTACGTAAACCGCAGTTAGCGCAGGAATTAGCGCAGGTTAAAGCGGCACAAGCAGCGGTATTACGCGCGCAACGTAACTTAGAGCGCACTGAAATTCGTGCCCCCTATGATGCCATGATTGAAAGCCGTGGTATTGGTTTAGGTTCGTTTGTGGTTACTGGTAGCAATATTGGTAAATTATTAGGTACAGCTATTGCTGAAGTGCGTTTACCCGTTGCTGATAACCAATTACAGTTTCTTAAGCAGCAAGGTGTCGACGCTAAAGTGTCATTACGCGGTGTTTTTGCCGGTCAAGAAATGCTTTGGCAGGCCAATATTGCCCGTGGTGAAGGGGTTGTTGATAACAAAAGCCGCATGACTTATCTGGTAGCGCAAATTGACGATCCTTATGCATTAACCTCAGGTAACACTAATACGCCTATTCGCTTTGGTACTTATGTCAACGCCGATATCCATGGTATTTCGATAGCGAATGCCACCAGTATTCCGCGTTATTTAGTTGATCACGACCGTGTTGCAATTCTAGATGACGAGTCAAAATTGCTTTTTGTTGATGTCAATATTATTCGCCAGGAAGGCGCTAATGTCATTATCTCTGGTGGCTTGCATCAAGGTGATCGTATGATTGTTTCTGCACTCGATTACCCGATTAATGGTATGAAATTGGCACTGGAAGGCAGTAAAAAATTAGACTCAGAAAACGTCGAGCAAGCTGATACTGATACCCAAGTGGCAAGTGTAGGGGAGTAAGGTCATGGCTGAATTAACTCAAGCGCAAAAGGACGATACCCATAAAGGCTTAATTGCTTGGTTCGCCCGAAACCCTGTGGCTGCGAACCTGCTAATGGCATTTATTATTATTGGTGGCTTGTTAACTGCGGGCACTATCAGTAAGCAAATGTTCCCTCAGTTTCAAATTAACTGGTTAGAGTTTCACGCCCAATACCCTGGTGCTGCTCCTCAAGAAGTTGAGGAAGGTATCACCATAAAAATTGAAGAAGCATTAGAAACCATTCAAGGTTTAGATCGCGTTATTACCTATTCTAATCGTAATGAATCGACCGGTTATTTTCGGGTTGATGAATCTTATGATCCGCAAGTGGTACTAGAAGAGGTTAAATCACAAATTGATTCTATCTCTTCGTTCCCTGATGGCATGGAACGTCCTGTTGTTGAACGTATTAAGTTTCGCCAAGAAGTAATGTACATCAGTCTTTATGGGGACTTAAGTTACAAAGAGCTAAAAGCACTTGGTAAAAAAATTCATGATGAAATTCAACAACAACCGCTAATCAATATTTCAGAGTTTTACAGTGGTTTAGGCTATGAAATTTCTATTGAAGTTAGCAAAGATAAATTACGTGAATATGGCCTGAGCTTTAAAGATGTTGCGCAAGCTGTGCGTAATTCATCGCGCAATATGTCGGCAGGGCAAATTCGTGCAGAAAACGGTTATATTAATTTACGTGTAGAAAACCAAGCGTATCGTGGTCATGAGTTTGAGCGTATTCCAGTAGTTACCTTAGCTGACGGTACTAAAGTGTTGTTAGGTGAAATTGCGACAATTAATGACGGTTTCCAAGAAGGTCTGCAATATTCAAAATATAATGGCAAAAACTCGGTGACTTTCTTTATTGGCGCAGCGGGAGAGCAAAGTATTACTGATGTTGCCAAAGTCATGCATAAATACGTTGAGCGTAAGCAAAAAGAGCTACCAGCCGGTGTGAACTTAGAGACTTGGGTTGATTTAACCTATTATCTTGAAGGTCGCTTAGACATGATGCTAGACAACATGAAAAGCGGTGCCGTGCTGGTATTTTTAATGTTGGCGTTATTCTTAAGAATCCGTTTAGCGTTTTGGGTAATGATGGGCTTACCTGTGTGCTTCTTAGGTACGCTTTTAGTTATGCCGATGGAGTTTGTTAACGTTACTATTAATATCACTAGTTTATTCGCCTTTATATTAGTCTTAGGTATTGTGGTCGATGACGCGATAGTGATGGGGGAAAGTGCCCATGCAGAAATTGAAGAAAAAGGTCATTCTGCTGAAAGCGTTATTCGCGGCGTTAAACGTGTAGCAATGCCAGCGACCTTTGGTGTATTAACTACTATTGCTGCTTTCTTCCCATTGATTTTAGGTGATGGCCCGGGCTCTGCGTGGAGTCAGTCCATTGGTTTCGTCGTTATCTTCTGTTTATTATTCTCATTGGTTGAATCAAAGCTGATTTTACCCGCGCATTTAATTAGCATGAAAGTTAAGCCGGCTAATCCTAAAAACCCGTTACACCGATTACGTGCGGCCGTTGATCGCGGCTTAAAACATGTGATTGATAATCACTATCGCCCAATGCTAATCAGCTTTTTAAAGTATCGCTATGGTGTAGTCATGTTCTTTATCAGCATTTTGTTAATTAGTGCTGGTCTATACGCTGGTGGCATTGTGCGCTTTATTGGTCAACCGAAAGTACCCCATGATTTTCCGCGTATCGCTATTGAAATGAACACTGATACCGCAGAAAAAGCCACATTGAATACCATATTGACCGTGGAAAATATTATTAAAGATGTGGATAAAGAGATAGAAGCGGAGTTTGGTAAACCTATGATTGCAGATATGCAGGTTGATCTGCGTAGCCGCACTAGCGCACGTATTATGGTGAAACTAGTTGAACCAGAAGATCGTGCGATGAATACCTTTGAACTTGCTGATAGATGGCGTGCTGCTATTCCTAAATTGCCAGGTGTTAAGCAATTCACTATTGACGATAACTTATTCGGTGGTGGCCGAGAAGATGGTGATATTAGCTTTAGATTAGAAAGCCAAAATGATGGGCAATTACTGGCCGCCGCTAAAGAGTTAAAAGCCAAACTTAATAGCATTAAAGGGGTTGGTGACGTTAATGACAGCCGCCAAACCAGTGCTAAAGAAGTACAGTTTACCCTTAAACCGTTGGCTTACAGCTTAGGCTTGAGCTTGTCTGACATTGCTTCACAGGTTGGTTATAGTTTCTATGGTCTTGAAGCTCAACGTATATTACGTGACAGTGAAGAAGTAAAAGTCATGGTGCGTTACCCGTTAGAGCAACGCAGTGCGGTGGGTCATGTCCAAGATGTGATGATTCAAGCACCAAACGGCGCTGAATTGCCGCTATCTGAATTGGCTGAAATTAGCTTAGTTGACGGTGTTACTCGTATTCGCCGTGAAAATGGCAATCGTACTATTAATGTCTGGGCAAGTGTTGATGCCGCGCAAGTGGAACCATTTGAAGTGACTAAAGATGTGCGTGATAACTTTATACCTGAGTTACTACGCAAATACCCTCAAGTGCAAAGTGAAGTTTCTGGCCGCATCCAAGAAGAAATGGAAAGTGCTAGTGAGCAACTGCGCGACTTTGTGTTATCACTATTAGTTATTTTCACCTTATTGGCGGTACCACTTAAGTCATATTCACAACCATTAATGATCATGACCGTGATTCCGTTTGGTATTGTCGGCGCTATGATAGGTCATTTGATTTTAGGCATGGATCTAAATGTGTTGTCGATGTTCGGTATTATCGCCGCAGCGGGTGTGGTCATTAATGACTCGCTGGTGATGGTAGATTATGTTAACAACTCACGTAAAGAAGGTATGGCCTTAAAAGAAGCAGTCGTATTTGCTGGATGTCGCCGCTTCCGTGCGATTATGTTGACCTCTGCTACCACTTTTATTGGTTTAGTACCCATCATGTTAGAAACCAGTATGCAGGCAAAAATGGTGATCCCAATGGCAGTTTCTTTAGCCTTTGGTGTGTTGTTCGCCACGGTGGTTACACTGGTGATGATCCCTGCACTTTATTTAGTGATTGAAGATGTTCGCCATATGGTTAAACGCAAAAAGCCACAGTCGGCAACTGGTTTACCGCAAACATCCACGCTAAATAATGAGGCGGTAGAAGCAAAATAATTCAATACGGTCTAATTGGCTGAAGAAATAAAAAAAAGGGGAATAGTTTTATTCCCCTTTTTTGTGTTGTAGGGTAAAAATACTCTACGAGTAACGACAAATATTTACGACAGATGGTTGTGACAAAATAAGCACACATTTACTTGTTAGGAAAACGCATTTGCAATGAATAAACAGGGATTTGATCAAGCATTGAGCCAACAAGACTTCAGTTTGCTGCAAAAAGGCAAGCAAAAAGGTTTTGCTGCTGCTTATCAACTTTATGCCGACTATGTTTATTCATTGACGTTATATTTAGTGTGTGATGAAGAAATCGCGAGAGATTTATTACAACTCACCTTTGAGCACTTGATTACCCATCGAGAAGAGCTAGCTGATGGCTTAGTTGTAGGTCATTGGTTAAAAAATTGCACAATTGATGCGTGTAAGAAATATTTTAAGCAAGTGCAATCCGATCCAGCATTTACCAAAAAGCATGGGCAATTTCTGGATGACGCTGACACGACTAATCTAGATGTTACTGTGTCTCAACCAAGCGAACTAGCAACTACAGAGTTAATTAATCAATTACCATTAGCGCAGCGAACTATGGTTTATATGCACACGGTTCAAAATATGAAACATCGTGACATTGCAAAAAAACTTACCCTAAGTGATTCGGGCATTGGTTATCGTTGTCGACAGGCTGTTAATAGGTTTAGGATCAGACTGGCCAAGGAAAAAAACTTATGAGCACGTTTGATCAGGAGTTAAAGTGGCGTATTGCTAATGCTGAAAGTGTTATGGTGGTGGTTGAAGCGCCGAAGGTTGCAGAGGATATTTGGCGAAAACATCAAATAAAACAATTATCAATATTTGTTGCAGTCGTTGCTTTTTGTACCGCCTTTCTATTATCGGCTTGGTTTTATAATTTGAGTCAGTCGCCATTTGAAATGCCGGATTATATTATTCAAAGTCACCAATATGAAAAGCAGCTCGCTAAATTTGCTGATGTACAATTATCAGCAACCCATAGCGCGATTATGGCAAACTGGTACCATGAACTGTCGGTGATTGATCAAACCTTAGAGCGCGGCAAGGGAAATCTTTATAACATGGAGTTATGGCAACAGCGCACTGAACTGTTGAAAACTATGGTGGAGTTTTACACCAAACCAACTGATTTGTATGAGATTTAAGGAAAGACGATGAAGTATTTAATTGTCACTATGTGTTTTTTTAGCACTTTATTGGGAGCAGAGGAGCTTAAGTCTAAGCAATCCCAACAAATTGCTGAGCAATTAGTGAGAACGATTAATCAAAAAATCGCAGAAATCACCGCACTAGAATTGGCAGAAGGTGTGCCAATTAAAGATATTGCTATCGAATTATCTCAGGACAAGCGTTTTGATACTGGGCGTTTTGGTGCCATTTTAGATGCAAATCAAGCAGGTTTTGTTGTTTCCGTTACGCCAAGAAGTCAAGCAAGCCGTTTAGGTATCAAAAGTGGTGATATTATAAAAAGCATCAATGGCCGTTCATTTAAAGAAAGCGCTCAATCAGGATTTAAAGGGTTGCAATATTTACCTAATAATTCTTTGGTAACAGTTGCCGTTGAGCGCAGTGGCGAGGTCAAAGAGTTAACGGCTAAACTTGCAGCAGTTTATATTCCACAATGGCAACTTAGTAGTGCCGAATGGTTGGAAAATGGTTTGCAATTGCACTCTAGTCACTTGCCTTATTGGCACGAAGAAAGTGATGCGCCAATTTTTACCAGTGTGAGAGAAACATCGAAAACATCAGCTCAGGAAGAAAATGCATGTGGCCGCATTATTCTTGTTAATAGCTTATCGATAGCGCCGCCCAAATACAGTGGTTTAAAAACGACGACAGTGATCAAAGAAGTTGATGGTATGCCTTGGGTCAAAGATAAATCTCGAGTGCGGGTAGATGTTGGAACGCATTTATTAAAAGTCGGTAATAAATACGACTTGCCAAAAGAATTTAGAGATTACCGGATAAATATTGAGGCAGATACCAATTATTATATTGCTTATATCCGCAACAATTCTTGGGTGGATGATAATGGCGAAGAGTTGTCGTTAGGCAAATATACTGGGCCTGTGATTTGGAAAACCACACAGCAAGCCTGTGAAAAATAATAAGGCTTAATTAACTCATTTTTACCACTCATGTTAAATTACTGATAAAAAAGCCAGCGACATGCTGGCTTTTTCTTTAGTGATGACCCGTTTTATTTATTAAATAATTAATGAATAAACTAAATAACGCCTAACTCTTTTAAGCGTTCTTGCAGGTAGCTTTTTTGAGTATGACGCTCAGATAAGACCACCTCATCACGAGGGTGTAAGAATAACGGCAAAGAAATACGTGATTTAGTTGAGGCTTTACCCGTCGGGTTAATCACTCGATGACTTGTTGATGGAAAATAGCCTGCACTTGCTTCTTGCAGCATGTCACCAATATTAATCACTAAGCTACCGAAGTCACATGGAACATCAGACCAAGTACCATCTTTAAGTTTTACCTGTAACCCTGGCTCATTTGCTGCTGGTAAAATAGTGAGCAAATTGATGTCTTCATGCGCTGCTGCGCGAATTGCGCCGGGCTCTTCATCGCCAGTTAATGGTGGATAATGTAAAACTCTAAGTAAGGTATTTGGTGTGTCGACAATCATATTAGAAAGTGGCTCAGAATACTTTGCTGCAACCTCGGCTGGGCTGTGCTTTTCTACCCAGTCTAAAAGCTCTCCTGCTAATTTTGACGCCAAGTCATAGTAATTCATGATCTCTTGCTTTAATGACGCCGGAACTCTGCCCCAAGGGTAGATATGGTAATACTCTTTTATATCTTTTTTGGTGTGACCTTTTGCTGTTTCTGAAATTTCAGGTGCGAAGTAACCGTCTTGAGTTTTAGGATCATAAGCAAACGCTAGTTTTTCATCACTCATAAAAAATTGATACCAATTGTTATAGATAGACTCTACTAGCTCTTGCTGGATTGGGTGGTTAATTAGCACGCCAAAACCAGTTTCTCTCAGGCTTTTTACAAATTGTTTTGGTGCGTCAGGTGATTGATAATCCACAACTTGTACTTGCATAGTGCGCTCCTACTCGGGCAAAAATATTTCATCAAAAACAGATATTGTATAGCTTAACATGTATTGACCATTTGGTCAGCTTTATTTGTGCTATGCGTTGACGGTTTCGCTGGTTATACTAAAGTTAATTTGACTAAAGAGTAGTATAAAAACAATGAGTAAAATGTTTATTTTGGCAGCAAGTTTTGCCGTGGTAATCTCTGGGTGTGCATCAAAAGAGCAAGCATGCGAAGATGTAACATTAGCGTCAGAACAAATTAAACAATGCCAATTACTGCAACGACAAATTACCCAAGCCAAAGATAACCCTATTATTCGTACTGAGCTTGAGCGTCGCTATGAAAATGATTGTATCAACGTGCGTTATTATCGCGATGATAAACAACCTGCAATTTGTGGCAACAAGGAAAAGTTGACGGAAGCGGCAGAAGCGCTTAAAAAGGAAAGTAAATAAAATCAATCCCCTAAAGCAGTAGTTAGGCAGGTTAATGAGAGATTCGCTCGAAAAAGAACAAAATAAAGTAGACTCGACTGAAGACTTTGCTTCTCTTAAGCTCGCTTATCAAAATCTCGAGCAGCGCCATACAGCGCTGTTTAAGCTCAATCAGTTATCGCAAGAATGTGCTGAACTCAGTGCGTTTTTTAATCAAGTACATCAGGTTATTAAGTCGATAATGACCGCCGAAAATTTTTATATCGTGATGTACGATCAAGTCCATGACACGTTAGAGTTTGTTTATCATGTTGATGAAGAAGATGAAACGCCTCAAGGTCTTATTCCTTACGAGAAGCTAAAAGGCTCATTGACCAGTTATGTAATTGATCACAAGCAAGGCTTCTTAGCGACACCGGCGTTAATTGATGAGCTAGTTGCTGAAGGTAAATTAGATTACGTGGGTACAGCAGGGATGGATTGGCTGGGTGTGCCATTAATCAATGATGGCTATGTTATTGGGGTAATGGCTGTACAAAGCTACACTGAAACCACGCGTTATCTAGAGCAAGACAAAGAGCTGCTTGATTATACCGCTCAGCATGTGGTGTCTGCGTTAGTTCGTTTGCAAGATCACGAGCAGCTTCAAAAAGCGGTGGCGTCACGTACCACTGAATTGATGGAGCAAATTCGTGAACGTGAAAAAGCTGAATTGCTGCAGGAGTCGTTATACCGTATTTCTGAACTGACCACTAAAGTTGGTCTAGAGATAGATGACTTTTATGGCCAAGTGCACAATATTATTGGTCAGTTAATTAATGCCGAAAACTTCTTTATTGCTAAATATGATAAAGAAAGCGATACCATTAATTTTGTTTATTATGTCGATCAAAATTCAGAAAGTAATGTCGAAGATTTTATGCCACAAAAATCTTCTGACTTATTTACCGCTTTGGTTATTCGTCGCAAGGAAACATGCTTGCTTTCTTACGACGAAATGTATGAATTATACAAGCAAGGTCAAACTAAAAAGCCACAAGGTGATACCTACTCATGGCTAGGTGTGCCATTAATTGCTGAAGGCGAAGTAATAGGGGTGTTGGTTGTACAAAGTTATGACAAACGAGTGATGTTTCACCAACAAGATGCCGAATTACTTAACTTTGTTTCTCATCACGTTACTACAGCAATAAAGCGACGTGAAAATGCTGACTATGAGCGCAGGGCTCATGAGATGTTGGAGAAACAAGTTAAAATGCGAACCGTTGCACTAGAGGATGAAATACGCCAGCGTAAGCAAGTTGAGCAAATGTTAAAACATAGTGCTTCACATGACGCGTTAACCGGCTTGCCAAACCGTCGCGTTTTTCTTGATTTACTCAATCACGCCATCGAGTGTTTAAAAAGGCGGCCACACTATAAATTTGCCGTACTGTTTTTAGATCTTGACCGATTTAAGGTGGTGAATGACAGTTTAGGTCATCATGCCGGCGATAAGTTACTTAAAGTTGTGGCGAAAGAGCTCAAGCAAATTGTGCGCTCTAAAGATACTGTTGCCCGTCTTGGTGGTGATGAATTTGTTATCTTAATCGAAGACTTAGACAGTAAAAAAAAAGTATACGAAATTGCCCAACGCATTACTTTTACCTTGTCTCAGCCATTTGACTTAAACGGTCAATCAGTATTTATTGGCACCAGTATTGGATTGTTATTTAGTGATAAGCGCTATGACTCTGCTGAAACTATGCTGCGTGATGCTGATACTGCCATGTATCATGCAAAAGATAGTGGTAAGGGCCGATTTGAAGAATTTGATGCGAGCATGCATCAAAAAATTCAGGAAGAGTTGTCTCTAGAATCTAACCTTAGACAAGCGTTAAAAAATCAAGAGCTTGTGCCATTTTTCCAACCGATAGTGCGACTCAACTCCGAAGAAATTATTGGTTTTGAAGCCTTAGCTCGCTGGTTTAATGGTGAGCGCGGATTAGTCATGCCAGATCAATTTATTCCAATGGCCGAAGAAACCGGTTTGGTGGTTGAGGTTGATTTACTTATCCTTCGTAAATCATGTCGCCAATTAGTACAGTGGCAAAACCTAGGTATTTGCCAAGAACAATATATTAGCTGTAATTTGTTTGGTAACCATTTTTATAGCCCAACATTGCCAGACGAAATTACCAATATTTTGGCTGAAGAAGGCTTACCTGCTAAGTACTTGCGAATTGAGTTGACTGAGCGGGTGCTACTGGAAGAAAACGACGTAGTATTAGCTAATATGAAGGCATTGAAGCAGCTCGGTATCAAGCTGTTACTTGATGACTTTGGTACGGGTTACTCTAGCTTAAGTTACTTGCATCGCTTACCACTGGATGTGGTTAAAATAGATCGTTCATTTATCGCTGACTCACATTTAGAAGCCAGTAACCGCGCCATTATTAAAACCATTGTTGATTTAGCCGCTAACTTGCAAATGGCTGCTGTAGGTGAAGGCATCGAATGTCAGGAAGAAGCGGAATTGTTAAATAACCTAGGTTGTTTATATGGACAAGGCTACTATTTCGCGAAGCCGATGCCAGCAGAGCAGATGTTAACTTTATTAACGGCTAGTGAAAGTAAAAACTAAGCGGCTGAAAAACAATAGCGCTATCAAATTTTCTAGCAATTGGGTATATTGTCGGTTCAATTGATTAACTAAATTCTATGGTTTAATGACACTGCTTTTTATCTATTTGGCTATCGCCATTGGTGTTTCTTTTCTTTGTTCAATTCTAGAAGCGGTGCTTTTGTCGGTGACTCCGAGCTTCGTTGCCAAAGTGCAGAGTGAAAAGCCGCGAGGCGGCAAGGTACTGGCAAAAGTCAAAGATGACTTAGATCAGTCAATTTCTAGCATTCTGATCCTTAATACGTTTGCCCATACTATGGGCGCTGCTGGCGTTGGTGCCCAGGCTATCCGCGTGTTTGGCGAGCAACAGGAAACATTAATCGCATTCTTGTTAACCTTGGCGATTTTGTATTTTTCAGAAATTATTCCTAAAACGTTAGGGGCAACGTTTTGGCGTTCTTTAGCGGTGCCATGTGCTTATATAATTACGTTTTTAGTCAAGTTAGTGTATCCATTAGTTTGGTTGTCTACCCAACTGACTCAGTTATTTAGTAAAGGTAAAGAAGAAGCTATTAGTCGCGAAGAGGTCATGGCACTAGCGGCACTTAGTCACAAAAATGGCGATATTAAAAATACCGAAAACCAGCTAGTAGAAAATATTCTGCAATTAAAAGATGCTAAAACTGAAGATATTTTAACGCCACGAAGTGTGGTGCATGCGCTACCAGAAGATATTACCGTTACTGAGGCATTATCAGCGAAAAACACCGCGATATTTACCCGTATTCCAATTTATAAAGACTCTATTGATCAAATTACTGGCGTGCTACTAAAAGCTAATTTATATGAAAGCGAACGCCAAGGTTTAGGTGATAGCTTAGTCAAAGATATTGCGTCGCCGATTTACCGCATTTCAGAAAGCTTTCCGGTGTTAAATTTACTTGATGTATTTATTAAACGTCATGAACATATTTTTTTAGTTGAAGATCATTTTGGTCAAACGGCTGGAATTGTGACATTAGAAGACTGTATTGAGACATTTCTCGGGCGAGAAATTGTTGATGAAAGTGATGCCGTTGAAGATATGCAAAAATTAGCAAAAGCTCGGTACCGTCGCCGATTAAAAACAAAAGTAGAGAAAACTGACGCTAAGTCTACGTCGTAATGTCTGCGAAAAAAACACCAAAAAAATCAGATAAAAAGCCGCCAACACCATCCAAAGGTATTGGTCGCTGGCTGTTTTACACCACTCTTAAATTATCGTTAGTCTTTATTTTAGCGTTGTCACTCTACGTCATTTACCTTGATGCCAAAGTGAAAGCTAAATTTGAAGGGGAGCGTTGGCAAATACCGGTACAAGTATTTAGTCGCGCTGAAAATATTGCGATTGGTGATAAGCTATTTTTGCCTCGTTTAGCTGATATGCTCAAGCGTTCAGGTTATGACAAGGTAAAAAAAGTTTGGAAGCCAGGGCAGTTTGCCCTTTCATCATCACGCATTATTATTTTCCGCCAAGCTTTTGCTAATATTGACGTCGACCTTCCTAGTGAAACCCTGACAATAGATGTAAACGCCGGCAAAGTGTTACGACTATATGTTGATGACGTGCCAGTTAAGCAGCTAGCAATTGAACCACAGCTGATCACCCGAATTGTGCCGGAGTCTAAAGAAGACCGCGTATTGGTTAATTTAGTGTCAGTACCTGAATCTTTAATTGATACTTTGTTGTTGGTGGAAGATCGCGAATTTTATTTTCACAAAGGCATATCACCACTGGGCATTTTACGGGCTCTGTATAGCAACTTAACTGCTGGCCGCACGGTGCAAGGGGGAAGTACACTTACCCAGCAATTGGTTAAAAACATGTTTTTAACCAGAGATAAAACCATTACTCGAAAAGTAAATGAAGCGCTAATGGCGTTAATTCTTGAGTTTCGTTACAGCAAAGACCAGTTGCTTGAAGCGTACATCAACGAAGTTTACTTAGGGCAGCACTATGCCAATGGTGTCTATGGCTTTGGCCTAGCCGCGGAATTCTATTTTGGTCAGCCGTTAAAACAGCTGACTCCAGCGCAAATGGCATTATTAGTAGGGGTAATTAAAGGCCCTAGCTTTTACGATCCTTGGCGACAACCAGCTCGGGCTAAAAAGCGCCGAGATCTGGTACTTAGGTTAATGTTCGAAAATCATTTAATTAATAGTGCAACCTTTGAATCGTCGGTCAATGCTGACTTGGAAATTCGCTCAGAGCGCCGTTTAGCAAAACAGTATTTTTATAATTATATTCAACTGGTTAAACGAGAGTTGCCGCAACTACTAGCCGGACAAGAGCGCAGTGCTGGTATTAAAGTGTTTACTGGCTTTTCGATGAAAACACAGTTGATGCTGGAACAGGTAACTCGCCAAACCTTGTCAACGCTTGAAGCTAAGCACCATCAAACTAATTTACAAGCAGCAGCGATAATTACTGACCGCATTACCGGTGAAATTATTGCACTAGTGGGGGATAGAGAGCCAACTAACAAAGGCTTTAATCGAGCGCTTGATGCCAAACGACCGATAGGTTCGCTGATTAAACCCGCGATTTATTTACCGGCATTAGAGCAGTATCATCAATTTTCTTTAGCAACGGTGATTGAAGACAAGCCTATTACTTTAGGTGCTGGCCAAGGTAAGCAATGGCAACCACAAAATTATGACGGAAAGTTTCGTGATCAGGTGCCATTAATTGATGGCCTTGTAAACTCGCTGAATATTCCTACGGTTAATCTAGGAATGATGTTGGGGCTTGATACCATTAACCAATCTATGCAAATGCTTGGTTATCAGCAACCAGTGACATTAAGACCTTCAATGTTGCTAGGTGCGATAAACATGTCGCCATTTGAAATTAATCAAATGTACTTACCAATCGCAAATCAGGGGTATTACGAGCAAACTCATGCCATTAGGCATATTGCCGCTTTAAACGGTGAAACACTTTGGCAGTACCAACCTAAGGTCGAACAGCGGTTGTCATCGCAAAGTGCTTATTTGGTCAATTATGCCCTAGAGCAAGTTGCTGAGCGCGGCACGGCAAAGTCACTTACTTGGCGCTTAAAAGATAGTGTGATTGCAGGTAAAACCGGTACAACGAATGACCAACGTGATAGTTGGTTTGTTGGCTATGATCAACATCATTTAATGACCACATGGATCGGCCATGATGACAATACGCCAACAAAATTGACCGGTAGTAGTGGCGCATTAGTATTATTTGCCAATGTTATAAAACAGTTAGGCGTGCAAAGTTTATATCGCGAGATGCCAAGTAACATTGCTGACGTTGCATTTGAAAGCACTACTGGCAATCCAGTGAAAGAAACTTGTCAGCAAATGGTAAAATATCCAGCGATAACGACAGAGATGAGCTACTCTAATTGTATGGAAAAAGTTGAAGATAAGCGGTCATGGTTTGAAAAACTTTTCGGGGGGTGATCAGAACGTCCACTGTATCTTGTAAAACTTTCGGTATAAATAATTATTAAATGAAAAGAATAACCGATTATGGCTTCGGTAAAAACACAACACCAATTGAGCTTTGCTCGTATTAATATCATTGCCGATGATATTGCCGAAGTGATCGTCAACAGCCACACAATCATTTCGTTGGAGATGGTGGAAGAATATGAGCAATTTCTAGCAGAGCACTTTGATGATGGATTTGGCCTTATTATTAACCGTATTAATCCTTATGATTATTCATTTGAGGCAAAGTTAACTATTGGCTCTCACCCTAAGCTTTTGGCTTTAGCTGTGGTTGTTTATGATGACGTGGCTAAACGTTCTACCCAAGGTGTGGAAAAAGTTAGGTATATGGATGATTGGAATATAAAAACATTTTCAGGCTTAGAACTAGGTTGGCAAGCAGGGAAGGAGTGGATTGAGCAGCAATTACTGATTAAATCAAAGTTATCAGAGTAGCTGTTGTAGTGACTGTACCAAAAGAACTAAAAAAGCCGCATGTAGCGGCTTTTTTATTGAGCGTAGCTTGTTGCTAACTATTTAACTTGAGGTTATTTAAGTTTGGCAAAACAACGATCTGCGGCGGCAATGGTCGCGTCAATGTCAGCATCACTGTGAGCGGTTGATAAGAAGCTTGCTTCAAATGCAGATGGCGCTAAGTAAACACCTTCATCTAACATTAAGTGGAAGAACTTTTTAAAGCGCTCACCGTCACACGCTGTTGCCTGAGCGTAAGTCGTAACCTCTGACTGTTCAGTAAAGAAGAAGCCAAACATGGCACCCACATAATTAATTGCTAATGGAATACCGTGGTTATCAGCTGCGGCTTTAAAGCCTTTTGCCACTTTCTCAGTGTTGGCAGTTAATTGCTGGTGTTTTTCACCCTGGCTTAATTCGTTTATCGAAGCTAAACCTGCTGCCATCGCAATTGGGTTACCTGAAAGCGTACCTGCTTGGTAAACAGGGCCTGCTGGGGCGATGTAATCCATAATCGCTTTTTTACCACCAAAGGCACCGACTGGCATACCACCACCAATGACCTTGCCTAGAGTGGTTAAGTCAGGAGTAATGTTATAGTGAGCTTGCGCGCCACCTAATGCCACACGAAAACCGGTCATTACTTCATCAAAAATAAGCACACTGCCGTATTGATCACAGACTTCGCGCAGACCTTCTAAGAAGCCTTGAACTGGCGGAATACAGTTCATGTTACCAGCAACTGGTTCTACGATAATACAGGCAATTTGATCACCACATTCAGCAAATACTTGTTTAACTTCGTCAAGTTTATTGAAACTCACGGTTAACGTGTGTTTAGCAAAATCCTCAGGAATACCCGGTGAATTTGGTACGCCCATCGTTAACGCACCTGAGCCCGCTTTTACTAAAAGTGAATCAGCGTGACCGTGATAACAGCCTTCAAACTTTAGAATTTTATCGCGGCCAGTATAACCACGAGCTAGGCGAATAGCGCTCATGGTAGCTTCGGTACCTGAACTAACCATACGCAAACTTTCCATTGACGGTACTAATTCACGTACTTTTTCCGCCATGGTAATTTCTAATGCGGTTGGCGCACCAAAGCTTAAACCATTTTCTACCGCAGCTAATACTGCGTTTTTGATAGCTGGGTGATTGTGGCCTAAGATCATTGGTCCCCAAGAACCCACATAATCAATATACTTGTTACCATCGGCATCAAAGATATAGGCGCCTTCCGCTTTTTCGATAAAACATGGTGTGCCACCCACGCCATTAAAAGCACGAACGGGAGAGTTGACGCCACCAGGAATAATGGTCTTTGCTTGTTCAAATAATTGTTCAGATTTATTCATAATGGCTCGCTTAAAATTTACTGGTAAACCAAGTTACTGGTTTTTCATAATCGGTTAATTTATTTTCAACGCCTAATGTCAGGGCAAAAAGCGCCATACGTACTAACACACCATTTTGTGCTTGGCGGAAAATGGCTAAATTGGCTAAATCGTTTAGGTCAGTATCTAACTCGTTGGCTTCTGGACGAGAGTCACGTGGTAATGGATGCATGATCACGGTATTTTCTTTGCAATACTGCTGATAAATTTGTCGATTTAAACTAAAGTGACCGCGATATAAGTCTGCTTCGTCTTTACTGGCAAAGCGCTCTTGCTGAATACGCGTTTGGTAAATAACATCGCACGCAAGGTTACCGGCGATTTGGTCGGTGATCACCACTTCGTGACCAGCATCAACTAGGGTAGAAATAACACCGTCAGGCATTTGTAGTGCTTGTGGTGACACCATAGTTATTTTGACATTGTTATATAAGCTTAATAATTTCGATAACGAATGCACGGTGCGGCCATGTTTTAAATCACCCATTAACACAATATTTAAGTTGTCTAGACCTTTGCCAAAGCGTGACATTTCTGACTGAATGGTGAATAGGTCTAATAATGCTTGTGTTGGGTGTTCATTCGCACCGTCGCCACCATTGATAACCGGCACACTTGAGCCTTGGGCAAATTCAGCTACCGAGTGCATTTTAGGGTGACGCATGGCGATAACATCAGAATAGCCACTGATCACTTGCGCAGTATCGTACAATGACTCGCCTTTACTTAATGACGAGTTTTCTTCACCAACTGTTTCGCGAACAAAGCCGCCAAGTAAGTTAAAGGCCGCACCAAAGCTCACGCGAGTTCGTGTACTTGGTTCAAAAAATAAATTATTTAAAATTGCGCCGTCTAAAACATGGCAACGCTTTTGTCTTGAGGCATAAGGTGCCATTTGCGCTGATACATCGAGGATTCTGGCGATTGCGTCGCGATCAAACTGCGACACAGATAGTATGTGACTACCTTGAAATTTCATCATTGTGCTTACCCAGCTTATTGCACGTGTGTGCAGAGTTAGTGCATTGTTATTGTGTTGTCGTGTGTGATTGTCACCAAAAATAACGGCGCGAATATAGCATAGTTCGATAAACAAATGAATGAGTATGCCAGTGTATTTAGTCGGGGACGTTACCGTAAGTTAAATGAGCAAGAACGGGTAATTAGTCGCTAATTTACGATAAATTACCCGCGGTAACGCAAGCACTTTTGGGCTCACAGCAATATTCATTGTTGAAAATATTACATCGGCTTAACGTAAGCCAATATAACTACGGCAAATAGCAGCAAAACCGGCACTTCATTAAAGACTCGGTAAAATTTGCTTGAACGTTTATTGTTGTCATTTTTAAAGTCATTTAACAACTTAAAACAATAGCCATGATAAGCCAAAAGGATTAGTACTAACGTGAGTTTGTAATGTAACCATTTCGACGCGACAAACCATTCTTTTCCATAATTTAAAATAATGGCAATACCAAAGGCGACGGTTAAAAAAGCAAATGGGGTGACAAAGTACAATAACCTTCTTTCCATACCTTTTAAGCGTTCAATAACATCTTTACTGTTAGTGTCTGCGTGATTGACAAATAAGCGCGGTAAATAAAAGATGCCAGCAAACCAGGCAACCATAAAAATTACGTGAAATGCTTTTAGCCATACAATGGTGATCATTGATCTATTTTTCCTTCCAATAAATAACGACGAACTTGTTCAAACGATAAAAAACCCACCAGATTATTTGGTGTCTTGTCGTAAACATATATTCCGCCACAACGTTTTTCTTTCAATGCCCAATAAGCCTCTGATAGCGTATCTTTGCTCGATATAGCGATTAGCTTATGTTGCCTAAATTTAATTGTACCTTGATCGTCAGTAATTACTTCGTGCCAATAGTACTCATCATTATTAACCATAATGAGGTAGTTATCATCAGCGATTAATTCAGACAGCTGTTTGTTGTTATCATCGCCAGTTACTAGCGTAATGTTTTGTTTCATAACACCAAGTACGCCCATTCGCTGTAATGCGTCCTCAATTGGTGGTTTTCTGTAAGCAAGGTTTTGTGTGTTCAATTGCATAATAAAAATTGAACGGTTTTTGAAAAGTTGCCCAGAACACAAACATGACGCCGAAATAATTAACATTGCCGGTAGCACCATTTCCAATTGATTAGATAATTCGACCACAGCAAGTAAAGCGGCTAATGGGGCATTGAGTGTTGCTGCCATAAAGCCTGCCATGCCCATTAAGGCAAAGTCACTAGTCATTTGGGAATGTGTGCCATCGACGCCAAGCATGCCAGCTGTAGCGGCTCCAGCAATGGCGCCAATTCCCATAATCGGGCCAATAATGCCGCCCGGTAAGCCAAGACCAATGGCAATAATGGTTAAGAAGCACTTCGCTAGCAGTAAGCCAATTAACATTGAATATTCGCTATTATTGGTCATAACAAAGTTTATTGCACTGATATCTGTCCCCATGGCATGTGGTACCCAGAGTCCGACAATGCCGGTAAGTAGTGCGGCAGTGGCAAAGCGTTTAGCAATATGAATATGCTGAAAGTGCTTAATCATAGAAATGATATAGCGATTAAAAATTGATGCTAAAGCCCCCAACATCGCCCCTAAAATAATGAGCCAAGGGTATTGATGGTAATCCATTGAAATGGTGCTGAAGAACTCAAACTGATGAGCTGGACCAAAGATACTGCTGGTGACCATAGAGCCGACAATTGCCGCTAACATAATTGGAATAAACATGTGAACTTTGTATTCACGTAATATCACTTCCATTACAAAAATTACGGCGGCAATTGGCGTATTAAAACAGGCAGCTATTGCGGCAGCGACACCACAGGCAGATAACGTTCTAATGGCATTCGATGGTAGGTTTAAAACACTGCCAATATAACCGCTACAGGCTGCACCAAGATGCACTGCAGGTCCCTCTTTGCCAACAGAAAAACCACTGGCTAGGGTAATAATGCCACCAAAAAATTGATTTATTGTATTGCGTAGAGGAATAACACCATAAGCAATTTTTAATCGATGTAAAACAAAAGGGATACCGGTTCGAATATATTGATAACCGGTAATTTTAGCGATCACTAAAATAATAATTACGCCGATTATTGGTAATAGAAAACGACTTAATTGATTTAAACTGCTATAGTGCCCGAGATCGGAAAGCAGCAACTGGTGCACAGTGTGTATAGCGCCGATAAATAAAACGATAAGCAGTGACGAAATCAGGCCGCCAAGAATTGCCAATAAGCAAAGCTGCCATGAAGTACTTGGCATTGCTAATCTTATCCGGCTTTCTAAGCCAAAGTTTGAAAGTGTACTTTTTAAAAAGTTTTTATTTATCAAAGAAGTAGATTTTTTGTTGTAATTATTAATATCAATAATACTTTATAAATGAATTGGTTAGCAAAAATAAATCTGTCGGTAGTGGTTAAGCGCCTTGGTGTATTTAAATCGGCATTACTGTTATTTTCGACAATCGCACTATGTCTTTATGTTGGTTACCGACTTGGCAACTATTACCATGGTAATCAATTACAAACGATTGCCCAGCAAAAAACGCGTCTAGATAACCTGTATCAAACCCAGAATAATCATTTAAAGCGTATTCACACCTTAGAAGTTGAATTAGAAGTCGAGCGCTTAGCGAATAAGCAAGCTCAAGACATGATTCGCTTAATGGAAGAAAAGCATTTTGCCGTTAAGAAAGAGTTAGCTTTTTATCAGAAAGTGATGGCACCGGAAAAACAAGCCGATGGTTTAGTGATTGATTCAGTGACATTTCAATCATCTGAAAGTACTGAACATTATCGCTTTAGTGTGGTGTTAGTGCAGCAGTCGATAAAGAAACGTTTTGCTCAAGGCTATATTGACCTAACGATTCGTGGCAGCTTGGCGGGTAAGCCTCATCAAGTAACACTTAATCAAATCAGCGATCTGACTAAAGAACAGCTGTCATTTAGTTTGAAGTTTTTTCAGGCGATTGATGGCGAAGTAACGCTACCTGAAAAGTTTGTGCCTGAAACTGTTGAAGTAAAGGCAGTGTTGCCAAAAGGAAAATGGCAAACATACCATGAGCTAAATCAAATATTTAATTGGTCAGAAGTCTTTACTGTCCAAGAATAGCAACGGCTTATCTGAAGCGAATTCAAGCTCAATACTTGATTAAATTACTCAGGTTTAAGATAATTCACCCCCTAACGTTTACTGTGAGAAAAATTAACCGATGTCAAACCCAGAATTACCGATTCAATTTACCGATGCAGCTGCAACGAAAGTGCTTGCCCTCGTCACGGAAGAAGAGAATCCAGCGTTAAAATTACGTGTTTATGTAACGGGTGGCGGTTGCTCTGGCTTTCAATATGGCTTTACCTTTGATGAAAAAGTAAATGAAGGTGATATGACTATTGAGAAGCAAGGAGTGACTATGGTGGTTGATCCAATGAGCTTACAGTATTTAGTTGGTGGTGAAGTCGACTATATTGAAGGTCTAGAAGGCAGTCGATTTGTGGTAACTAACCCCAATGCAACAACAACTTGTGGCTGTGGCTCGTCATTCTCGATTTAATCATCTTCACGCTTAAATTTTAAACATTATTAATAGAAAGCTCGTAAGACTCCCTTGCGGGCTTTTTTAATGTCTGTTTTTTTGCAATACATTGTGATCGATTCGTATTAATATTGCTTACATGTAACCTTATATTAACATTTAGTAACACCGAGGTTTTTGAATCGTCAAAGAGCTTGGGGTAGACTGTTGAGTCTATTTTATAGAAGATCCATCAATGAAAAACAAAATGATCACCCGTCAATGGATTGCTGAACGTCCATATATTTTAGCGGCTGCTATTAGTTTAGCCTTGGTTGTGTGGATGGCTTCAGGCTTAATGGCAAGCAAGCCAACAGAAGCAACTGATACTGCACAGCAACATAAATTACCTATCCCTAAAGTTAAAGTAGAAACTATGACTGCGACTGCGGTTTATGACAGTGTCGATCTGTATGGGCGTACAGAGCCTAATCGGTCGACAACCTTGAAAGCTGAAGTTGCAGGTCGAATTACTGAAGTGCTGGCGAAAAGGGGAACCTTTGTTAAAAAAGGCGATGTGGTTGCCAAAATTGCTGAAAATGATTTACCTGCGCAACTGGAAAAAAGTAAGGCTTTATTAGTGCAACGGGAAATGGAATACCAAGGTGCGTTAAAACTTAATAAAGATGGTTACCAAGGCCGTGTACAGTTATCGCGAGCAGAAGCTGATTTAGCAGCAGTTAAAGCTGAAATTAAACGTTTGGAAGTCGCACTGGATCATACGGTGATTCGTGCAGCATTCGACGGTGTGATGAATACTCGTTATGTCGAAGTGGGTGACTACGTTAAAGTGGGCGATCAAGTGGCCATGCTTGCTGATTTAACGCCCTTAGTGGTTAGGGCACATGCAACAGAACACCAAGTTACTCAACTTAAAAAAGGTCAAGCAGCCGAAGTTAAGTTGCTAAATGGCCTACAGTTTGAAGGTCACATTCGATATATTGCCAGTGTTGCCGATGATGCAACTAATACCTTTAAAATAGAAGTGGCTATTGAAAATGCCGAGCATAAATTATTGGCAGGCATTAGTAGTGAAGTACTGATTGCTTTAGACCAAGTGCCGGCGATAAAAATTTCTCCTGCGTTATTGGCGCTAGATGAGCAGGGCAATGTTGGTGTTAAAACTGTGGTAGATGATCAGGTCAAATTTACTGATATTAATATCGTCAAAAGTGAAAGTGACGGTATTTGGCTAACCGGCTTGGGTGAGCAAGCAAATATTATTACCCTTGGGCAAGGTTTTGTCCGCGCAGGTGATAAAGTTCAAGCCGTTTACTCAGACACCGACACTCAATAGGCAGAAACAGATGCTTACTCTTATCGATGCGGCGTTAAGTAGAACCCGTTCAGTACTGTTAATTTTCGTGCTGTTACTGCTTTCTGGCGCAATAACCTACGCCAATATAGCCAAAGAATCTAATCCAGATGTCACTATTCCATTTATTTATGTGTCAATGGTACATGATGGTATTGCGCCAGAAGATGCTGAGCGCATGTTAGTGCGGCCAATGGAAAATGAGCTGAAATCAATTGCCGGCGTAAAAGAAATGACGGCAAATGCCAGTGAAGGACACGCCTCAATTACCTTGGAATTTGTCGCAGGCCTTGATCCCAAAGAAGCACTTGCAGATGTGCGTGATAAAGTGACGCTAGCAAAAGCAAAATTACCGTCAGAAACTGAAGAGCCGGAAGTGCATGAAATTACCATGGCTAACCAAGAGCCAGCGGTAACGGTTATTTTATCTGGGCCAGTAACTGAGCGTGGTTTGGTTACCTTAGCGCGTGAGTTGCGTGACGATATTGAAGGCTTACAGGAAGTGCTGGAAGTTGAAATTGGTGGTGATCGTGAAGACATGGTCGAGATTATTGTCGACCCACTGCTGATGGAAAGCTACGGCTTAGATCAAGGTGATATTTATAACCTTGTTGAGCGTAACAACAGGCTAGTACCTGCCGGAACCATGGATACGGGTAAAGGGCGTTTTGCGGTCAAAGTCCCATCTGTTTTTGAAAGTATTCAAGATTTGTTGGACTTACCAATTAAAGTAAATGGCGACCGAGTCATTACCTTTGAGGATGTCTCAACAGTTCGTCGCTCCTACAAAGATGCCACCTCGTTTGCTCGACTAGATGGTGAGCGCTCTATATCGTTAGAAGTGAAAAAGCGCTCAGGCGAAAACATTATTGATACGGTCAATAAAGTCAAAACTTTAGTCGAAGAAAGCCGTCAAAAGTGGCCCAATCAAGTGATGGTTGACTATGTTGGCGATCAGTCAGTTGAAGTAAAAAATACACTCAGCGACCTACAGAACAATGTGTTATCGGCAGTGTTGTTAGTGGTAATTGTGGTAATTGCAGCATTGGGTACTCGCAGTGCTATGCTAGTTGGCCTAGCAATTCCGGGGGCGTTTTTAACTGGCATTTTGGTGATTGCCATGGCTGGTCTAACCGTGAATATAGTGGTGCTATTTGGCCTGATTATGGCCGTAGGTATGTTGGTCGATGGCGCGATAGTTGTGACGGAATTTGCTGATCGTGAAATGAGCGAAGGCGTTGATCGAGTTAAAGCGTATCAGGCCGCTGCTCGGCGTATGGCTTGGCCAATTATTGCATCAACCGCGACAACACTCGCCGCATTTGCGCCGTTAATGTTTTGGCCAGGCATGATGGGCGAGTTTATGAAATACTTGCCGTTTACCTTAATTGCCGTGTTAACTGCTTCACTGGCGATGGCGTTAGTTTTTGTGCCAACCCTAGGCGCGGTATTTGGTAAATCTAGAGTGTTATCTGATGATCAAAAAGCGCAAATGATGGAAGCGGAAGACGGCGATTTAACTAAACTCCATGGCTTTTCGGGCTATTATGTTAAAGCGCTAAATAAAGCGATTCATAATCCTAAAAAAGTTTTGGCCACTACAATACTTTTAGCAATTGCAGTCATGTGGGCCTACGGTCAATCTGGGCTTGGCGCCATTTTCTTCCCTGACGTTGAGCCAACTAGTGCCACTATGTTGGTGCGCTCTCATGGTGATTTATCGATTCAAGAAAAAGATGCAATTATGCGTGATATTGAAGCTCGTGTACTACCGATTGACGGTATTGATACGCTTTATACGCGCACCGGCGGAAATGATATTGTCGGTACCTTTAGGATTAACTTTAAAGATTGGCTTGAGCGTAAACCCGCGGATGACATTATTAAAGATATTGAAGCACGTACCGCTGATTTAGCTGGTGTTGAAATTGAAGCAAGAAAAAATAGTCCAGGCCCGCAAAGTGGTAAAGACTTAGTCATTGAGCTTAGCTCGCGTTTTCCAAATAAATTAGACGAAAATGTTAAAATTATTCGTGATGCGTTAGTGGCTAATGGCCAATTTACTAATATCGAAGATACCGGCTCTAAACCCGGCATTGAATGGCAACTCAAAGTTGATCGCGCTTTAGCTGCAACCTATGGTGCAGATGCCGCGTTACTTGGTTCAACGGTGCAAATGGTAACAAATGGTTTAAAGCTGGGTGAATATCGGCCAGATGATGTTGATGATGAACTTGATATTCGAGTGCGCTTTCCTGAAGACAAACGTAACATTGGCCGGTTAGATACTATTCGCGTTAAAACCGCGGAAGGCTTAGTGCCTGTTGGCAGTTTTGTTGAACGCAAGGCTGCGCCAAAAGTCGATACCATTCGACGGGTAGACGGCAAACGAGTTGTTTCGGTTCAGGCTAACCTTATTCCGGGGGCCCAATTAATCAAAGAGCTACCGAAACTAAAAGAACAGTTACCGTCATTAGGCTTAGATCCTTTAGTTGATATAGCGATCAAAGGTCAAAATGAAGACCAACAAGAATCCGAAGACTTTTTAGTGAATGCCTTTGGTGTTGCACTTTTTGTCATGGCGATTATTTTGGTGACCCAATTTAATAGCTTCTATCAAGCCTTTCTCATTCTTAGTGCGGTAATTTTCTCGACCATAGGGGTATTTTTGGCTCTGCTAATCGTGCAAAAGCCGTTTGGTATTGTTATGGGGGGAATTGGTGTAATTTCGCTGGCGGGGATAGTGGTAAACAATAACATTGTGTTAATTGATACTTACAATGTGTTAAGGCAACAAGGTTACCCTATCACCGATGCAATTCTACGCACAGGTGCACAGCGCTTAAGGCCAGTCATGCTAACAACAATTACAACAATACTAGGGCTGATGCCTATGGTATTGCAGGTCAATTTAGACTTTTTTGAACGCACTGCTGTATTTGGCGCGCCATCCACCCAATGGTGGGCGCAATTAGCGACCGCAATCGCGGGTGGTTTAGCGTTTGCCACGGTATTAACCTTAATCTTGACCCCAACTTTGTTAGCGCTAAGAGATCTAAAGAAAGAGAAAAAGTTGCAAAACGCTACGCTTAAGTCTCAGCATTCTGTCGAAAAAATTAGTGATGCTGCCTGATAGCGATTGCGAGCAAGATTAAATAACGCTAGGTTAATCAGATATAAGTTCCAACGGCTAAATTCATTGAGTTTGGCCGTTTGTTATTTGCCCTACCAATTGAATTAAATATTTGATCATTCAGCGAGAATTAAACGGCTTATAGGCAAGGCTTTGATTGCAAATAATGGTTATTCCCTTATCAAAATCAGTAACGCAGCATATAAGCCGTTTAAACTCGCCCTTTGGGAACTCGCCCATGAAAGTGATAACTTTACAAATTGCCTTGGTGGAGAATGACTACACCGGCATCAATTTGCTTTGTTCCCACGATCCTGACGTAGCTCTGAACTGGTTAAATATTTAATAAAATTGGTATTAAAGGAGATAAAATGAAAAATAAAATGGCCTCAATGTTATTTGCCACGCTGACCGCATTGTCGGTATCTAGCGTGCATGCAGCGGCAATTAATCAACAAGAACAAGCGACATTGATGGAGCTAAAAAAACAAAGTTTAAATAGCGATGTCTCTTATCAAATCATTGAATCGTTAACAACGGAAGTTGGTAATCGATTAATGGGCACACCAGGTGATGCTAAATCAGTGGCGTGGGCTGTAGATAAAATGAAAGCATTGGGCTTTGATAAAGTTTGGACCGAAGAAGTCACCTCTACTCAGTGGTTACGCGGTGATGTAGAAGCGAATATTATTGCTCCTTATCCACAAAAAATGGTGGCCTTAGCCTTAGGTGGCAGTGTTGGTACTGGCGAAGAAGGAATCACTGCAGAAATAGCTCACTTTGAAACCCTAGATGATTTAAAAGCAGCTAAGCCAAATAGCTTAAACGGTAAAATTGCTTTTGTTTCTTACCAAATGGAACGTCATATCGATGGTAACGGTTACGGTAAAGCCGTTGGCACACGTGTTCAAGGTGCATCAATTGCTGCTGAAAAAGGTGCCTCTGCTTTAGTGATGCGTTCGGTGGGGACTGATGATAATCGTACTGCCCATACTGGCGTTATGCGCTACACCGCTGGTGTGAAGAAAATTCCTGCTGCGGCAATTTCAAACCCGGATGCTGATTTATTAGTGAATATGCTTAAACGCGGTAAACCAGTAAGCTTTTATTTGAAATTAACTTCAGAAGTTAATGAAGATGTGGTGATCAAGTCTGCCAATGTTATTGGTGAAATTACCGGTAGTGAATTACCTAATGAAATCGTGGCTATTGGTGCGCATCTTGATAGCTGGGATGTTGGTACTGGCGCGTTAGATGACGGTTTAGGGATTGGTATGGTGATGGCTGCAGCTCATCATATTGGTCAATTACCTAAAGCACCAAAGCGCACTGTTCGGGTTATTTTATTTGCCGCTGAAGAAGTGGGCTTACTTGGTGCGAAAAAATACGTGGAATTACATCAAGCAGATATGGCAAACCATGTTTTAGGTGCTGAGTGGGATTTTGGACTAGGTCGCATTTATCAAATGAGAACGGGTGTTGGTGCTGAGTCATTAACTGCGTTGCGTGAATTTGCTCAATATATCGCGCCGTTAGGTGTTGCACTAGCACCAGAAAACAATGCGAGAGCACAATCTGATATGGGCGCATTATCAGACAAAGGAATGCCAAGCGTAAGCTTTGCACCAGATGGCTCTCGTTATTTTGACTATCATCACACCGAAAATGATACGTTAGATAAAATCAACCCTGATGATTTAAAGCAAAATACAGCAATCTATACCATGTTTGCGTATTTCGCTGCACAAGCTGACGCAGATTTTCGTCAGTAGTGCTTAGTGTTTGGAATGGCTAATTTGACCTATTAATATTCTAGAAAAAGAGCCTTTCGGCTCTTTTTTTATCAAAGTTCTTTAAGAGGCTTGTAATGCATTTGTTGAGTTAAACGCCAAGAAACTGGTTAACCTGTGTCAGGGACTTTTACAAACTTTACGACTTTCAGAGGTCAATTGAGTAGTGTTAACGATTTTAATATCTTATCTTGTTAATATTATGTTAACTAGGTGTTTTTGTTGTAATTTAATTGATATCGTTTTGAAAAAAACTGCATGTGATTTTTACAATTCTGCTGACTTAACTGCTTTTTTGATAAGTTTTCTGTGTGTTTTTGAGTTAACTAATTGTTTAGTAGGATAAAATTAATATTGGATACTTTCTTGCTTTAGGAATTTAAGTCACTTGTTATGAGTATTATTTATCATAACAATGAATCACTTAGATATTCTCAGCGAAGGAGCTTAAGATAATAAAAATAACCAGTTCATTGCTTTTATCGACCATAATGGTTGCAAGTGCCAATGCATCACTGTTGTTTTCACAAGGTTTTGAAACCGATACTAACGGTTGGAATACCGTTAATGGAGATGGTGTAAACATCTATGGTGGAGTTGAACGCGTAATTTCCGGTACTGATGGTATAACTGCATTTGACGGCAGCTATTTTGGCTTGTTTTCTCAAACAGATGCTGGTCCATTTACGCGTTTTGGTGGCTATAGTAGTATTTACCCTGGAGAATATTCAGCACAAGCGGCCATTTACTTAGATATGGATTGGAATTTAGGTGCAGGATTTGATTATTCTGTAGCTTCAAATGGGAGTGATGGCGTTCATCAAAGAGACTTTATTTTTCATGTTACCAAAGATACCTCAACCGGCGACTTATTAGTGGGCGGTAGCAATAATACTAATTTCGATCCGGTTGAAAACCTAGAAAGTGGTAGTCACCATATTGTTGCGTCGAGTGGTTGGTATATTTTCGAACACTTATTTAAAAATGTCGGTGGCGTATTATCTGTCGATTTAAACTTAAAAGATGCGTTAGGTAATATTTTATTTACTGAGACACGTTCTAATGCAAGTGATTTAATTCCTGATGCTGTTGGTGGTAACCGATATGGTTGGTTTACCAATATTGATTTAGGTGAAGCTTCCTTAGCCGTTGACGCGGTTAGCTTAGCGACGACAGCAGAAGTGCCTGAACCTTCAACATTAGCTATTTTGGCATTAGGTCTAGTTGGTTTTGCAACACGAAAAAAGTTGATGGCAAAGTAATTACCTAAAGAAAACTAGTTAAAGTCATAAAATCTAGAACTTAAAAAGGAGCCATTAGGCTCCTTTTTTACCCCAGCTAGAGCTAGCTTCAGCGTTAACCTTGCATCATTAAAAATTCGACAATTTTATTCATCTCTAAATTAAAATCATTGGCTCTAACACTTTTGACTATATGCTCGTCGCCGGCAGATAAATCGATATCTTTTGCCATGGTGTAATGACGATAATCAATATTATAAAATGAGCGAACTTTTGGGCGAATCGGGTCATCAGTTCGCGCTTCAACAATGGCTATGTTTTTAGTATTCAACTCTACTAAAGAGCCCACGGGGTAAACCCCCATGCAGCGAATAAATTGATCAACAAGTTGTGTATCGAGTTCACCTTGCTCGGCAAGTTTTCTTAAAATATTAAACGCTTTAACGTGGCAATAACCATCTTTGTATATTCGATCTGCTGTTAGTGCATCGAAAATATCGCAGATAGTGATCATGCGTCCATAAAGTGAAATATCATCAGCGTTTAATTGGAATGGATAACCTTGGCCATTAAGCTTTTCATGGTGCAAAGCTGCAACTTCCATACTTAGCTCGGATATATTGGGAGTAGCGTTAATAATCTCAATTGAGTGATTAACGTGGGTTTTCATTATTTCAAATTCTTCAGCGGTAAGCTTGGCTGGTTTATTAAGTATTGCATCAGGTATTTTGATTTTGCCAACATCATGTAAAAAACCGCCAATGCTGATCTCTTTGGCAATACGTTTATCTAGCCCCAAATGGCGGGCGAAAATTGCCACCAGTACCGATACGGATACAGAGTGCTCAAGTAGGTACTCATCTTTAATTCGAATATTGAGAATGCAGGAAAGTGCATCTGGATTATTAAATACCGCTTCTACGGCTTGATCTGTGATCTCTTTAACTGGTGCAAGATCTATAGTCTTGTCAGCAATGATATTTTCCAGTACTTGTTTTTGAATATTTTTTGAATCTGAAAAGATTTTCTTGGCTTGAGCAAGTTCAAAGCCGACAGGGGCTCTAGGCCCAGAAACTGGCTTTACTGGCTCGAAAGTAGTTGATTGATCTTCATGGAAGGTAACTTCCAATGTTTTAGAGGTATCGATTAATACAGATTTAACGCCGTGACTAGCTAAGTGGCCGATGACCTCTTTACTTTTTACGTGTCCAGGGCCTTTAAGTTGGTAGGTGCCTTCCTGCTGTACAATATCAACAACGTAGTGTCCTAATTCAGCATCATTTAACGATATTTCTATGATCATAGTGCTAGATAACCGCAAACTTCCATGAATGGTTTTAATTCCACTTGAATTAATTACTATAGCATTTCAATGAAGAATTTCGAGTAATACGTTATTCGATTCAATTAAATATGCTGGTAATCAATTTGCTTATTTTTATGTTTATATAATTGCTCATCTGCCCGTTTAATTAACTCATCCATTGATTGTTTACCATCACTTTCGGCAGCCCCACAACTGATAGTGATCGGCAACATAGTACCTTGATAAGGCATAGGGTTGTCGATAAAGAATTGGGTTAAACGTTTGGCAGCAATTAATGCTTCATTTTGACTTTGGCTGGCTAATGTAATGACAAATTCATCGCCTGCATAACGGAAGCAACGATCGGTTTCGCGGATTAACTCTTTTAACTGGTTTGCAACATAGGAAAGGACTTTATCACCGCAGTCATGACCATAAGTGTCATTAATTTGTTTAAATTTATTACAATCGATAAACAATAGTGAAAACGGCACGTTATAGCGTTTTTGTCGGCTGAGCTCTTCGGTAATGGTAACTTCCATTAGTCGGCGATTTGCAACGCCAGTCAATCGGTCGTAATGGGCCATGTATTCAAGCTGTTCACGAATTAATACATTTGATAGTGCCAAGCTAACTTTTACTGCGAGCTGCTCTAAATGCAAAGTGCCTAATGTTGGTGCAAATCGTTCAGCATTAGCGTCAGTCATCAGCAGGCTGCCAAATAATTTACCTTCTAACTTTAGTGGAATAAATGCCGCAGAGCCTGCTCCTTCAAACAATGATTTAGGTAAGATACACTCAAATTGGGTTAATTCGGTGATGAGCAGTGGCTTTTCTTGTGGATGTAAAAAGGTTAAACGTTGTTCAGCAATTTTTCGGGTATGAGCTTTATGCCATTCCGATTGCGCCGCATTGCTCAACATATAGCTGATCGGTGGTGGATCTATTAATAACAATTGAATATTGAGTAGGTGAAATTTCTCTTTAATTAAGCCTAGCAGTGTTTGCAATAGTTCTTTACTTGATTTGGTGGCAAGAATGGCGGTTTCAATTTCAAAGAGCTTATTGGCGATAGCTTCATTGATACGAGAATTTTCTATTAATTGTGCCAGTTGTGACATGAATATCCACTTAACGACTACTCAAGGATGGTTTCATTGTTATGAATTTTTGATTCGGAGGCAAGAAAAACTATGATGGCTACTCGCTTAAAATTGGTACTGAACTTGCTAATCATACTACCAATAGCAAGGTTTACAGCTTGTAGTCAAAATGATGTCATCGACAATTGTTTACACATTAGTTAGCTTTACTCGTTAACGAATTTTTTGACTTAGCCGATAACGTGGTTGCAAGCTAATTTTTTCATCTTACTTTTGCGGTTTTTATCAATGCGTATTTTTATTTTTTCTTTAATAATGTTGTTAACCAGTGGCGGGGCCTTTGGCCAAAATTTGCAAGCGGTTCAAATATATACAGATAACCAGTTGCTTGATTTAATTAGAGAAAATAAACATTTAAGCCAAGTGGTATTAGATGAATGTCAATTGGTTCAAGATATTGAAGCACGCGCAGTAAAAGCAGAATTGCCATCTTATCAATTTTTGTGGGGTGATATGCTGGCCTACGGTGTTTGCGTCAAGAAAAATGTTGAACTTGGGCTTTACTATATGCAAAGTGCTGCGGATCAAGGCTTGCCTGAAGGTCTTGAGCAAATGGGGCGTTATTACCACATCGGCAAATTTATGCAGCCAGATTTAGATAAAGCCATTATGTATTTAAAAGCGGCGGCAGCGTCAAACAATTTAAAAGCACAATTACGCTTAGCGGATATATACAATAGTGGTGCTGGCAGTCCACTGGATTTTCCCGAGTTATATTCGCAATTGCATCATGCAGTAACCGATGATAAAAAGCTTCATCAACGAATCACTGCGTCGTTGGCATTGTTAGCTGAAAAAATGCCTGAGCACATTGTTGCTAAAGCTAAACAACTAAAATATTAATCTAGAAGATTTTTTCTTTGCAATTCGTTCACAACCCTGCTTGATTTAGGTTTATAATGTAAAAAAAATCCAGAGCTATTCTTGTGACCCAATCAGATCCGTTCAAAGATCGCGAAGCCGAAAAATACGAAAAACCTGTTGCTAGCAGAGAGCATTTATTAGAAATAATAAAGCTTTCCGCTGTACCATTAACCTTCAGTGCCATTATTAAAAAACTTAATTACGGTAATGATGAAGACAGAAAGGTAGGTATCAAACGGCGACTTAGAGCCATGGAAAATGCGGGTCAAATTACCTTCAATAAATTTAAGCAATATGTCATTGCAGATAAAAACACTAAGTTAACTGGTCGCGTGATTGGCCATCGTGATGGTTATGGTTTCTTTGCACCTGATACTGGTGGTAAAGATTACTTTATTTCTTCTCATGAAATGCAGCGGGTATTTCATGGCGATATTGTTGAAGCAATTCTATTAGATCGCACTGATCGTCAAGGTCGCAAAGAAATAAAAATTCTTGATGTTATCGAGCCAAGAAAAAATGGCGTGGTTGGTCGACTATTTGTTGAAAATAATATTGCCTTTGTTGTGCCGGATGATGCCAAAATCAATCAAGATATTATGATCACTCCTGATGGCCGATTAGGCGCTCGCCATGGTCAAATGGTGGTGGTGGAAATTATCCAGCGCCCAAGTAAGCGTTCAAATGCGGTTGGTAAAGTGGTTGAAGTACTGGGCGATCATATGGCGCCAGGTATGGAAATTGAAATTGCGCTGCGCGAGCACGATTTACCTCATCAGTGGCCTAATGAAGTGGTATCTGAAACCGCATTATTATCAGAAGAAGTCGATGAACAGGCTAAGCAAGGTCGGGTTGATTTAAGAAGTTTGCCGTTAGTTACTATCGACGGTGAAGATGCCAGAGACTTTGACGATGCGGTTTTCTGTGAGGCTAAAAAATCAGGAGGCTGGCGTTTATGGGTTGCTATTGCTGATGTTAGCTATTACGTAAGACCAGGTTCCGCGCTTGATGACGAAGCTTTTTCCCGCGGCAATTCTGTTTATTTTCCCAGCCAAGTTATTCCTATGTTGCCGGAAAAGTTATCAAATGGTTTATGTTCGCTAAACCCTGATGTTGATCGCTTGTGTATGGTTTGTGAAATGACGGTGAGCGCTCAGGGCAAGCTTTCAGGCAGCAAGTTTTATCCAGCAGTGATGCGCTCCCATGCTCGTTTTACTTACACTAAAGTGGCGGCAATATTAGATGGTGACCAAGAGCTACGCGAGCAATACGCTGAGCGAGTGCCAGAGCTTGAAGAACTGCACCGATTATACAGTGCGTTAAACGATGCTAGAACACAGCGCGGTGCTATCGCTTTTGAAACCGAAGAATCACGGTTTATTTTTAACGCTGATCGCAAAATTGAAGCAATTTTACCGCTGATCCGAAATGATGCTCACAAGATGATTGAAGAGTGCATGATTTTGGCGAACGTCGCGACAGCAAAATTTATCGAAAAGCACAAAATGCCTGGCTTATTTCGCGTACACGACAAACCTAGCGAAGAAAAATATAAAAACTTTGTCTCGTATTTAAGCGAGCTTGGGCTTGCGATGCCATTTCAGGAGCAACCTGAGCCTCAAGATTATTGCGATATTTTAGCCAAAGTTGCCGACAGGCCAGATCAAGAGCTGATCCAAACCATGCTGCTACGCTCAATGCGCCAAGCGGTGTACCAAAGTGAAAACATTGGTCACTTTGGTTTAGCGTTACAATCTTATAGTCACTTTACCTCGCCAATTCGCCGTTACCCTGATTTAGTTATTCATCGGGTGATTAAAGCGATATTGGAAGCGCAGGAAAATAACCCAGTAAATATTGGTTGCTTTAGCTATAACGAAGAGCAAGTTGTCGCTCTAGGTGAGCATTGTTCAATGACCGAACGACGTGCTGACGATGCCACCCGCGATGTTGCTGACTGGCTTAAATGTGAATATATGCAAGATCACGTTGGTGATGAGTTTACTGGCGTGATATCGACAGTGACTAACTTTGGTATGTTTGTACGTTTATCTGACTTACATATTGAAGGTTTAGTGCATATTACCTCGCTTGGCCGTGACTATTTCCACTTTGATGATGTGCGTATGTGCTTATCAGGGGAAAACTCTGGCGCAAAATATCATGTTGGTGATGTGCTGAAAGTGCAAGTGGCGGCGGTTAACCTTGATGAAAAGAAAATTGACTTAGTACTTGCTGGTGAAGATGCGGTGATTAAGCGGGCGAAACCACTGCGCGGTCAACCGAAAGATAAAGCTAAAAGCTCAGCTAAAGGACGAAATGCTAAAGCCGGCAGAGGTGGTGCTAAATTCGACCCAAACAAGGCTGATCCGAAAAAACCGTCCGGTAAAAAAAGTAGCAGTAAGAAAAACAAACAAGAAAAATCAAAAGTGACTAAGCGTAAAGCACGTAAATCACGTCCGGGCAAAAATGAACGCAAACGCAGAAAGAGTTAGTAAAAGAGATAACTAATGGCTAAAGATGAAATTGTATTAGGTATTCACGCAATCAATGCTTTGATCAAACGCTCACCTGAGCGCTTTATTGAAATGTGGTTGTTAAAAGGGCGTGATGATGAACGCTTATTGCCAATTATTAACTTAGCGCGTAAATACAAAATTCCTGTGCAGTTTGTCCATCGTAAAGTGCTGGATGATAAATCTGATGGTGAGCAGCACCAAGGGGTTATTGCTCGTGTTACGCCCGGCAGAACCTATTCTGAAAATGATTTGGACGAAATTTTAGCGCAAGCAGATGCAAATAATCAGTCGCCATTTTTATTAATTCTTGATGGTGTTACCGACCCTCATAACTTAGGCGCTTGTTTACGTAATGCCGATGCCGCTGGTGTACAAGCGATAATTGTGCCCAAAGATAATGCCGCGCGTCTTACTGCTACGGTAAGAAAAGTGGCGGTAGGTGCCGCTGAAACTGTACCATTAGTACAAGTCACTAATTTAGCGCGCACCATGAAACAGTTGCAGAAAATGGGGGTTTGGATTATCGGCACTGCTGGCGAAACCGATACCTGCCTGTATGATGTTAAACTAAGTGGCCCAATGGCGTTAGTGATGGGTGCAGAAGGCAAAGGCATGCGCCGTTTAACTCGTGAGCATTGTGATCAGTTGGTGAAACTGCCGATGGCGGGCAGCGTTTCTAGCTTAAATGTTTCTGTGGCAACGGGTATTTGCTTATTTGAAATTGTTAGGCAGCGACGAGCGAATTAGCTTAAACAATGCTGGTTCGCTGTTGCTAATTACGGTGTTAGTTAAGTTAAGGTGTTAGTTAGTAAAGTTGTTAGCTAAATAGCCCAATCTAATTGGGCAGTTCTATGTCATTGGCTTTATCGTCAGGATATAGCGTTAACCAAAGCTGTTTATTTTCGATAGGTGTTTCTGTCGGTAACGTATCATTGGTTAAATGGAAAAATCGCTTATCGTGCCATTGGCTTAGGGGAAAAAGCCCTTTAGTCATGGCGTCCGTTCTCATCAATTCATCTAAACTACCATCGGCCATTGCCCGTTCTAAACCTACCTTAAGTTGTTCCGCCAGTTTTGGGTGTTCTTTGTTAGTAAATAAATAGATGGCAAAAGGGTAGTGCAAAATAGTGTTATCAAATATGGTCAGATCTGGGTACTGGGCTTTGGCAACGGCAAGTTCTGCATAGCCTTCAAATATTGCGCGTGGGAAGTAATCACAACGTTTTTGGTCAAGCATAGTAAACATTAAGTTAAAGCGAGCCACCCGCATAACGCGGTAGCCGTTATTTTCCAAAATATCTGAATCTGGCCAATGGCTGCCTTGACAAGCAACTTTGTTTTTCAATTCCTGTTCTGATAGCTGGCTAAACATTTCGAGATCTTCACCGCGAATAATGGATACGCGATAGCCGAGTAAGCCTTTAAATAATGGAATGCGAATTGGAATAAGTTTTTCTTCGCGCTCTTTATGGGTGCCAGCCCAAAAAACATTGATGACGTCTTTCTCTAGTAATTGAAGGGAGCGGCCGTGGGTAGACGCGGCAATATCAACAATATTAACAGATTGGTAAGGATATTCGTCACGAGTTCTGCTTAGTGCTAGCTCAATTAAAGAAATGTAATAACGATGGCTTGCATCTTCGGCCGATTGCGGGCCATGCACTTTAACCTCTGACGCAAAACTGTATGTAGCAACGGTTGAAAATAAGATGAACGCCAACAACTGCACTCGACTATGCACTTAAAAATCCCTTAGAAATCTGAAATTTAATCAATGATGAATCTCCATACATCTATATGTTAGCGCTAGATAGTAAATAAATATAGCTGGAAAATATACTAACTCGTTAACATTGCGCGAAATAATCCGATCTTTGCTTGTATTTATTGGTTAATTTCCCTACAATACGCGACCTTAAATCAGCCGCAAGTTTTTGTTCCTTGCCTCAACACTGGTGTTGGCTGAGCCAGATACGAGGCTACAACCGTAAGGAGCTCGTAATGCGTCATTACGAAATCGTATTTATGGTTCACCCTGATCAGAGTGAACAAGTACCTGGTATGATCCAGCGTTACTCAGACATGATCACTGCAGCTAGTGGCACAATCAACCGTCTTGAAGACTGGGGTCGTCGTCAATTAGCTTACCCAATCAATAAATTGCACAAAGCACACTACGTTTTAATGAACGTAGAAGCGCCTCAGTCAGTTATTGATGAATTAGAAACTTCTTTCCGTTATAACGATGTAGTTCTACGTAACATGATCATGCGCACTAAAGGCGCGGTAACTGAAGCATCACCAATGGCGAATGCTAAAGATGACCGTCGCGAAGCTAAGAAAGAGGTTACTGAAGCACCTGCTGCTCCTGCTACAGAAGAAGCTGCTGCTGAATAATCTGTGACTACTAATTGTTTGGTGTTGGTAGGTGTTGTTGCAAAAGCGCCAACGTTATCAACAAGCCCAGCGGGTATTCATCATTGCCAGTTTGTGATTGAACATCGTTCAATTCAATTGGAAAATGAGTTTAACCGACAAGCATTCGTTAGAATGCAAGTAGTGGCAACAGGTGATTGGTCGCAAAACTTAGTAAGTGAATTAACTGAAGGTATGCAAATTCAAGTGTCTGGTTTTATTAACCAACACGAATCGAGAACGGGTAACCCTATCCTCGCATTGCATGCCCAGCAGATTGAAATGATTAATTAGATGACGACTTTTGCTAGCGAATTGTTCAGCAAGTAAAGTAGCATCAAATATATGGAGAAATCCCATGTCACGTTTTTTTAGACGTCGTAAGTTCTGCCGCTTCTCAGCGGAAGGCGCTAGCGAAATCGATTACAAAGATATCGCTACGTTAAAAAACTATATCACTGAAAGTGGTAAAATCGTTCCTAGCCGTATCACTGGTACAAGTGCTAAATATCAACGTCAACTTGGTCGTGCGATCAAGCGTGCTCGTTACTTAGCATTATTACCGTATACTGATTTACACAAGTAACCTAAAGGGGCATTACGATGGAAGTTATCCTTCTAGATAAAATCGCCAAGTTAGGCGGCCTTGGTGACAAGGTAACGGTAAAGTCTGGTTACGCGCGTAACTACTTATTACCACAAGGTAAAGCGGTATTCGCTTCTAAAGCTAACGTTGAGCACTTTGAAGCTCGTCGTGCAGAGTTAGAAAAGCAATTAGCTGAAGCATTAGCAACAGCTGAAGCAAACGCTGCTAAGATCACTGAATTAGCTGAAGTTACTATTGCATCAACTGCTGGTGACGAAGGTAAGTTATTCGGTTCTATCGGTACTAAAGATATCGCTGATGCAATCACTGCTGCTGGCGTTGAAGTATCGAAAGCACAAGTACGTATGCCATTAGGTACAATCCGTGAAACAGGTGAATACGATATCGTTATCCACTTACACACTGATGTAGACGTAAACGTTAAAGTTGTTGTTATTGCTGAAGCATAATTAACACTTTAATGTGAAAAACACCGCACATCTTAGATGTCCGGTGTTTTTTTATGCCTGAAATTTGTTAGTTGTAAAATCTAGTGTGGTATTAAATGGATATCACTACTATAACTAAATGATAGTTAACAAAAGTTTAACAGGTGCATGGAGTGGCAAAAATTTTAACCCATACCTTAAAAGCGGTGATTCAACGCTTTGATATCGGGGCGTTGCTACTTTATATACTTTGTGTTGGCTTACAAGTGGCAAGTATCTGGTCTGAGCAAAATCAGCAGGCAGTTGATATTAATCAAAAATACAGTCAATGGTATCCTAGTGCTTTAGTGCAAATTAGTGATCACCAGTCTGATCAAATTATCTATCAAGAAAAAAGCGCTCGCTTTACCCTTTTACGCAAAATCGACGGTGATGAATATCGTTTGCTATTCGTTCATCCGCTTTCGGTCATTCTCACATCATGGCTATTCTGGGGCTTTAATTTATTATTTGCTGCTTGTGTTTTTAATATTAGATTGAGTTTGCACAGAGCATTGTCTCATTCTTATTTACCCATTCGCTCGCTAGAAAATTGGGCTTCATTATCCCGAATACATGGAAAGTTTCAGCCAATAGCTCGGCAAGAACAAATTAGTGAGGCGATTGCTGAAATGATGCAAAAACTCCATGAAGCAAAAAATACTCAAGGTGAAACCGAGCTTAGTATTCGAGAACGTGTATTACTAGATGCAGAAACCGGTGTCGGTAACCGCGAATTTTTTAATAATCGTTTAGAGGCGTTATTAAAAGAAGAAGATGCGCGCGGCGTTATTTTTCTCATTTGCTTAAAAGACTTAGATACTGTTCAAGCAATGTATGGCAATGGTCAAGCCATTGAAGTTGTTGAACAAGCCATTCAGTTGATTAATAAGCGTTTAAAAAACTTTAGTCATTTCTTTATTGCTCGGCCACATCAAGATGAACTGGCGTTGCTATTGCCTGGCTTATATAGCGATGAAGCCCAAAAGCTCGGCGATAAGTTAATTAGCAGTTTAAAAACCCTGCCGCTACCTGTAGGTATTGATAAAGATGAATTTGTTCATGCCGGCATTGTTTGTTTTTCTGATGAAAGTCAGGGCTACAAACTATTGGCCGAAGCGGATATGGCATTGCGTAATGCCCAGCTGCAAGGACCATCACAATGGTTTATGTATGATCGCGGCGAAGTCGCGGTGGAAACAGCAAAAGGCTCGTTAAAGTGGCGAACATTTTTAACCAATGCCATTGAAAAAAACGCTTTTGTTATTTTCTTCCAACCAGTGATTGCCAGCCAAAGTGATCAAATATTACATCACGAAGTTTTATCAAAAGTCAGAGACAGCCAAGGCAAGCTGATTAGCGCGCGGGTGTTCTTACCGATGGCACAAAAATGCGGTTTAAGTGTTAAAGTTGATTCTTTGGTATTTGAGCAAGTATGTCGATTACTTAAATATGAAAGTAACCAGCGCGATGCCTGTAGCCTTAACCTGTCAATTGACACATTGCTTGATGAACAGTTTATTGAAGTGATGTTTACTAAGCTGGCACAGATGCCAGACATTGCTTGTCGGCTGATTATTGAAATAAGCGAATACCATCTAGTCAGCCATTTTAATAAGCTAAAACCTGTGATTAGCTTGCTTGATGAACTTGGTGTGGCAATTTTGGCAGATAAAGTCGGGCAATATGTTGTTAGTACGGATTATTTAGCTGAATGCCCAATTCGCTTTTTAAAGTTGCATCGCAGTATTGTTTATCAAATTCAGCAAAAAATTGAAAACCAAGTGTTTATTCAAATTTTAAAAGCGCGATGTAAGCAGCATAATGTTAAAATTTATGCGTTAGGTGTAGAAAGTAAAGAGGAATGGCAAACCTTAGTGCATTTGGGGGTTTCAGGTGGTCAAGGGCACTTCTTTACTGAACCCGTGGCACAGATGGCAAATGCGATTGTATTGCCTTGATGTATTGCTCTGGCACTCGATTTTGGTTAATCAATCCGCTGACACCTTGAATACCACCGGTATGCAGTAAGACTATTCTATGTCCGGCTGGGAAATACCCTTGCTCGATTAAATCAAGCAGCGCAAGCAGCATTTTACCCGAGTAAATCGGCTCAAACGGCACATTAAAATGTGTCGTCAGTTCCGCTAAATTAATGCAATCTTCAGCAGAAAATTTTGCATAACCACCGCGATGAAATTCGGTTAATAACCGCCAGTTTGTACTTGTTGCCCCGTTAGGTAACAAGGCCTTTATTTCTTGCAGTAAATACTCAGCCTGTTTGAGAACGGCAATGCTTAGGATTTGATGTTCTCCATTATCCGCTGCTATTAAGCCAGCCGTAGTTCCGCCACTGGCAATTGGTAGCATTAAACTGTCAAATTCAAGTTGGTTCGTTAACTCGTCAATAACACCAGCCATTCCGGTTAACGCCAGTTGATTGGTGCCACCTTCAGGTACAATAAAATAGTCAGGATATTGGCTAGTTAATTCATCAAGATAATCTTGCTGATATCGACGTTTATAGGTGATGCGATCAACAAAGTTAAGTTGCATTTGCCAGTGCTTGGCCCAGCTTAACGTGTAATTGTGTTGATACTCAGGCTCTCCTCGAATAATACCTATCGTTTTTAATTGTTGCTGCTGACAGGCATAGGCCAGCGCATGAATATGATTAGAAAAGGCACCGCCAAAACTTAAAATTCCCGAGTAGTCGTTGGCTTTAGCATATTCTATATTGCCTTGAAGCTTACGCCATTTATTGCCAGAAATAATAGGATGAATAAGATCATCACGTTTAATAAACACCTGAAGTTGGTGTTTGGTAAAGAGTGGGTGAGTTAATGCTTGTATCGGTGAAGGTAACACTGAGCTTTGCTAGTCATCGTTTCTTGAACGATGATTTTCTCTTGAATTAGTCTGTAAAGCTAGCATTGATTAACGCTTTTTAGCGGTTATTTTGATGTGAAGTTGGCATTAATTACTATAAACACATAAATTTAATGTGGTTATTATGACTTTGTGAGTGATGTAACTAGATGAATGAAATAGCAATTTTGGCGGTGATTTGGGCGAGCGTTTTTGTGGCGGCATTTTTTGCCCATAAAACACGATTAACCCCCGTACTGTGGTATTTATTTTGCGGAATGGTATTAGTTAATATCGGTGGCTTACCAGCTGAAATGCCTCAGTTTATCACTGATTTTGCCGAACTTGGCATCATTATTATTATGTTCGCGCTTGGCTTTGAAGAAGAAACTACGAATTTTGTTGGTAGTTTACGGCGTAGTTGGGGGATCGCATTATTTGGTGCTGTTGTGCCATTTTTCGTTGCCTACTTTACCATGCTTTATTTTTGGCAAGATGAAAACATTGCGCTACTAAGTGGTTTAGCGATGACAGCTACTGCGGTGTCATTGACAATGGTGTCGTTAAAAAGCGAGGGGCTCAATAATACACCTGCGGCAACAGGCATCATGACTTCTGCGGTACTTGATGACATTGGCTCTTTAGCGCTGGTGGCGATTATCGTACCTATTGCTACCGGCAGTGCCGCAATAAGTGTGTTAGGTATTGCGCTTACTTTAGGCAAAGCCATTGCGTTCTTTTTGGTGATCATCGTTATTGGTCGTTGGTTGTTCCCGACTAGCCAAGGCTTCATGCAAAAAATACCCATCATTGGGCACATAAACTTACGTGGCATCTTGTCGATGGGGCAAGGGGAATACACCATTTTATCCTTATTATTGATTGCGGTAGCCGTTGGCTTATTGGCCCATGAATTTGGCTTTCATCCGGCAATTGGTGCCTATATGGCTGGCTTGGTAATACATCAGGAATATTTTGATTTTCATCAAGAGCAGAAAGTCGATTTTTATAAACAGGCAAGAGAAATAGTGGATAACGTTGCTTTTACTTGGATAGGTCCTGTGTTCTTTGTTGCCCTCGGCACTAAACTTATTTTTGAACTGGATGTTTTTATTTCCGTCTTACCAGAGTCTTTGCTGCTATTTGTAGCCCTGTTTATAGGCCAGATTGCATCGGCAAGTCTAGCGGCACGTTTTACTGGTAACTTTAATTGGCAAGACAGTTTAATGATAGGTTTTGGTATGTTGGGGCGTGCGGAGTTAGCCTTTGTGGTGATGACGATTGCTTACGTACAATTCCCGATTTTATCGTTAGAGGCGTTTTATACCTTGATGCTAACTTGTTTCTTATTGAACATTTCAGTGCCGTTAACAATTCGTTGGTGGAAGCTAAAGTTTTTGCCAAATCAACAAGTGGTGGATTTAGTGACAAAAGAAGGTGAGCAGCTAGCGAAGTAACAACAAAGAAATAATAACAATGAAATAACAGCAAATACCTATGTTACTTCGGGTAAACGTTCGGGTAAATATTCAGGTAAATACGGATGGAATTTGAGGTTGAAGGCTGTTTTTATTACTAAAATGCTTGCGCCTAACAATGAAACAAGGATAATGAAATCAGAGCGTATTGATCTTTGCAGTATGATTTTGCAGCAGTCAATTGAGTTTATATACAAGGCTGAGCTTATGTAGTGTAGTTATTCCACATAAATAAGCGAGAACGCAGTAAATACAATCAATTGACGCTGTCTATCGATTCGTTTTGCTAGCTTTTACTCGTTGTTACACCGCATTTATTTGGAGCAAACAAACTTCACTTGATGTGCCTAGATTAAAAGCCATTAAATTCGAACAAAATTTATACTTTAAAGATCAACACGCTCTAATGCAGTGAAATCAAATTCTACCAATAATAAGAACTGTTGAATGTCGTTTATTACAAGAATTAAGCAACTATTTGCCCCGAAAACATCGAATCAAAGTATCGGTATCGCTTTTCGACAAGATGCTATTGCTTACTGTTTGTCAAGAACCGGCAATAATTACGATTACCAGCAATTTCCAATCAATGATGGTGTTTGGACATCATCATTGAACAAACTATTATCAGCAAGCACACTTACTGGGCGTGCCCAAATTAGCTTAGCGCCTAATCAATACCAAATTGTTCAAGTTGAAAAGCCTAATGTTCCCGACGACGAAGTGCCTTCGGCATTGAAATGGCAAATTAAAGACTTAGTCACTATTGCTCCTGAGGATATGATTGTTGATTACTTTTCTGGTGCACCTACAACTTCAAGCATTGAAAAAATTAATGTTGTTTGCGCAAGTAAATCGACGCTAAAGGTTTTGGTAGAACAGCTAAATCAAAGCAATATTGAATTAACGTCAATCATCACAGAAGAGTTTGCGTTTGCTAACTTGCTTCCTTTTACTGAACAAGCGGTAATGTTGTTATGCCAGCAACCGAATGAAGAAGTCATTATTTTAATTGTTAAAAATGGTCGCATTTATTTCCATCGTCGGTTACGAGGCTATGCTCAGTTAAGTACCAAATCAATGGAAGAGTTATCCACTGGGGTTATTGATGCCTTGAGTCTAGAAATTCAGCGCTCTAGTGATTATTTTGAACGCCAATTAAAACAAGCGCCTATCCGAGAAATTCAAGTCATTTTACCGATGAAAACCGAACATTATATTGTCTCGAAATTGGCAGAAAACACTAATACGCCGGTAAAGTGTTTTGAATTTGATGCTGTGCATACCGATAAAGCCATGTATGCCGCGGCAATTGGCGTATGCCAAGGGATAACTCAAGGGATAACAGCGGAGGCTAACGTCAATGCTTAAGCCTGATATTAATCTATTACAGCCTGAGCTGCTGGCAAAGTCACCATTAATGACGCTGCGCAATGTTGTGCTTATCTGGCTGCTGGCTCTCGTCGTCATGGTGTCATTAACACTTTATACTGATTTACAAAAAACTCAGTTAGCTAAGCAGTCAAAGCAATTAGTTGAGTTAAACCAACAGCTTAAATCGGAAAACCAGCGCTTACAAACACAATTGACCAATCATAAAGCAAGTAGTGCTTTAACGGCTGAATTAGAAACATTAACCGCATTACTGGCTAATAAACGCTATTTATATCAGCATTTAACCAATACTGACTTTACTTACGTTGGTGGTTTTGCACAGGCGATGGCGGAAATTTCTCGTTTGCATAGTAGCGATATCAGTTTAACGCAAATCGTTATTGATGATGCCGATATTGCGTTATCTGGAATGGCGCGTAATGCCAATGCTGTGCCTACCTGGCTATCTAATTTTGAAGGTTCAAATGTACTAGGCGGTCGCATGTTCCATCAGTTTTCAATGGCGACCCAAGCAAATAATTTAATTGAGTTTACTGTTGGTACCTCCGCAACTAAGCAAGTGGGGGCAAAATAATGGCTGCGTGGCAAAATTATTCTGATAAATTTTTAGCACTTACTAAGCGCGAACAGCATATTGTGCTTTGGGGCGGATTGTTTTTAATTATTTATTTAATTTTTAGTTTAGTGCTAGAGCCTAATTTAAAAGCGGTAAATCAGCAGCAGCAACGTATCTTAGGCTTAAACACCGAAAATCAAACAACGGTGCAAGCGAATGCCTTATTTGCTGAGGCACTGAGTGAAGATCCTGATCGCGCGACAGTGAAACAAATTGAACAGAAAAAGCAAATGTTGGCCAGTATCGACCAGCAGCTGTTAACCTTAACCTCTGATTTGATTAACCCTATTCAAATGCGAATTGCGCTAACCGATTTATTGGCGCTCACTCCTGGGGTCTCATTAACTTCATTTGAACTGCTGCCAGCCAATGCATTATTTGTTAATGCTGGACAAGTTAACGAGCAGGAAAGCAGCAACGAAAGTAATAATGCTCAATTAAAGAATAAGCTTCCACAGTCACAAGCTGTCGGTTTGTATAAGCACGCTATTAAATTAACCTTAAACGGTAAATATCAGGCTTTACAGCAATTTTTAGCTCAAGCGGAGCAACTTAAATGGAAATTTTTCTGGCAAAACTTTCAACTTAATGTCGTTCAATACCCAAACAATGAACTGTCGGTGACCATGTATAGTTTAAGTACAAAGCAGGAGTTTATCGGTGTTTAAATTAATTGGTGTTGCTCTATTGGCCATTTTTAGCGTCAGTGCTTTTGGTCAAAATGATCCAACGCGTCCATTAATAGCAGGTCAAGAAAGCGCACAAGCGATCAAAGGGCAAGGTAAGCAACTAATATTACAGTCAATCATTAAGTCGACAGATAAACAACAATACAAAGCGATAATCAGTGGTCGGCTAGTAGAACAGGGCGCCAAAGTTCTTGGCTTCACTGTGATTAAAATAGAGCAACGCCATGTGGTTTTGCAGTCAGCGGAAAATGTAAAAAAGTTAACGCTATTTAATGCACCGTTAATAAATTATAAATAAAAGAAATTCTTATGAAAAAGCCTCAAATTAGTTTGTTTATTCTTAGTATGGTTGTGGCAATTACTGGTTGTACATCAAAGCCAGAACAACCCACTTTTATCGTAAATGATTTAGAAAGTAGTATTGAGGACAGTGCAGCCAAATCGTCGAAAAAACCTGTTGAACAATTACCGGCTGCGGTACAGCAAGAATTAATTCAGCACACCATGGACAGTGCTAAGCAGTCATTGCTGGCTGAAAAGCGTCTGGACATTGCGGCTGTGCAAGTGGATGCCAAAGAATTTTTTGCTGCTATTGTCGAAGACTCACAATATAGTGCTGCTGTGCATCCTGATGTGGCAGGTAGTATTACTCTAAACCTAAAAGACGTCACTATTGATGAAGCGCTAGCAGTAATTCAAGATTTATATGGTTTTGATATTAAGCGTGCGGGGCGAGTTATACAGGTTTATCCGTCGGGTATGCGCACTGAAACTATCCCATTAAATTATTTGTTTGTTAAACGCTATGGCACTTCAAGCACTAGCATCAATTCTGGTGGGGTTGCGGAAAATGACCCTAACAGCAATAACAATAATAATGGCAGTAACCGTAATAGCGGTAGTCGTAGTAGTAACAACAACCGTGGTTATGGCAATCAAAATGGTCAAAACTCGGTGAGTGGCATTAATCTTTATACTGAGAATGAATCTGACTTTTGGAAAGAGCTTAAAGAAACGTTAGTTTCATTGGTAGGTAGTGATAATGGCCGCTCGGTAATAGTGTCACCACAGGCAGGGTTAGTGACAATTCGCGCTTACCCTAATGAAATTAAATCGGTTCGCAATTTTATTAATGACACCCAGAAGCATTTGCGTCGCCAAGTGATCATTGAAGCGAAGATTATGGAAGTAACGCTTAATGACGATTACCAACAAGGTATTAAATGGGAAAATGTTTTAGGAAGTATTGGCAGTACCGACCTAACTTTTTCTACCGCCGGTAATATTATTGGCAACACCATTAGCTCAGCCATTGGTGGCACTACTTCATTAAGTATCCAAAATACCGACTTTAACGGTGTTATTGAGCTGCTACAAACCCAAGGCAATGTTCAAGTACTTTCAAGCCCGCGTTTAACCGCAACCAACAATCAAAAAGCAGTAATTAAAGTTGGTGAAGATGAATATTTCGTCACCGATATTTCTAGTACAACGACTACCGGCACATCAACAACGGTAACACCAGAAATTGATTTAACGCCGTTTTTCTCAGGTATTGCTTTAGATGTTACTCCACAAATTGATGAAAGTGGCGAAGTAATATTGCATGTTCATCCTTCGGTTACGGTAACCCAAGAACAGTTGAAAACCGTTACGATTAACCAAGAAGACGTTATATTACCGTTGGCGCAAAGTACGGTAAGAGAATCAGATACCATTGTTCGCGCAAAATCTGGCGAAATCGTGGTGATTGGTGGCTTAATTGAAACGCGCAAGGTAGATTTAGAGTCGAAAACGCCGCTATTAGGCGATATCCCGCTAATGGGCGAGCTATTCAAAAGTAAATCGCAAACAACGCAAAAGAAAGAATTAGTGATCATGCTTAAGCCGGTGGTGATAGGCTTTGATACGTGGCAAGATCAGCTTAAAGACGCGCGTGATATGCTTAAACAATGGTTTCCTGATAGTAAATAGCTCATGTACCTATACCACTTTGGCTTTAGAGAACTGCCGTTTACCTTAACGCCAAATACTAGTTTTTATTTAGGATTAGCGCCTCATCATGAGGCGTTGGCGGTATTAATGACCGCGCTAAAAACCGGCGAAGGTTTTCTTAAAGTTATTGGTGAAGTGGGGACCGGTAAAACGTTACTGTGTCGAAAACTACTCAATGAAATTCCCGAGCATTTTGTTACCGCCTATATTCCCAATCCTTATTTAAACCCTGATGAATTACGCCGAGCAGTTGCAACAGAACTTGGCGTGAAACAAGCTCAGCGAGTTTCGGCGCAATTGTTGACTCAACGAATTCAAGAGCGCTTAATGGAATTGCATAGCCAAGGTCACTCAGTAGTGTTAATTGTTGATGAAGCTCAAGCATTGCCAGAAGAAAGTTTAGAAGCGTTGAGGTTATTTACCAATTTGGAAACCGAAAGTCGAAAACTATTGCAAGTGGTGATGTTTGCGCAACCGGAGCTTGAACAACGTTTGGCTCAACAGCATTTTAGGCAGCTTAGGCAACGGATTACTTTTTCTTATACGCTTAGGCCAATGACAACAAAAGAAGTGGAACAATATATTCAGCATAGGTTGCAGGTCGCTGGCTATAAAGGGCCAAATTTATTTTCGCCTAAGGTATGCCAACAGCTGACAATAGCCAGTAAAGGCATTCCGCGGTTGGTGAATATTCTTTGTCATAAAATGTTGATGTTAGGCTATGGCGAAGGTCAATACCACCTTACTAAACATCATTTAATGCTAGCGGTAAAAGATACTGAAGATACGGCCAATCTTCATTGGCATCATTATAAATTAATAATGCTGGGCTTTGGTTTAATGCTTATGGCAGCGGCAATTTGGTTAACATTTATTAAGCCGGAGTTGGTAGCATGAGTGTCATAAACCAAATGCTAAAAGATTTAGAGAAGCGAAATAGCGAACCATCAACTCAAGCAGACATGAGCCAGTCAGCACTTATGGCGAGTCAAAAACCAAAATCTCCAATGATGCCAATAGTGCTAACCTTTATTGTAACTGTGGCAGCGGTTGCTGTGTTTTGGCTTTATAGTCAAAATCAGGTATTACAAAACCAAGTTTTAGAAAAACAGCTATTAGAAAAACAAGTTCAGCAAAATCAGGCTCAACAAAATCAAAATCAGAGCCAAACTAATCAGAATCAAGTTAACCATAGTCAAGTTAACCATAGTCAAGCACAGAGCTTGCCAGCCATTGAAACGTCTATCACTAAAAATAATAAAACTGATGAGCCAAAGTCAGAATTATTAAAAGATAATAACTGGCAGCAAAAAAGTGAGCTTATTAATGCCGAGCAGGTAGCAGTTGAACCTAATGGTGAGCAAAGCATTACAACGATTAACCTTGCGCCCAAAAGTGAGCCAAAGCCGTCACCGGTTAAGCCTTTACCAGATGAAGCACAAGTTGATCCAGCTATTAATCGTAACGCTAATGTGCAGGCTGCTAAGCCACAGTCTTCGTTATCGATTGCGCGTAAGCAGCTGAGCCCAAGTGAGCTAGCGAAACAAAAAATGGCGCAAGCATATCAAGCGATAGAGCAAGGGGAAGGCAACCGCGCTGAGCAATTAATGCAAGATGTGCTATTGCTTAAACCTGAACATCTTGAGGCACGAAAGCAGTTAACGGCAATCTGGTTTGCACAGGGAAATACTCAAGCCGCGTTTAATTTAGTGAATCAAGGTATTACGTTAATGCCTCAAGAGCCTAGCTTTCGGTTAATGGCGGCGAAAATTTTGCTGCAACAACAATTAAATAAAGCAGCATTTGAGGTGTTATCCGTTCTCAAGAATACGCCGCAGGTTGAGTATCAATCGTTATTAGCGCAAAGTGCTAGCGCGGTTGAACAGCAAAAGTTTGCGATATCGGCTTACCAGCATTTGATCAAGTTACAGCCAAACAATGCGAAATGGCATTTAGGTTTAGCCATATCACACGATAAAAATAGCGGTTTTAACGAAGCTATTGCCAGCTATAAGGAAGCGCTTGTTATCGGTGGGTTATCAGCGGCCAGTCAGGCATTTGCTGAGCAACGAATTTCAGCGTTAGGAGACTAATAAAATGCCAGCACCTAAATTAAAAATGCGCTTAGGTGATTTGCTTGTTCATGAGCATATCATTGGCGAAGATCAATTAATGCAGGCATTAACGAGCCAGAAAACCTCAGGTCGTAAACTTGGTGATGTGCTTATTGAGCTTGGCTATATCGGTGAAAAGCAGTTGTTGTCGTTTCTTGCGCAACAACTTGATGTGCCATTTATGGACATCAGCCAAATTCGTATCTCCCCTGAAATTGCCCACTTATTGCCAGAGGTTCATGCCAGGCGCTTGCGAGCATTAGTAATTGAAGATAGGGGCGAGAGTGTACTTATTGGCATGAGCGATCCTGCAGACTTGGGCGGACTCGATCAGCTTGAGCAAATGTTAGCACCTAAACGTATTCAGCTGGCTGTGGTAATGGAATCACAACTATTTGAAGCATTTGATGGTTTATATCGCCGTACTGCTGAAATTGAATCATTTGCAAGCCAATTAGAACAAGAATACGAACAAACATCTGATTTTGATTTATCGGCTACCTTTGATGATGGTGGCGATGCCACCGTAGGCAAGCTATTACAGTCGGTGTTTGAAGATGCGGTACAAATGCGTGCCTCTGATATTCACATTGAGCCTGATGAAAAACAATTGCGCATTCGTCAGCGCATTGATGGTGTATTACAGGAAAATGTTTTAAACGAAAACAAAATAGCCTCGGCATTAGTGCTGCGTTTGAAATTAATGGCTGGGCTTGATATTTCTGAAAAGCGTTTACCGCAAGATGGCCGTTTTAATCTGCAAGTCAAAGGGCACAGTGTTGATGTGCGGATGTCGACTATGCCAGTGCAATATGGTGAGTCGGTGGTTATGCGTTTGCTTGATCAATCAGCCGGATTGTTGTCGCTTGATGAAACCGGCATGCCGCCAGAATTAGTCGCAAGATTACGCCATCAAATTACCCGTCCTCATGGTATGGTGTTAGTAACGGGGCCGACAGGTAGCGGTAAAACCACAACGCTATATGGCGCACTCAGTGAGCTTAATCAGTCAACTAAGAAAATTATTACAGCTGAAGACCCAGTGGAATATCGTTTACCTAGAATTAACCAAGTGCAAGTAAACAGTAAAATTAACCTTAATTTTTCGAGTGTGCTGCGTACAGCACTTCGCCAAGATCCCGACATTATTATGGTGGGTGAGATGCGAGATCATGAAACCGTTGAAATTGGTTTACGTGGCGCGTTAACGGGTCATTTAGTGTTATCAACGCTACATACCAATGATGCTATCACCAGTGCACTACGTTTAATTGATATGGGGGCAGCAGGGTTTTTAGTCGGTAGCTCTTTGCGAGCCGTCATCGCTCAACGCTTAGTGCGTCGTGTTTGTGAGAATTGCGCTACTGACTATCACCCAGACATTCAAGAAACGACTTGGCTAAATCACTTGACGGGTACAGATATCAGCCAATTGAGCTTTAAGCAAGGGAAGGGCTGTCAAACGTGTCAATACACCGGCTATAAAGGTCGTATTGGGGTATTTGAGTTACTCGAAATGAATGAAGCGATGATCGGCGCGCTAAAGCAAGAAGACACCGAAGCGTTTACCCAATTTGCTAAAGCAAGTCCGTCGTTTAAACCTTTAGCCAAAGCGGCATTTGATTATGCAAAAATAGGAATAACTACGGTTGAAGAAGTGCTCAGGCTGGTTGAAACTGTCGATGTCACAGGGTAATTAATGGCGATATTTAACTACATTGGGCGTAATGCTCAAGGTGAACAAGTAAAAGGGGCAATCGAAGCGTCAAATACAGCGGCGGTTGCTGAACTATTATCGCGGCAAAATATTATTCCAATCGCTATTGAAGCGGGCAAAGCTATCAGCCAAGGCTCTGGTGCTAATTTAAATATCGGCGAATTGCTTGGTTTTAACCAAGTGACTTTGGATGACTTAATTGTACTATGTCGTCAAATGCATGCGTTGATGCGCTCTGGTGTGCCAATTCTACGGTCAATACATGGCTTATCAGAGTCCACTACTTCACTAAAATTGAAGCAAGTATTAGCCGATGTAGCTAGCCAGTTGGAAGGCGGTAACGCGCTGTCGTCGGCATTAAATCAACATAAGTCGGTATTTTCATCATTGTTTGTATCTATTGTGCATGTTGGGGAAAATACCGGCCAGCTTGATCAAGCATTTCTCAAACTTGCAACCTATTTTGAACGTGAACAAGAAACTCGCAAGCGAATAAAGTCAGCTTTGCGCTACCCAAGTTTTGTCATTATCGCGATTATTATTGCCATAGTGATCCTTAATATTTTTGTGATCCCTACTTTCGCAAATATGTTTGCTCGCCTTGGGGCTGACCTTCCCTTGGCTACAAAAATTTTAATCACAAGTTCAGAGTTTTTCTTAGATTATTGGCCGTATCTATTGGTGGCCAGTTTAGTGGGGATTTTCGGCGTTCGCTACTACGTGCGTACCGATAACGGGCGATATTTTTGGGATAAGCGCAAACTAAAACTACCGGTTGTTGGCAGTATTATTGAACGATCAATTTTATCGCGCTTTACTCATAGTTTTGCCATCGTGTTAAAAGCTGGTGTGCCAATGACGGCCGGTTTGTCGCTGGTGGCAGATGCGGTTGATAACAAGTTTATGCAAGAAAAAATCTTGAAAATGCGTCAAGGAATAGAAAGTGGCGACAGCTTATTACGTACTGCACTAACCAGTGAACTATTTACGCCATTAGTGTTGCAAATGATTGCCGTTGGTGAGGAAACTGGTCGAGTTGATGAATTACTCGAAGAAGTGGGTGATTATTACGAACGAGAAGTCGATTACGACTTGAGTACGCTAACCGCTCGTATTGAGCCAATATTATTAGTGATCGTAGCGATCATGGTATTGATTTTGGCTTTAGGTATTTTTACGCCTATGTGGGATATGGCATCAGCGTTCCAAGGTAAATAATGACTAGGCAAAGTGAGGCTGAAACAAAAGAGCGCTCACTAGCAGAGTTGTTAATTATTGTGACTTTGCTGGGCTTACTGATGGCCGGTTTTGTTAATTATTATTTTAAACATGGGTCGCGAATTACTGATGCCGGCGTGCAAAGTTTAGCCAATCGCTTTGCTGCACATATTCAGGCGATTCATGGCCAATGGTTAATGGATGGGCGGCCAACTCAGGTTAGGCTTAAAGATAGTTCAGGCTCGATTGCTATGATTAGTGTTAATCAATACGGCTGGCCAGATAGTGATAATTGTCAGCATATTTGGCAACAAGTATTAGATATGCCATTAGAGCTTTTGAAACAGCCAGTGGCAGTTATTGAGCTCAATAGAAATACCGTTGATAACAGTAAGATTTGTCGTTTTAGTATCAGCAGTGAGAAGTATTTTGATTACTACCCGAAATCAGGTAAAGTAATTAAATAATCTTCCCGTAAAGTCAGTGACTTATCAGATAATTCACTGCTAGAATTAGTTAACGCGTGCAAGTAAAAGGTGTACACATGAAAAAGCAAGCTGGTTTTACCTTAATTGAACTTGTTATTGTGGTGGTTATATTAGGCTTTCTAGCCGTGACTGCAATTCCAAAGTTTTTAGATTTAACTGATCAAGCCAAACAAGCCAATATTGAAGGCATGGCTGGGGGCTTTGCTACTGCGGTATCGTTAGCTCGTGCTCAGTGGGAAGCGGAAGGTCGTCCTAAAAATACTGGTGGATTAAATTCAGTTGACTATGATAGCACCACTTTAATTTTAACTACTGAGGCGACCAATGTTCGCCCAGGTTATGTTACTGGTTTAACTGATGGCGCTGGTTTAGGTGGCGGATTTGATGTTAATAACTGTGTAGAAATTTGGGAAAATATCTTACAACAGCCGCCAGTAATTGAGTCAACCATTGCCGCATTAAATAGCAACAACTCTGCTAATTACTTTGCCGCTTTAGTCAGTGGTGGTAATGCAGGTAATAATGTTTGTGCATACTATTTAAAAGAATCATTAAATAAAGATGCTAATGATGAGTTTGTGGCACCAGCAGGTGGCGCAGAAAAGTCTACTGGTAACTTATTTACCTATGATCCATCAAATAGTTCAGTTATTGTTTACGTTAACAATTAAAAGTAACCGTAATAAGAGACAACCCTATGAAAGTATTAAATAAACAATCTGGTTTTACGCTTATTGAGCTTGTAGTCGTGATTGTTATTCTTGGTATTCTAGCCGTAACTGCTGCGCCAAAATTTTTAGACCTACAAGGCGATGCCCGCACTTCAACCTTACAAGCGGTTAAAGGTTCTATGCAAAGTGCCTCAAGCTTAGTGTTTAGTAAATCACTGATTGCAGGTAGTGAAAATACAGCTGATACGACATTGACGACTAATGTTGGCACTATTAATACTGTGTATGGTTATCCATCTTCGGCAAGTGCCGATGATGATGGCGCTAATACATGGGCAGCATTATTGGAAGTAGATACCACTAGTGAATTTACTATTAGTGTGATTAGTGATGTGGTTTATGTCACACCTTATACTGATGGTAATGCATTAACCGTTGCACCAACTGAATGTTTTGCTTCATATGCTCAGGCGACAAAATCAGGCACAGATCCAGTAGTGCCACCAGCGCTTAGCGTTGATGAGTGCAATTAGTTTTCGTCTACAGTGACTAAATCAGTTAAAAAAAGAGGGCATATGCCCTAATACCGATCAGTTAGGCATTTATTTACAGATCAATTGAACGATCTTCTGAGTATGTAAAAATCCGATAAACATTGTTTATCGGATTTTTTATGCTCGTTTCTCAAGCCCTAGATGTCATTAATC
>NZ_JBQMTM010000017.1:0-106412 GCF_053470325.1 Colwellia sp. MEBiC06753 | reverse complement strand
TCGACATCTACGTAAATTGCGTCTAAGTTGTTCATGCCCTTGTCCTTGGTAATCTTATATTTCTTGGTCGAAAGATCTGATCACCGCAAGGGCATTTAGTTCAATTTCTTATGCGCAGCTCAGGTTAAATTAGATAACAAGCAACTTACGCTAGTACTAACTTAACTGCTTACGCAGTTGCGATGGCACTTCACCAAACATCCGTTGGAATTGCTTACTAAAATAACTCGGCTCCGAATAGCCACATTGGTAAGCAATTTGCGAGATTGGCAATTGCGTTTCAACAATTAATTTGCGAGCATTTTCCAAACGAATTTCATTGATAAATTGATTCGGTGTTTTAGCTAAATGCTTTTTGAAACGGCGCTCTAAAGCACTGACTGACAAGTGGGCTAAATCGGCTAATTCTTCAATAGTAATGGTGCGACTATAATGTTCGCGAATATACCTAACCGGTATCTCAATCGCCTTAACATTCGATAACGCCTTTGAGGTTTTTTCTAAATGACGGGTAATACCATAGGTGCCGACAACCTTACCACACTCATCCAGCAAGACTTTTTTAGAGGTTGAAAACCAGCCTAATTCACCACTAACCGTATGGTTGAGCTCTAGGCGATCAACCACATTATGCCCCGCTAATACTCGCTTATCATCATTAACAAACTGGAAAGCTAAATGTGAAGGCGAAAAGTCAAAATCAGTTTTGTTAAGAATTTGATCTAAGGTTTTATAGCCTAAGTGTTGAATAAAATGGCTGTTGCCGTAAAGAATGCGACTTTCAGTATCTTTGATCCAAAAGATAATATCGGGCAGGAGGTCAAACGCGGCAATTATTTGCTTCACCCCATCTTGTTGTAACAACTCTGTAGCTTTCATTTAGGCACATTCTCGCCATTTATTACGATTTCATAAAATTATTTAAACGCCGATTTTGTTACATTGTCAACCGAAATATTATTAGCGCATTGTCGCGGCATAACTTTATTATCAAAGGTATTCAATTAAGCTAGAGTTACCAGAATTAACGTAGTTGGGGGAAAAGCATGCTAAGAAAAGTCCGAATGGGCATGGTCGGCGGTGGTGAAGGAGCATTCATTGGCGCTGTTCACCGTATAGCAGCCAATCTGGATGGTCAGATTGAGCTAGTCTGTGGTGCCTTTAGTTCAGATGCACAGCGCAGTGTAAATTCAGGCCAAGCATTAGCGCTTGATGCCAGTCGCTGTTACCCTAGCTACCAAGCAATGTTCGAACAAGAAGCAAAGTTGCCCGCTGATCAGCGTATGGAATTTGTCGCTATTGTTACCCCCAACCACTTACATTTCCCTGTAGCCAAAATGGCAATTGAGCACGGTTTTCATGTGTTATCGGATAAGCCTGCAACGCTTAATTTATCAGAAGCGCTAGCACTGGATGTTTTACTAAAACAACACAATTGCTTATACGGTTTAACCCATACTTACACTGGCTATCCTATGGTTAAGCAAGCGCGTCATCTCGTTGCTTCGGGTCAATTAGGAAAGGTTCGTAAAATCATTGTTGAGTACACCCAAGGCTGGTTGGCCAATAAAGATGATGAAGCAAGCAAACAAGCAAGCTGGCGATTAGATCAATCACGCTCAGGCATTAGCTGTTGTATAGGCGATATTGGCGTGCATGCAGCCAATTTAACCGAATATATCAGCGGCTTGGAAATTAGCCAGCTTTGTGCCGATTTAAATGCGGTGGTTGATGGCCGTACACTCGATGATGACGGCACGGTATTGCTCAAATTTAATAACGGCGCGAAAGGCGTATTATTAGCTAGCCAAATAGCGGTCGGTGAAGAAAACAATCTTAAACTTAAAATTTACGGCGAACACAAAAGCCTCGAATGGTCGCAAATGGAGCCAAATACACTATGGCTTCGCAGCAATACTGAGCCAACCCAGCAACTACGTGCAGGTGTTGGTGAACTTTGCCCTGCCGCGCAAGCTGCGCTTCGCACGCCAGCAGGCCATCCAGAAGGTTACTTAGAAGCCTTTGCTAATTTGTACCTAAACTTTGCTAAGCAAATTCAAGCCTTTAATGAAGGCCAGCCTGCGACAAATGACGCATTTGATGTCCCAGGCATTAAACAGGCAATACGCGGCATGGCTTTTATCGAAAATGCAGTATCAGCCAGTGCAGCTGACACTAAATGGCACAACTTTCACACTGGAACTCAACTATGAATCAAATAAAAGGACCAGCAATTTTCCTTGCTCAATTTGCATCTAACGAACCACCATTTAACGATTTTCGCAGCATTTGCCAGTGGGCGAGTGAAAAAGGCTTTAAGGGTGTTCAGGTACCTACCACCGATGCCCGTTTATTTGATTTAGCGCTTGCCGCCCAAAGTAAAGATTACTGTCAGGAGCTTAGTGGCATTGCTGGTGAATATGGCATTAGCATCACTGAGCTATCGACTCATTTGCAGGGGCAACTAATAGCTGTTCACCCAGCTTATGATCAAATGTTTGATGCCTTTGCTCCAGTCGAGTTTCGTAATAACCCTGCCGCCAGAACGGCATGGGCAACTGAGCAAATGGCACTGGCAGCGAAAGCGAGTGCTAACTTTGGCTTAACCAGTCACGCCAGTTTTTCAGGCGCACTATTATGGCCAACCGTTTACCCTTGGCCACAGCGTCCTTCTGGCTTAGTAGAACAAGGCTTTGAAGAACTTGCTAAGCGTTGGCTACCAATATTAAATCAGTTTGAAGAAGCCGGCGTTGATGTATGTTATGAGCTGCACCCAGGGGAAGATTTACATGACGGTATTACCTTTGAACGCTTTCTTGAGGCAACCGGAAATCATGCCCGCGCTAACATTTTGTATGACCCAAGCCATTTTGTGCTGCAGCAACTCGACTACTTAGCGTTTATCGATATTTATCACGAGCGTATCAAAGCATTCCACGTAAAAGATGCCGAGTTTAATCCAAACGGCAGAAGCGGTGTCTATGGTGGTTATCAAAACTGGATTGACCGCCCTGGACGCTTTCGCTCACTAGGCGATGGCCAAGTCGATTTTAAAGGTATTTTCAGTAAATTAACCCAATACGGTTTTGACGGCTGGGCGGTGCTGGAATGGGAGTGCTGTATTAAGCACCCTGAAGATGGTGCTAAAGAAGGCGCCGAATTTATTAAACAACATTTAATTCGTCCAACCGATAAAGCGTTTGATGATTTTGCCAGTGTTGCTACGGATATTGACCGTAACAACCTGATTTTAGGTCTATCTAAATAACAAAATAATAAAAACAATAAAAACAATAAAAACAACTAACAGGACATCACATGAATAGTAAAGAAAGTTTGTTTGTCTTTAAATTATGCTGTATCGCGTTAACGGTTACCTCGATGACCTTTGCCATTCGCGCCGGTATTTTAGGACAATTGGGGGCAGAATTTGGACTATCAGGTACAGAGCTTGGCTGGGTAAATGCCATGGCATTTTTAGGTTTCCCACTGGCAACCATGATCGGCGGCGTTATTTATAATGCCATCGGCGCTAAGAAATTGGTGGCGTTAGCGTTTTTCTGCCATTTATTAGGCTTAGTGCTAACCATCACAGCAGACGGATTCTGGGGTTTATTAATTTCCACGTTTTTAATTGGCTTTGCTAATGGCGCGGTCGAAGCAGGTTGTAACCCGCTAATTGCCGAAATGTATCCAAACAATAAAACCACTATGCTTAACCGTTTCCATGTTTGGTTCCCTGGCGGCATTGTTATTGGCGCCTTAGCTTCAAACTTTATGACCTCAATGGGCTTAAACTGGCAATGGCAAGTGGCATTGATTCTAATTCCAAATGTGATTTACGGCTTTATGTTAATCAAAAGTCAATTTCCTGAATTTGACCGTGAAGGCCATTCAACCACCAGCAACTTACGCAACCTATTCTCACCGCTGTATTTATTCTTAGTGCTGTGTATGACCTTTACCGCCACCACTGAGCTAGGCACGCAACAGTGGATTGAACGTATTCTTGGCGCCAGTGGCGCGTCACCCATGTTAATGCTCGCGATGATCACTGGCTTGATGGCAGTTGGTCGTGCATTCGCTGGCCCAATTGTCCATCGCTTTAATCCAACCGGTGTACTTTTGGGCTCAGCGGTATGCGCTGCAAGTGGCATTTTCTTAATGAGTCAGGCACAAGGCAATATTCTATATTTAGCAGCAATTTTATTCGCAATTGGTGTTACTTATTTCTGGCCGACCATGCTTGGCTGCGTTGCGGAATACACGCCAAAAACCGGGGCGTTAGGTATGTCACTAATGGGCGGTGCGGGTATGTTCGCGGTTAGTATGTGGAACCCTGTGATTGGCAGCTGGATTGATAATGCACACGCTAGCGCACAAGCGGCAAATTTAACGGCAGCGGAAGCAGAGTTAGCGGCAGGTCAGGCGGTATTACAAAACTTATTTATTTTCCCATGTGTGCTAATTGTCGCATTCATCGGTTTATATCTGTTTATCAATAAAAGCCAAAAGCAAAATAAGAAACAAGACAAAGAACAGCAATACGCGTAATCGCCCAAGTTAGGGCAATGATTAGGCAAATAAGACAAATTATTACAGAACAAGCAAAAGGTTATATTTATGCTTAAAAAACTCAAAATTGCAGCATTAGCGTTATCTCTTGGCGTTGCCGCAACAGCACATGCAGCTGATAACCAGCTCACTAAACAGGAACGCAAAGACGGTTGGTCATTATTATTTAACGGCAAAGATATGTCGCAATGGCGCAACTTTAAAAGTGACAGCCTGAACCCACAATGGAAAATTGAAGACAACGCCATGACCTTAACCGGCAAAGGTGGCGGCGACATTTTAACCAAAAAAATCTATACCAACTTTGAGTTAGTGCTTGATTGGAAAATTGCCCTAGTTGGTAACAGCGGCATTTTCATTCTGGCTGACGAATTAGGTGGCGCCATATACTCACACGCGCCAGAAATTCAAATTTTGGATAATGAACGCCATTCAGATAATAAGATTGACTCGCATTTATCGGGCTCTATCTACGACTTAATTGCCTCATCAGTAAAAGCCCACAAGCCAGCTGGCCAGTGGAATAACGTTCGAATTCGCTTTAATGACGGTCACTTAGAAGTGTGGCAAAACGGGGTATCCACCGCCAGTGTTGTTATTGGCAGCACTAACTGGAATACCTTAGTAAAGAACAGCAAATTTGCCACTTGGCAAGGCTTTGCAGAAAGTAAATCAGGCCACATTGGCTTACAAGATCACGGCGACCAAGTGTGGTTCAAAAACCTTAAGATTAAGGAGTTATAACAATGGCAGAATTTAAACACCAAGTGTTAGTAGTCGGTTCAGGCGCAGGTGGCGCAATGGCTGCTTACACCCTTGCCAATGCTGGTCATAAGGTATTAATGCTCGAAGCGGGTCGTAACTACGACCCTAAAACTGAATCGCCGATGTTTAAACGCAACGGTGAAGCACCTTTAATGGGTGCCGGTAATAAAGATAAAAACTTTGGCTTTTACGATGCTACGGTTGATGGCGGCTGGCAGGTGCCAAACGAGCCTTACACCACAGGTAAAGATTCAACTTTCTACTGGTGGCGTGCCCGCATGTTGGGTGGCCGCACTAACCATTGGGGTCGTTATTCTCTGCGCTTTAGTGAGCATGACTTTAAAGGTAAATCACGTGACGGTTTAGGTGCTGACTGGCCATTTGAATATGAAGATATTGCCCCTTGGTATGACAAAACAGAAACCATCGTTGGTGTTTGTGGCACTAATACCGGCTTAGACGATATGCCACCTTCTTCTGAAGGCGTACTTCAGCCACCACCAACCCCGCGTATCCCTGAACTATTAGTGGCAGCGGCGGCGAAAAAACATGATATTCCAGCAGTGCCTATGCACCGCGCGGTATTAACGCGTCCAAAAGATGATCGTGCCGCTTGTTTTTACGCAACACCTTGTGGTCATGGCTGTTCAATTGGTGCCGCGTTCCAAACCACGACCTCACTTATTCCTTTAGCCAAGAAAACCGGTAACTTAAAGGTGATAACTGATGCCATGGTTAAATCAGTACAAACCGATGAAAACGGTAAAGTTACTGGCGTTACCTACGTAGATAAAACCTCAAAAACCGAGCACACATTAACTGCGCGCGTAGTGATTTTAGCGGCAAGTGCTTGTGAATCAGCGCGTATCTTACTTAACTCAAAAACTAAAAAGCACCCGAACGGTTTGGCAAACTCAAGCGGTCAAGTGGGTCGTAACTTAATGGACTCAACTGGTGCATGGCTTGGCGCATTAATTCCTGCATTAAAAGGTCGTCCGCGTTACAACGAAGACGGTCATACAGCCAACCATTTATTTATTCCTTGGTGGGGTCATAAAGCGCAAGCGAACAAAGAATTAGCATTCCCTCGTGGTTATCACTTTGAAATCAGCAGCGGCTTCCATCAACCAGGCTCAGGTGTTTCAGGTGATTTACAAGGCTACGGTAGTGAATTAAAGAAAATTGCTAAAGACCATTACGGTGCTTACGTTGGTTTTGCCCTGCGCGGTGAAATGTTACCGAATAAGCACACTTACATGGAAATTGATGAAACCACTAAAGATCAGTGGGGTATTCCGGTCGCTAAGTTCCACTTCAAATGGTCAGATCATGAATTAAAACAAATTGAGCACGGCTTAAAAACCGCGAAAACTTTACTTGAAACCATGGGCGCGAAAGTCGGTGATTTACCGCCAGCGGAAAAAGCGATTTCTAAAGGTGGTGAAATTATCCATGAAGTGGGCACTACACGTATGGGCAGCTCGCCAAAAGATTCAGTAACCAACCAATGGGGTCAAACTTGGGATTGCAATAACTTATTTGTGATGGACGCCGGCGTATTTGCCTCGAATCCTCATAAAAACTGTACGTTAACAATTATGACGCTTGCCATGCGCAACTCTACTTGGTTAGCCGAGCAACTAGACAAAGGAGCTATTTAACATGTCAGAACGTTTTGATAGTTATAAATACCAATCAGGTATTACCCGCCGCGAATCATTAAAATGGTTAGGTTTGCTTGCGGCTGGCTCTGCAGCCACGGTTGCCACTAAATACACTCAAGCGGCAACCTTTGGTGAAACATCGGCAGCGGGTCATTGGCCAAACTTAGAGTTAACACCCATTACTGCCAGCGGCTATGGTACCGATCCTAATTTAATTATTCCGCCAAGTTCGCCATGGCCACTAACGTTAACGCCAGCGCAATTAACCTTAGTCGCGATTTTATCGGATATTATTGTGCCGCGTGATGGCGAAGTGCCATCGGCAACTGAAGTTGATGTACCTGCAGTTATCGACGAGTGGGTCAGCGCGCCGTATTCAGGACAGCAGCGCGATCGCAGCACTATTTTACATGCCCTTGCTTGGATTGATGATGAAGCGAAACTGCGCTTTAAAAAAGTGTTTGCCAAGTTACAGGCTAAGCAGCAATTAGCCATTGTTGATGATATTGCCTATCGCAATGAACAAACGCCAGCGCAGTTCCAACAAATTGCCAAAGCATTTGCTCGTTTTCGCGGTTTAGTGCTTGCGGCATTTTTCTGTTCGCCTGCCGGCATGAAAGATATCGGCTATATGGGTAATGTGGCAATTGCCGGTGATTACCCAGGCCCAGATAAAGCGGCAAAAGACCACTTAAACGGCGTATTGGCTGAGCTTGGCTTAACTGAATACGCCTACCAAGAAACATCTGCCTAATCTATTAAATTACTAGGTTATTAGGTGTACAAGCGGCATGGGGCACTTTCTTCTCCCTCGCTCATGCCGCTTTTTTTAAGGAGCCATTGCTTTTAAGGAGCTCGCGCCCATGAAATACTCTATCGTTCATTCACTGATTGCTGCTGGCTTACTGGCACTGTCGCACCCAGCGCTTAGCCATAACCATCAGTCCCAACAATCAAACCAAGCTCACCTAAAACAACAGGCACAAAAACCTGTGATTGGTTTGCAATTGTGGTCAGTTAAAGATGCCCTACAGCAAGACTTTGTTGGCACGCTATCCGAACTAGCTGCTATGGGTTTTGACGGTGTTGAATTTGCTGGCTATTTTGGCCCGTATCAAGAGAATGCTGCCGGATTAAAACAGTTATTAACTCAGTTAAACTTACAAACCAGCGCAGCCCATGTTGATGCTGAAGCGTTTGCCCCTGAAGTAATTAATAAAAACTTGCTGTTTTATAAAACGTTAGGTGTTGATATGTTAATTATCCCTTGGGATGAACGAGCATGGAGCGCCAGCGATGTGCCAGCATTTGCCAATGAGCTAACTCGTTTAAGCGCCGAGCTTGCTAAATACGGAATGACCGTCGGTTTTCATAACCACCAATATGAATTTGCCAGCTACAAAAGCAAAACCTTTTGGGATTATATTGCCAGCAACACCCCTGAAAACGTAGTGTTACAACTTGATGTTGGCTGGGTATTTTATGCTAACCATAACCCAATTGATTACATCAAACGTTACCCAGGCAGAACCCTGACTACTCATTATAAAATTCATGTCAAAGAAGGTGAAAAATTAAGCGCAATTATTGGTGAAAATCACTTTGATTGGCCGAGTATCATTAAAGCCAATTTAACAGTGGGTGGCACAAAATGGATTGTGCTTGAACAAGAGCAATATCCAGATGGCTTAAGTTCAATGCAGTCAGTAGCAAAAACCAAAGCTGGCTTTGATCGAATTTATCAAGCAATGCAAAATTAGCTCAAGCATAGCTGAAATCCATACCAACACACCTTTCAAGCCAGTGACCTAATCACTGGCTTTTTTGACTTTAATCAAACTTTATTCGCTTTTGCATGATCAAACTTGATGATAAATGGCGAACCTAAACTTCCCTGCCTACGCTTAAGTGAATACACATTGATTAAGGGATTAACTATGTTGTTTTTGCTACTTTCCGAACTCGCCGTATTTTTCGTGTTTCTAACTTGGCATATTCATTTCAATGATATCCAAATTAAGTTATGGAGTGATGAAAAACTTATCTCTAGTTTGCCTTACTACCAAGCTCTGCAACTGCGTATTGCCAATCTTTGCCGATTAATACCACTTATCAGTGTCGATACAAAAATTAATTACATTAAAGCTGAAACCGCATCTCGTTTTAAATATGATCGTGTACGCGCTGTATTAATGGATTAAGAAAACAAAGCTAAATTAATTGCTTCGCTGGAGCTAAAAAGCAAACAAGCAAACAAGCAAATTTAGCTGGCAATAGCTATGCCCAGGCATTAATTAATGACGAGATTGAGAAGTTAGTAGCTAACCTCTAAAGTTTTTCTACAATGCGGTGTAGTCAATGCTGTTGAATATGTATAGAGTGATAATAAAAAAGCCAGTCAATATGACCGGCTTTACGTTATAAAGTAGCTTGCTTATTGATTACCTTAACTTGAATAAGTAAAGCTATTTTGTCGGTGCTACTTGCACCTGCATAAAGTTGCCTTTAGCACTGATGCTCTTAATCCAAATTTCTGTACCCGTGTGAGGGTTTTTCACACCCGCAGTAGGGGTTTCTGAATTCCAATGCTGAATATTGTCATTAAACTTATTAACTGCAGGCTGGCTTGGAATTTGCGATTCAACGCTAAACCAGTGTAGGTTTAATTCATCGGTTGGCGCTAGCGAAAACGTTGAATCAAAACTTAGTAACCGGTTATACCATGCGGCACCACTTGGACGATAGAAAACTTCAGGGTGCGCATCAATCGGTAAAATCAACCCTTCACCCGGATGCTGCGGTGTATTGTTATCCGTTTGTGATGAGTCCCAATAGCTGATTAATAGGCCATCTTGATAAGGGAAGCGCTCTACTTTATCACCATGCTCATCAAGAAAACCAAAGTTATATGGGCCAACTTCTAAAACGCTGTCGTAACCATTGTAGTTTCTAAATTCAGCGACATAAGCATTAAAGTAATAACCTAGCTCGGTACCGGTAGTGGTATCAAAGCCGTTATATGCCCAACCGGTATCCATTTCTGCGCCATCAACGTCCATACCAGTAATATTTATATTATCAACCAGTAAGCCTGACTCCACAACAGCTCCATCAGTAACGTAATTAAAGCCTAACATCACATCGCCAACGTAGGCAGACAAATCAGCGGTTAATTCAATCCAGCCGCCTGAAAAACCGGTAATACCATTACCTAAGTTAGTTGAATTTGGGTTGGTATTGGTTGAAAGGTTGGTTTCAACTCTTTCCCAATTAGCACCACCATCAGACGATATCACCAAGTAGGCATAATCCCAATCACCTTCAATTGCAAAGTCGACTTGTGCTGATAATGTTGCTGCGGCAGGTAGTGTCATGGCTTTGTACATTACATTGTTCAGATTGTTACCTGAGCCACTGTAATACATGTATTCACCCTCAAACGGCGTACCCAATTGAGTTTCTACTTCCTTATCTGGCAAGACAACAAATAAGCCTTGTGCTTGCTTGGTATTAGCTGTTGCTGGCCCTAATTTATGTTGAGATTTTGCCCCGGCAAATGCTACTTCATAATTTAACCAACCTAATTGGAACTTCTCCCAAGCGCCCATATGACCAGGTTTTGAACCGATATCATTAGTGCCATTGCTTAACCATGAACCAGACGACATTAACGTCCAAAAACCCGTTGAGTTAGAGCCGCCTTGAGTGGCGTATAAATCAGGCAAACCTAAGTCATGGGCATATTCATGAGCAAAGACCCCGACGCCGCCATTTTCTGGTTCAATGGTGTAATCACCTATCCATAAATCCGTATCACCAATACGTACACCGCCGGCAGGGTTAAATAAAGGGCCAGTTACTCCAATGTCTGGCCAATTCGCATACCAGCGATGGCTCCAAATGGCAGCGCTACCTAGGGCACCACCACCGGCTTCTTCACCTTCGCCAGCGTGCACAGATTGGAAGTGATCAATATAACCATCCGGCTCATTGAAATTACCATCGCCATCATAATCATAGCGATCCCAAACATCGAATTTACTTAAGTATTCGGCAATTTCTGCTGGCGATTTGCCGGCATCTAATTGCTGTTGGTACCAACCATCAACAGAGTCTTGTATAAAACTCCATAACGCATCATTACCCGCGTCATCATCATAACTGGCGGCGTCGCCTGGCACAGTGACCCAATCAGTCACATCGCCGTTCACCGTATAGCGGTTTGATGAAAGCTCAATATAAAAGTTGCGCATTGAGTTAGCGCCAGGCGCTTCTGAAAACAACATTTCTTGATAATGTTGCTGACTAAAGTCTTCACGCCAAATGGTTGTATTGTTATTTTCATCAGGTTGAGCAATGTTATTGTGAGCAAAATCGCTAAATTCCGCTAACACCGTCCAGATTAACTCTTCCCCTTCTCGCTCAAGTTCAACATATTGACCTTTTGCCACTTTATGAACTTTACCTTTGGCCTTACCCTGCAATTTTGCTTCTAATGCCTTTTTAGTATTTTCGCGCTTTTTCTTGCCTAGCGGATGCTGGTAATCATCGCCTTTTTTTGCGATACCCGGTGGAGTTTCTGGTGGTTGAGCCATGCTTGAAAATGCCACGCTTAGGCACATTAGCGGAATAGACAAGGTTAATTTGTTTAATTTTTTTATCATGGATACATCCCTTTTTGTTCATTTAAGAGATCGCCATTCGTACTGCATCAATTCAAACCAACAAGCACTTTAATATTAACGGTAGTTTGTGCTTATGAATTATCGAATTCGACCGACAACGCGACAAAAATAGTCGCATTTTTCCAGTCTAGTAGATAAAAAAATTAAGTTAAAGAAAGATCAAAAATTAGTTAATTAAATGTAACAGGTAAAATAATCTTGGCTTGAAGACCACCTTGTTCACGATTTGACAACATAACTTTGCCACCATGGGTATCGACAATGCGCTTGATTATAGCAAGCCCTAAGCCACTACCTTCGGTGCCTCTGGCTTTATCACCTTGAGTAAACGGTTGAAATAGTCGCTCTATTTCAGACTCTGGAATGCCTGCACCTTCATCACAAACCATAATATAGACGTAACGATTAGTTTCCATTCCCGTGCTAACTAAAATTTTGCCATCGGTATAACGAATGGCATTTTGAATTAAGTTAGCCACGGCTCGTTTGATTGCAACATAGCGAAGCGGCACCTCTGGGATCTCACCCGCGCTAAACACCACTTCACGATCCGTTGGGGTTTCAGCATGAACTACATCATCAATCAAGACATTGAGATTACCAAGTTCTGCTTTATCTTTACTGTCATGGCGAATGTAATCAATAAACTGATCGATAATCGCATTCATATCATCAATGTCACCTTCAATCCCTTCTTTTAGGTATTCATCTTGGGTCGACATCATTTCGGCGCTTAAACGAATGCGAGTTAATGGCGTACGTAAATCATGAGAAATGCCCGCCATTAATAAATTACGATCATCTTCCAGTTGCTTAATACCCTTAGACATATGATTAAAGGCTTGGGTTACCGCCATGATTTCAGTTGTGCCTTCTTCACTTAACGGCGTTGGAAATTCACCTCTTCCCACTTCTTCAGCGGCGTGCTGCAATGCCCTTAAGGGCCTATTTAAATTGCGGACAAATAGCCAGCCACCGGCAACCGAAAGCACCCCTAAAATGACCAAAAAGAAAATTAGTGGTGAGAAATTTGATTCTTCTAAACCAGTTAACGGAATTTTTACCCATAAACTAGGTGCTTGAGGTGGACGGATCCAGAATAGGTATTCATCACCTTGAGTAATGCGAACCTCGGCAGGTCCGTCAAGTAATTCAGACATTTGCGCCGAACGGAACTCTAAATATACGGCATCGGCTAGTCCTAAACGCATCGCATCTTTTTCGCGATATACACCAATGCCGGTTTCATGTTGAAACGCTTCCGCCATTGCTGGGCTAAGTTCGGCATCTTCAACATCAATAAATACCACGCGCACTTGTTTGGCTAACAACTCGTTAATTTGCTGAAAGTTTGGCTGAATAATATAAAGCGCGATAGACACATAAGAGACTACCTGATTAATCAGCAGTAAAAATCCAATTAATAATACGGTTTGCCCAAAAGCACTGCGTGGCAATATTTTCATATAAAGCGTTAATTAAGGCGGAATTTAAGCCGCTTCTTTTCCATCCGGAACAAATACATACCCTAACCCCCAAACCGTTTGAATATATCTAGGTTTGGCTGGGTCTTCTTCTAGCATACGACGTAACCGACTCACTTGTACATCAATACTACGCTCTAATGCCGAATAGTCTCGACCACGTGCTAGATTCATCAATTTATCACGAGATAAAGGTTCGCGCGGGTGAGTCACTAAGGCTTTTAAAACCGCAAATTCACCACTGGTTAGCGGCATATTGACTTCGCCTTTAGCCATTTCACGGGTGGCTAAATTCAGTGAATAGTCACCAAAAGAAATAACGTTTTCTTCCATTGATGGCGCACCCGGCGCTTCTTGGGTTTTACGACGCAATACCGCTTTAATACGTGCCAATAATTCACGTGGATTAAACGGTTTCGGCATATAATCATCGGCACCAAGTTCAAGGCCGATAATTCGGTCAACTTCGTCACCTTTAGCCGTTAGCATAACAATAGGAATATTGTTACCGTTTTGACGTAAACGGCGACAAATAGATAAACCATCTTCCCCCGGCAACATTAAATCAAGCACCAACATATGAAAATTTTCACGCTCAAGTAAGCGATCCATTTGCTCAGAATTAGCAGCACTACGCACCACAAATCCTTGCTCTACTAAGTAACGTTCTAATAGCGCACGTAAGCGCATATCATCATCTACTACTAAAATTTTTTGAGTTTCTTGTCCCATGATCATCAAGCCATTTCTTTTTCAATTAATGTCACTATAAGACATAATTTTTTGCCTGAAAAATCTAGAATGTTACAAAGTGTAAACTTATGAACATATGCAGACATCTACTTATTCTTTTTAGTTATTATTTTGAAACATTTTAGTGGTTATTGGTTTAAAAGGAGGGTTAGTCTTTGCAACTTGCCATAACAAGAAATAACAAAGTGTGGTTTGTCTAAATTAGCATGCGATTTACAATGACATATGAAAGTGCCCGATAAAGATCGGGCGCCAGCGATTCTTATATGGGAACCTCACGCTAAGCAAGTTAACGAACGTATTTTATCGCTTGTTTTGCCACGCAGCGGGTAAAACTTTTTTGACGTTGTTCACGTGATAAGCGTTCAATGGCGCCATGCACTAACGTCATTTTTTGTTCGCGCTCAGCGGCTGGTAAGCTAGATAACTGGTCAGTAAAACAGCCGACTAACCCAAAGTTCAAGGCGCTTTCTGATTGTGGCGTTTCACCTTGCAAACAACTATTTAATTTTTCCGCTAATTGAGCTTTATCCATTTTTTCAATTAGTTGGGCTATTTGATAAGGAATAGGATCGCTCTTACGCGTTGAATTACAACCATAAAACATATCGGCTACTGCTACTTTTGGCAGAATTTCTTGATGTTTGGCCAAATATTGCTGCTGTAATAGCTGGTTTTGCTCAGTGCTGGCTGAGCTTTCCCTAATTGACTTTACAGTGGCTGAATTTTCAGTAGCTGATACCACAGATGACGACGCTAAGGCTGTATAGATAATAAAGAAAAATACTAATACTAAATTGACCGACAATTTTACCTTCATCGCCACTTGCTCCTTTGAATTGATTTACTAACTCTGCACAAACGCCCCTGTTATACGCTTAGTAAGTAGCTGCTAAGCATTGCAGAATTTTATCTCAGAAAAACGGCGGCTAGTATACTTGATGGCGCGATAGAAGTTAACGTAATTAAGCTAAGTTAATTTGCATAATCACAACATTGCACAATTTTCACGGCCCAAATAAGCGGCTAAAATTCACGCCCAAAAACCAACAACTGATTATTAGCCGGCATATTTGTGTCGGAAATTAAGCTGAAGCCAATGTTATTGAATAACGATTGTATTTGCTCAAAATCACGAACGCCACTTAACGGGTCTCGCTCTTTTAACCAGTTATCAAAATCTTGATTACTTGGGCTAGTAAATTGTCCATGATATTTAAATGGGCCGTATATCACCACAGTTGAACCTAGCTTTGTCACTTTAGGAAGCTGACTAATAAATTCCACGACACTTTGCCATGCCATAATATGTAAAGTATTGGCGGTATAAATTAGATCAAACTGCCGCTGTGGCCAGTGCAGAGGATTACTAACATTTAACAATACTGCTGGGGTTATATTGTCGGTTGGCACTAAAGCTAAATTGTGGTTTAAGCCAGCTAAGTTTTGCGCTATATCTGTTGGTTGCCAAGTAATATGAGGCATTTGACGGGCGAAATGTAACGCATGTTGTGCAGAATAACTGCCAATTTCCAATACGCTACTTTTCCCTTGAACTAATGGTAATAACTCCACCAAAATCGGTGCTTTATTGCGTTCACAGCTAGGTGAAAAATTGATAAATTGTTCAAGTATTGTAGGGTCTATCATTAAACTTTTATCACACCGGAAGTCAGTTTAATCACCGCACTCTAAGGGGTAATCAACATCTTCCACAAGGCAAATGCTGCCAAGCCAATAATGACAGTAAGCAACATATTTTTCCGCCACACGCTAACGAGTACAGCCACAATTGCGCCAATGATATAAGCATTTTCTAGACTTAACCATATTTGTCCTTTTGGCATAAATACCGCAGGAAAAATAATTGCAGTTAATACGGCAATAGGCACATAGTTTAGCGCCCGCTTTAACCAATGCGGAAAGACAATAGTATCAGCCATGGCAAATAGCACATAACGTACGCCAAAAGTGACGATGAACATACCAATAAGCATCAATATTTCGTTAGTTGTCATTTGCGCCCCCGTTTACCTGATTTGCATCAGGATCATTACTGGCAGGCTGTAAACCTGATTCAGAGCGATGCTCTAAGTACATAGCAACAATAATCGCCACCAATGCCGAAAATAATAAGCCCGTTTTGTGTGGCCATTGATAAGTGATTAACGATAAACCACCCGCAACAACTGCACAGGCCAACGTTGCTCTATTATGCAAACACGGTACAACAATTCCGATAAACGCGACGACCATCGCCATATCTAAACCCCACTCTGCCATATTGGGTACTCGCTGGCCTATCAGTAGCCCGATCAGAGTGCACAACTGCCAGTTTAAATACATCAACCCCGCTGCACCAAAGTAATACCAACAAAAGTTAGGCTTATCACCATTTTGCTTTAAATAATTACTGGCAACAGCAAAGCTTTCGTCAGTCAGCAAAAATGCCATTGGTATGCGTATGCGCTGTTTAAAATCTTTAATATGAGGTAGTAAATTGGCCGCATAAAGCAAATGCCTGAAGTTAACAAAAAAGGTGGTAAGCACAATCACCGGCCAAGATGTGGCACTTGCCAATAAACCAACAGCAATGAATTGCGCGGAGCCGGCAAAGACAAATAACGACATTGCCAAAACCGCCCAAAATGATAAAGAAGCTCCCTCTCCTAAAGCGCCATATATGATGCCAAATGGCGTGGCCGCTATGATTAATGGCGCACAATCTTTCATGCCAAGCAACAATAAGCGCGTACGGGAATAACTTAAGGCAGGCTTTGTTGTTTGTGCTTCAGTGTTGGCGGGCTCTAGCACGTTAATGTCTCAGCAAATTTAATAAAGAGCATCAATGTACGTAAAAACGCGGCAAAATTAAATAGCACCGACAATTAAATAGCTAAGGCTTTACCTAACTGCACTTTACCAATTAACAAAGGCATCGCTCATATAAAAAAGTGAGGCTTAACCTCACTTTTACTTGATTATTTTGGCTTGCCATTAATAAGCTGAATGTTAGTTGCTAGCCTGAATAATATGTACATCGCGTTGTGGGAACGGTATGGTGATACCTGCTTCATCAAAGGCAATTTTTACTCGTTCATGCGTATCAAAAAATACCGGCCAATAGTCGTCAGAATTTACCCAAGGTCTGACGATAAAATCAATTGAGCTCGCAGAGTGTGCAGAAACAAAAATATCCACCACCGGCTCTTTAAGCACGCGTTCGTCTTCATCCATTACTTTTTGTAGTACCGACTTGGCAAATTTAACGTCATCACCATAACTAATACCAAACGTCATATCCACCCGACGGGTTTTCTCAATAAATAAGTTTTTAACACAGCCGTTTGACAATAACCCGTTTGGAATAATCACGCGCTGATTATCTAAGGTCCGTAAAATAGTATTAAATATTTGAATTTCCACCACGCGGCCAACATAACCTTGGGCTTCAATAACATCACCCGCTTTAAATGGTTTGAAGAATAAAATTAGAATGCCACCGGCAAAATTAGCTAAGCTACCTTGAAGTGCTAGACCAACCGCTAAACCAGCAGCACCCAACATCGCAATTAACGATGCGGTTTCTACGCCAATCATCGAGGCAAAGATAATAATTTGGATGGCTTTAAAAGTGATTCTAAAGATGCTAATTAAAAAGCGATGCAGCGTTTCCTCAACCTTTTTACGGGTCATGCCGCTTTGCAGCAGGCCGATAATACGATTGATAATCCATTGGCCGACAATCCAAACCAAAATCGCTAGTATTAATTTGGTGCCAAATTGCAGCCCCATTTCCCCCATCATTTGTGCGTAATGCTCAACTTGGCCGACATTCACATCTATTGCTTGAGCAGTAGATTCTAATGCACTCTCAATTACCGACGGTTCCGTTTCTGCCATAGTGTTCCCCTTCACAGTGTTACTGAAGCTATTGTTCGTTAAAAACCACTTGTAAATACAAAGTTAAATTGTAGAAGAATCAACAAGAAAAGAAAGAAAAAAGCCAACTAAGGTTTTGTCTTTGCTTCTTACTTTGCAAGGTACATGAAGAAATTAAGGTTAAATACTTTCGTTTACATCAAGACGCTGATCAGAAATAATTGGTCAAATAATAAAAATTTAACATTCTATATACGTATTTTTAAATGTCGCTTTCACAAAGCTTCCTCATCAATTCGTAGTTAACTGGTTAGGATAGAAATTTTGATGGGTGTAGGTAGTATTGAAGCTATTGCTAGAGGGCTAAATTGGCTCGCGTTTAGCCTCGCTGGTATTTTATTACCTGTCGAGCAGTTTGGAATTTATTCTGTCGCAATAGCAACAAGTTTGATTTTTTCAGCTATCGCGAGCTCAGGCCAAGAACGAGTTATATTGCGTTATTTGGCCAATGACAATGCAATTAGAACGGCGGCAACATTGCTCAGTATTGTTGCTGCGTTGCTTATGGCAACAGTGCTTTATTGGTTGATTGAACAAGACGTCATACAAATAGCAATTAACCCATTAATCATCATGCTATGGTTGTTCGCTAACAGTCAATTAACGCTGCATATTCACCATGCCCGTGCGCTCGAAGATACATATGGTTTTTTCGTATTTAGAGTGGTGATGAATACCCTCAAATGCGTCGGCATCATTTTGCTTGCATGGTACTCCCCTAGCGCTACTCATCTCATTATTTACGAAGCAGTTCTTGTCTTACTTTTCTGTGTAATTGGATACGTTCATTACAGCCAGACAATTTTTTCAGCCACGACAACCTCTTCTTTTAAAAAGTCACTAACCTTTGGTGCTCCTTTAATACTCCATGTAGTCGCCGGCAGTTGCTTAGGGCATATTGATAAATTAATGTTAGCGAAGTCAGTAACGTCTGAGCAGCTTGGTCAATATGCTTTTTTGAATGCAATTGCCAGCGGCATATTTTTTGTTTATGCAATTCTTAATATTGTGCTCGAATCCGGCATTTACCAAGAACGTAGCAAAGTCGTTGTTGAAAAAACATTAGGTAAAATTCTTAACTATTCGTTAATCATCGCATTAATCGCGTTGTTATTGCTTAATATGCTTGCGCCGTATGCATTGACATTAATAGGTAAATCAGAGCTCTACAATGGTACGGTGCTCGCTTTGCTTTCCATTGCTTATGGTATTTATCCACTTTATTTACAAGCTAACGTCCGCTTTTCTTGGTTAGAAAAAACGGCATTTATTCCAATTTTTACCATAACTGCTGCGGTCATTAACATTGCTACCAATATTTTATTAATCCCATATATCGGCATAGTCGGTGCTGCATTCAGTACGTTAATGTCATATCTCGTGCTTTGTTTAGGTACACAATTCTATTCAAGGAAGTTGGCGCTGTGAATTGGCAGTCTTTTTTACGATTAGCGGTACCTTGGTATATAGCGACTGGACCCATTTATTGGTTTTTTTTATTACAGCCTAGTGTGTTTAATATCGTTAAGCACGCGACCGCACTTATCATCATTGCTGCGCCTATAATTTTTTCGTTTCATACGTTTTATTTTCGCTCAGGCGTTATAAAAAGCAGCGGTGCCTTTCTTATTGTAGGCATTATTATCCTTTCATTGCCATCACTATTACTGAACCAAAGTCAGGAAGGGTTTCACGTACTTAGTCGATATATTATTTTGCTAGGCTTATTGCTTGGGTTTACTTGGTCTTTAAATGATGATCGCCTCTACGAGCGACTGCCTGTTGCAATAGCTATAGTAATGGTTGTTGTGTGCTCTATAACGATTATTGATTGGCTTGTAGTTGGTAATCTTTACAATTTTGATCATCAAGTCCGGCTGCATAAATCAGGTTTTTCTACGACAAGAACCGGTTGGTCTAGCGGATTAGCATGTTGTGCTGCGTTTCTTATTTGGCAATTTCTCATTACCGAACGGAAAATTAGGTATTTATATTTAATCGCCTTTATCACCATCATTTTTTCACAATTGGCAAGTGGTGGCCGCGGAGGTTTATTAACTTCAGTCATCACCGCAAGCTTACTTTTTATTTACTACGGAAAGATTCGCTACCTGATGATATTTGCCATACTGGCGATGCTTTTCTCACTAATAAATTCAGATATGCTCACTGTTCACTTGCGGCTTGATCGCTTAACTCAAGCCAGCAGTGCAGATTTTAGCGCAGGACGTTTAGACCACTACACTATGGCATTTAACATGATCAATGGCCCACTAGATTTATTGTTCGGCTTTGGTCCTCATGGCTATAAACAATACTTCTCGCTTCAGCATGTTAGCAATGAAATTCATAATGTCTGGCTAAGATTATTTATCGAATATGGTGTCTTTTTACCGTTATTTATTTTAGGTTACTTAGCTTATTCATTTTTAGTGTTTTATCAGCGACATCGGCTGCAAAAGAAAGTTATTGGCATCTTAATCGTTTTGATTTGTAGCTTATTTCCAACCTTAGTTGAGCCCAATGCCATTATTTTCAGTTACCAAAACTATCTATTATGGTGGCTGTTATTTGTCTCGTTGAAAAAGAATACGGTAGAGAATTTTATAAAAAGAACGTCATGAAAATTCTATTTTTACAAAACGTATTATTTGATTACCGCGTAGGTTTTTATAATCAACTCGCTAAGCAAGGGTTTGAAATTACCGTGGTCCATTCAGGTGCTAAAAATGATAGTCATTGTGATTTTGAACAAATTATTGCCCCCAAAACATTGATTTTTGGGCTCCATATTCAACGTCTATTACCGCCAATAAATGACTTTGATATTGTCGTTGCCATGTTTGATTTACATTGGTTGATGAACATTGTTTGGCTATTTAGACGCTTTCGCGGTAAATACCTACTTTGGGGACATGGTTTAGGCAAAAATACATGCGGTAACTATCTGCGAAAATGGCTGGTGAATAAAAGTGAAGGCTTGATTCTTTACAACGAAGAAAAGCTCAATACAGTTAAAACATTTGGTTTTAATCAGCACAAATTATATAGCGCCAACAACACCTTATATATTAGTAACGCAGGACGTAGCCCACAACATCGCCATCAATTTTTGTTTGTTGGTCGATTACAAGCAAGAAAGCGTGTTGATGTGCTGATCAAAGCTTTTGCGCAAGCTGTGGCCACAGAAGAAACAACTTCGGATATTTCATTGACTATTATCGGAGACGGCGACCAGAAAACGTCACTCGAATTACTTGCAAAGTCACTAAGAATTGAGGCAAAGGTTGCTTTTTTAGGTGCTACCACTAGCGATCAAGCACTAAAACAGCATTTTGATAAAGCCATTGCTTATGTTTCGCCTGGCCCTATGGGTTTGGGCGTCAACCACGCTTTTGCCTACGGCGTACCAACCTTGTCAAACAGTATTGAGCCACATGGGCCTGAAACTTGGCTGTTAAATCAAAACAATTCGTTTTGGTACGACGCAAAAGAAGAATGCGACCAAGTAACCAATTTATCTCATCAACTAACAGTATTGATGGCTCACCCAGAACTTGCCGAAAAAAAGGGGAAACAGGCCTTTAAAGATTACCAAGCTCACTGCTCAATGGACGTAATGGTTGCCGGCTTTATCCATGCCTTTAACGGGAAGCGAGATGATTAACGGCAAAGTAATAGCCAATTTTGGCAATCTAATCAAGGGTGGCGCATTGCAGGCCGCGGTAAATTTTATTCAAGTCAATTTAACGCTGCCCGCACCAAAAATAGACTGGTTTTACATTGTCCATCAAGAATTACTGAGCGAGCTTGAAGGCTTAAATATCCAAATTCCTGCTGAACAATTATTAGTGCTAAGCGATAGTCCTGCCACCAATAAACACGCTCGTTCGTTAGCATTAGCATTCGAACGCAGTATCCAGCCCGACTTAGTGTTTACTTTATTTGGTCCAAGCTATCTTAACTTTAAGAGCTTTCATCTAACTGGCTTTGCTAATGGCTGGGTAACACATGGTAGTTTAAAAACCTTAAAACAAACCTACCCTCACAAGCCATTACACCAGTTAAAATCATTATTCAAATATTTATATTACGCATGGCATATTCGACAAGCCGATGCCTGGGTACTTGAAACGCAAACAGCTTTAAACGGGTTTATTCAGCGCTTAAAAGTACCAGCCAAGCGATGCCATGTTGTTGCTAATACCTGTATTGATTTCGGCGTGAACTTTGCCAAACAACCTAAAGTGTCAATTAACAACATCCCACTTCAATATCAAAATAAGCTTTTTATTGCATTAGCTGCTGATTACCCACATAAAAATTTAGTTCAGTTAATTTATGCTGCTGAGCATTTAAAAAAACAATTTAACCAAAGCAATTTTAAACTAGTGCTGACAATGCCTAAGGAAACTTTTCAACAGCAATATAAACCGTTGATTTCGCGATTGAATGTGACCAATCAGGTAATTAACTTAGGAAAAGTGCAAATCGCCGATATTGTAAAATTATATAGCGTCGCGTTTTGCTCGGTGTTACCGAGCTTTATTGAAACGTTTTCCGCCGTCTATCCGGAATCTTTTGCTTCTAAGACACCAGTAATCACCACAAATGCAGACTTTGCTAGAGAGGTTTGCCAAGGTGCGGCACTATATATTCAACCGGAAAAATCTGAAGATATTGCAGAGAAAATGAACCTGTTGTTGACCAATAATGATCAATATCAACAACTAGTAACTGCTGGCAGTAACATTTATCATCAAATGCTAACACCGCAACAAAAACATCAACAAACGATCGATATTATCCAGCGATATTTACTAAAGCCAGACTTAAGTAGTGAGGCCAATCAATGAAACAAATTTTACAAGACATGAGTAATGGCACCACAAGTATTGTTGAGGCTCCCGCACCTGATGTCATCAAAAACCATCTGTTGATCGAGTCAAGTGTAACGTTAATTTCCACAGGTACTGAGCGCATGCTCGTTGACTTTGGTAAAGCCTCTTTAATCGATAAAGCACGCAAACAACCAGATAAAGTTAAAATGGTGTTGGACAAAATTCAAACCGATGGCTTGCTGACCACCATTGATGCCGTTCGTTCCAAATTAAGTCAACCGCTGCCATTAGGTTATTGCCATGTTGGTAAGGTTATCGACGTTGGTGCTGGTGCCGATACATTCCAGTTAGATGACAGGGTCGTTTCTAATGGACCACATGCCGATATTGTCCGTGTTGGTAAAAATCTGGCGGCCAAAATTCCAGACAATGTTGACGATGAATCCGCTGCCTTTACCGTATTAGGTGCTATTGGTCTGCAAGGCCTTCGTTTAGCAAAACCAACATTAGGTGAAAGTGTTGTTGTTATTGGTGCCGGCTTAATTGGATTGATGACCATACAATTACTGATTGCCAATGGTTGTCGGGTATTGGCCATTGATTTTGATCAGCAAAAACTGGACATTGCGCAATCATTTGGTGCATCAATTTGCAACCCAGCCCAAGGCGAAGATCCTGTCACCGCAGGTATGAGTTTCAGCCGTGGTCAAGGTGTTGATGCTGTGCTCATATCCGCCTCGACAACATCAAGTGATCCCGTTTCAAATGCAGCACAGATGTCGCGAAAACGCGGTAGAATTGTTTTAGTAGGCGTCACAGGATTAACGCTTAATCGCAGTGAGTTTTATGAAAAAGAGTTAAGTTTTCAGGTTTCATGCTCTTATGGCCCTGGGCGATACGAGCCAGATTACGAATATAGCGGCCACGATTATCCCACAGGGTTTGTTCGCTGGACAGAGCAACGAAATTTTGTCGCCATTCTAGATATGATGGCTGCAGGTAAACTCAATGTAAAACCATTAATTAGTCACCGCTTCTTATTTGATGAAGCAGAAAAAGCCTACCAATTATTAACTGATGAACCGGCTGCTTTAGGTATTTTGCTTAACTACCAACAACATGATCACCGCCAGCAAAAACTAAACAAAAATATTGCGCTTCACACGCCCAAAAAATACAACCCAAATAAACCGATTGTTGGCTTTATTGGTGCAGGAAATTATGGCTCTCGAATTCTGATCCCCGCATTTAAGCAAAGCAACGCCCAACTGCACACTATTGCGACATCGACGGGGTTAAATGGCGTAACTCACGGTAAAGCTAATGGTTTCCAATCTGCAACGACAGATACTAATGGATTGCTCGCCAATCAAGAGATTAATACTGTTGCCATTGTTACTCAGCATCACACACATGCTCAATTTGTTGAACAAGCCTTGCTCCATGGCAAGCATGTGTTTGTTGAAAAACCACTTGCAATAAATCTCAATCAATTAGCGCAGGTCGCAGCAGCCTACAAAAAAGCTAGTGAGCACGCTCCATGTCATTTAATGGTGGGTTTTAACCGAAGATTTGCCCCACATATCGTGAAAATGAAAGCGTTGCTAACCCCTATTAAAGCACCAAAATCTTTCATTATGACCATTAACGCAGGTGCCATACCGCAAGACCATTGGACGCAAAATCCAGAAATAGGTGGCGGTAGAATTATTGGCGAAGCCTGTCACTTTATTGACTTAATGAGATTTTTAGCCGCTTCGCCTATCACTTCAGTGCAAGCACATCGTATGGGTAAGCAAAATACCACAAATATAGTAGACGATATTGCAAGCATCACCCTTTCCTTTGCAGACGGTAGCTTCGGCACTATTCATTATTTTGCCAATGGCTCTGCCAAATTCCCCAAAGAACGTATTGAGGTGTTTTCTGAAGGCAAAATATTGCAACTCAACAACTTCAGAAAATTAAAAGGCTTTGGCTTTACTGGCTTTAGTAAATTGAATTTATGGCAACAAGATAAAGGGCAACAACAATGTGTGCAGCAATTTATCGACGCTATCGCACAAGGCTTACCCAGCCCCATTGCCAGCGATGAGATATTTGAAGTTGCCCGCATCTCAATTGAAGCGGCAGAACAATTAAAAAACCAAAAAAGTTAAGCGTATTAAGGCTAAAGACATTGAATAAGTTAAGGCTAAAGCTAAGCACCTATTTCGCACTCGGGTCATTAAACCTGCTTTCGGTATTATGCTATCGAATTATGATTAAGCTTGGCTACTTTAAACGCATTCAACCTTGTCGCCCTCCTCAAACCGAAAGAGTTGATTACTTTAGAAAAAATGCAACAACAAACAAGCTGACTAACTTATCAACCGTTCCTTTAAAAGCTTTTGGTTGGATTACAATAAACACTGTTAACATCCCCAACTGGTTTAAGGCAGTTAATAGTGAGCAGGTCATCACAAATAATGACATTCATTGGAGTGAGTTAAACGAATTTAACTTAACGATTGGTGATATAAAAACGGTTTGGGAGCTATCACGATTTGATTGGCTAATGGTGTTTAGTTGTAATTACCGAGCTACTGGCGATCCGATTTGGTTAAATAAAGCCAATGACTGGCTCAACGACTGGCAATTAAACAATCCAGCAAACACCGGCGTTAACTGGCGTTGCGGTCAAGAAGCTTCTATTCGAGTTATTCACCTAATTGCGGCACAATTTATTTTATCATCAGACTCAGCCAGTACCGGTTTACTGAACTTGGTTGAGCAGCATTTACAGCGAATATCGCCAACACGCTTTTATGCAATGGCACAAGATAATAACCACGGTACCAGTGAGGCATGTGCGCTATTTGTTGGCGCTAGCTTGTTATTATCTCAACCCAAATATTTAACACATCAACAGTTAACTCGAGCAAAGCGCTGGCAAAAGCAAGGGCGATTTTGGCTTGAGAACCGAGTTAAAAAGCTTATTAGCAATGATGGATCGTTTAGCCAATACTCGACAAATTATCACCGTTTAATGTTAGATACTTTATGTTTTGCCGAACAAGCTAGGCGTCAGTTTAACCTTACGAAATTTTCAGCAAAATTTTATCGAAACGCTCAACAAGCGGCGAGTTGGTTAGGTCAATTGACTGACAAAAGCACAGGTGATGTTGCCAATATAGGCGCGAATGACGGCGCCAGACTATTTCCCATTACCAACTGCGATTATCGAGATTATCGCCCGAGCGTGCAATGGGCATTTGGCTTATTCCATAACGCATTTTTGTATGACAAATCAGGTGAATATCAACAGCTAAGCATGCTGCTCAGCCCGCAAAATCAAGATCTTAAGCAATCTACTGCGATAGCAGCTTATCAAAAACACCGTTTAACTGAAGAAGTGCTGCAGCTCACCAGTCAGCAAGTACGTGTGAATTTACGCACACCGCAAGCCAAATTTAGACCTTCAAGCTGCGATGCACTTCACCTTGATTTATGGCTAGGCAGCGTAAATTTGCTGCGCGATGCCGGTAGCTATAGCTACAATTGCTTGCCGGAAAAGCAGCATTATTTTCCATCCACCGGGGCACACAATACCGCTCAATTTGATCATCAAGAGCAAATGCCTAAAATTTCACGTTTTCTATACGGGCAATGGATAAAAGCTCTAATACTAAAGCACAATGATTCTCAACTAATTTGCCGTTACCGCGACTACCAACATAATCAACACCAGCGCATAGTCACCTTAGCGGACACCCAGTTAATTGTTGAAGATACGTTAGCAGGCTTTAATTCAAACGTCGTGCTGACTTGGCGGCTGATACCTGCAAACTGGCTTTTATCAGGCAATTATTTACGCTCAGATTTAGCGACAATTCAGGTGCAATCAAGTCAAGGTGATTGTAAGATCGAATTAATCAATGAATCAGAGTCAAGGTATTACCTTCACGAATCTGCAATCCCTGTATTAACAATAACCAGTCAGGATGCATGCCAAATAACAACAAAAATTAATTGGGCAACATGAACATACTTTACTTTCATCAGCACTTTTCGACCCCAGACGGTTGCATCGGCATTCGATCTTATGAAATGGCACATGCCCTAGTTAACGCAGGACATCAGGTAACCATTGTTTGTGGTTCATATGATGGCGGCAATACCGGCTTGTCGATGCCGTTTATTCATGGCAAACGACAGGGTAATGTCAATGGTATTACAGTCATTGAGTTTGAATTAAGCTACGCCAACAAGCAAAGCTTTATCGAACGCAGCAAAGCGTTTTTGTCCTTTGCATGGCACAGTATCAAAGTGGTATTTACTGAAGAATATGATGTAGTTTTTGCAACAACCACGCCACTAACCGCAGCGATACCCGGCATTGTCGCCAAATGGTTTAGACAAAAAACCTTTATTTTTGAAGTGCGTGATCTGTGGCCAGAGTTACCTAAAGCGATGGGCGTGATTACTAACCCCCTCGTTATTTCAATGTTAAGTGCCTTAGAGTGGTTAGCGTATAAGAGTGCTGATCGTCATATTGCCTTATCACCAGGCATTAAACAGGGAATTGAACGTCACCTTAGCGCAACTTATCTAGAAAAGCATCAAGTAGCGCTTATTCCCAATGGCTGTGATTTTGCTATTTTCGACCAACAAGCGAAGTGGCAACCAGACGATATTAATGACAATGAATTTATCGCTGTGTTTACTGGCACTCATGGCATGGCGAATGATTTAGCACAAGTGTTAAATGTCGCGGCATTATTAAAAGAGCGCCAAAGAAACGAGATTAAATTAGTGTTAATCGGACAAGGTAAGCTCAAAAATCAACTAATTGATCGCGCTAAAGATGAGCAACTAACAAATGTTGTTTTTCTTGAGCCGGTTGATAAATACACTTTGGCTAAATTAATGAGGCGTGCAGACGTTGGTTTACAAGTACTAGCCAATATTCCAGCATTTTACTTTGGTACCTCGCCAAATAAATTTTTTGACTATTTAAGCGCAGGCCTGCCCGTTATTAATAATTATCCAGGTTGGGTGGCAAACCTTATCACCGAGCATCAATGTGGCATTGCAGTGCCGCCAGACAACGCCGCAGCTTTTGCTGATGCCTTAATCACATTATCCGGCGACCCACAGCGTTGCCAACAAATGGCACAACAGAGCTTGAAGCTAGCAAAAGAGCAATTTTCTCGAACATCTTTAGCACAACAATTTGTCACTTTTGTCACAGGTCAATCCCATGATTAAACGCCTTTTTGATTTAACTACCGCGCTATGTTTAATCATGGTTTTATTGCCGATATTTTTAATCACGGCACTGTTAGTAAGCATAAACCTTGGTAGCCCAGTAATTTTCACGCAACCAAGACCTGGCCTGCACGGCAAAGTGTTTAATATGTTGAAATTTCGCACCATGACCAGTGAAACAGATAGTCATGGTCACCTACTACCCGACGAACAACGACTAACCAAGTTTGGCAAGTTTTTACGCTCTTCGAGCTTAGATGAATTACTAGGCCTGTGGAATGTAGTACTAGGTCATATGAGCTTAGTGGGCCCCAGACCACTGTTAGTGGAGTATTTACCTTTGTATTCCGAACAGCAACGCCAGCGCCATAATGTAAAGCCTGGTATTACCGGTTGGGCACAAGTTAACGGGCGTAATGCCTTATCTTGGCAGCAAAAATTTGAACTAGATGTTTGGTATGTTCAACATCAAAGCTTTTGGCTAGACCTCAAAATACTCATTCTTACCTTAGGAAAAGTGCTTAAGCGCAGCGATATTTCAGCACAAGGGCAAGCAACCATGGCAAAATTTACAGGAAATGATTCATGAAAAAATTAGTGATTATTGGTGGTGGTGGCTTTGCCAAGGAAGTTATCTGGCTTGCAAACGATTGTGGCTACCAAGTAGTTGGTTTACTTGATGATAATGAAAGTATGCATGGTCAATCAGCATTAGGCGTTAACGTCTTAGGCAGTATCCGTGATTGGCAAAAATACGGCGACTGTGAGTTTATTTTGGCCATTGGTTCGCCACGAATTCGCCACTTGGTTTATCGTAAAATGATCAGCACTGGTAAGCCTGTCTTTGCTACACTAATTCATCCTAGTGTGATTATGTCTGGTCATGTTAGTGTGGATAAAGGCAGTATTATTTGCGCAGGCTGTATTTTAACGGTTGAGATCACGATAGGTCAGCATAGCATCTTGAATTTAAGTAATACGGTTGGCCACGAAACAAGTATTGGTAACTTTGTAACAATTGCACCAATGGCAGCTATCTCTGGCAACGTGGTTCTGGCAGATTTTTCCGAAGTTGGTACAGGAGCCAGTATTCGACAAGGGTTAACCATTGCCCAAGGTGGCATGTTAGGGATGGGCGGCGTTCAAACCAAAGACATTCCAGAAAATACCATTTTTGCCGGTAATCCAGCAAAACCCTTAAAATCTTTACCAGCGATAACGCCATTATGTTAAATACTCCGTTTTCACCATGGCCAGCATTTACTCAAGAAGAAGCTGACGCCGTTAGCCAAGTACTACTTTCCAACCAAGTCAACTACTGGACAGGGCAAGAAGGCCGAAATTTTGAACGTGAATTTGCTGAATTTAGCCACTGCCAATACGCGATAGCGGTTGCTAATGGCACCTTAGCATTAGATTTGGCGCTAAAAGCCTTAGATATTGGCGAAGGTGATGAAGTGATTGTTACGCCACGCACTTTTATCGCTTCAATTAGTTGTGTGATTAATGCCGGTGCTACGCCAGTATTCGCTGATGTTGATCTAGTCAGCCAAAATATAACTGCCGACACCATAAGCCAGGTTTTATCTCCAAAAACCAAAGCCATTATTTGCGTGCATTTGGCTGGTTGGCCTTGTGATATGGATCCGATATTAGCGCTGGCAAAAGCTCATAACCTTAAAGTTATTGAAGACTGTGCACAAGCTCACGGTGCTCAGTACAAAGGTAGATCTGTTGGTAGTATTGGTGATGTTGGCTGTTGGTCATTCTGCCAAGATAAAATTATGACTACTGGCGGTGAGGGTGGCATGTTAACCACCAATCACGAAGCGTTGTGGCGCAAGGCATGGGCTTATAAAGATCATGGTAAGTCATATGCTGCTGTTTATGAAACTGAACATCCACCAGGCTTTCGTTGGTTACATGAATCATTCGGCACCAATTGGCGATTAACTGAAATGCAATCGGCAATTGGTCGTATTCAATTGACCCGAATGACTAAATGGCGTGACGCTCGAAATGCCTATGCTAAGCAAATTTTAGATGAGTGCGCCAAACACACTTGGCTCAGGGTTTCTTTGCCTGAAAGTGAGCTATATCACGGCTACTATAAATGCTACGTTCAAATTATTCCTGAGCAATTGCCTAAGCCATGGACTCGAGATCAAATTATTGATGCCATTGTCGCGCAAGGTGTGCCGTGTTATTCGGGGAGTTGCTCTGAGGTCTATAACGAAAAAGCATTTAAAGATACCTGTTTTAAGCCTAGCAACCCACTACCCAATGCCCACGAATTAGGGCAAACCAGTTTAATGTTTTTAGTACACCCGACATTAAGCCAAAATGAAATAGACAAAACCTGCAACGCTATCGCAAACGTTAGTAAAAAGTTAATGATGATTGAAAATATGTAAATATTTGTGTGACTTTTCAACAAAATGCTGTAAAAATGACTAAATAAGGAAACACCCCTTAAACGGACGTATAACAATAATAATAAGGTGTTATTCTGTGATCAGACGTATTGATCTTATTTCGAGCAAAATTAAATTTTTAGTCGCATTAAGTTTTGATCTAACCGCACTATGCTTTGCATTTTTTCTTTCTTATTTACTGCGCTTAGGTGGTGATTGGCACGTACTAACGGGTGCTGAGTTTTTAGTATTTTTCTTGACTGCGGGTTATACACTCAGCTGCTTTTACTTACTGGGCATTTACTCATCCATTGTTCGTTATTTTAATGCTAAAGCATCAATTAGAATAATTGTTATTCTTATATCTGCTGCTTGCCTGTGTTACCTATTATCGCAAGTGCTTGGCGCATTTGTTCCGCGCTCTATTCCGTTTTCATTTTTAGTACTTTCTTCCCTATTAATTGCTGGAGCTCGGGCTTTAGTGGGTTTAAGTAACGGCAAAAGCTGGTTTGAAGAGCGCGAGCCTATTGTTATTTATGGTGCTGGCAGTACTGGTCGACAACTTATTAACGCGCTGGGTAGCGGGAAAAAGTACCAAATTTTGGGGGTTGTCGATGATAAAACCCAGTATCAAGGCAGAATGCTATTCGATGTCAAAGTTTACAATATGGATAAACTTGAAAAGTTAATTGAACGCTATGGTCAATTTAAAGTATTAATTGCGCTATCAGATGCCAAGCCTGCCAGAATGAAGCAAGTTGTCGATCAGTTTGAGCCATACGCTTTAGAATTACTGACAGTACCACCACTTATCGACATTATTTCTGGCAAACACGCCATAGATGAACTTAGGGAAGTCTCGGTAGATGACTTGTTAGGTCGAGAACCGGTAGCGCCAATTCCAGAATTACTCAGTGCCAACATAAATGAAAAAGTTGTTTTAGTAACTGGCGCTGGTGGCTCTATCGGCAAAGAACTTTGTCGACAAATAGTTAACTTAAGCCCGTCAAAGCTGGTGTTATTAGATGTGAGTGAAGCGTTTTTGTATGAAATTCATCAAGAACTGCTTGAGCTACTTACCGAGCATAATCTCAGCATTGATTTAGTGCCTATGATTGGCAATGTCCAAAACGGCATGTTGATGACTCGAATTTTTAACCAACATCAAGTACAAACCATCTACCATGCCGCGGCTTATAAGCACGTGCCTATGGTGGAAAATAACATTATTGCCGGCATCACTAACAATGTTTTGGGCACATACGAAATCGCCCAAGCTGCAGTTTTTTGTGAGGTAGAAACCTTTGTCCTGATTTCTACTGATAAGGCCGTGCGCCCAACCAATGTGATGGGGGCAACAAAACGCTTAGCCGAACTCGTGCTACAAGGGTTAGCACAACGCGATCATGCGACGCGCTTTGTTATGGTGCGCTTTGGCAATGTACTTGGTTCATCAGGCTCAGTGGTGCCACTATTTAAAAAGCAGATAAAAAAAGGCGGCCCCATTACCGTTACTCATCCAGATATCATTCGTTACTTTATGACCATACCGGAAGCCGCTCAGCTTGTGCTGCAAGCGGGCTCGATGGGCAAAGGCGGTGATGTTTTTGTCTTAGATATGGGTAAGCCAGTAAAAATTGTCGATTTAGCAATCAAAATGACTCACTTAATGGGGCTAACGATTAAAAACATTGATAACCCTGATGGCGATATTGAAATTCAATACAGTGGCTTGCGCCCTGGTGAAAAACTTTATGAAGAGTTGTTAATTGATGATCATGCTCAGCCAACAGCTCACCAGCGCATTTTAACTGCCAATGAGCAAGCGCTTTGTTGGGCCGACGTTATGAGTCTATTAAATCGATTAACCGATGCGATGGCCGATGAAAACATTAGCGAGATCAGACAATTATTGATTGATGCCCCGTTAGGTTATCAGCCTGAAGGCCAAAATGATAACGCCACACAACAACCTAAAGACATTAAGCCAGTTTCCCAGACTACACCTGTCGAGCCAGAGCTTGTACCTTTATACGCTTTGGGCTGACGGTTATTTTTGAGCAAAAGCAATTCGATCGTACATCACAATGCTGCCTGCAACTGAAACATTTAAACTATAGTCACCCGGTAATTGAATAAGCTGATGACACTGGTCAATTACCGCTTGTGGCAAGCCTGACTGTTCATTACCCAGTAAATAGACACAACGGTGAGGATGATTAAATGTCGCAAGTGCTTGAGATTTTTCATCTAACTCTACACCAATTAACCGAGTATCATAGGGTAAATGTTTAATTAGCTCTTCGACACTACCATAGTGATATAAAGGGATTTTCTGCCAAGCATTCACCACATCTGTAGATTGCTTTTTATATTTTTTATCGACAGTAAAAATAAATGCGGCTCCTAAAATATAGGCTGAACGCCACAAGGTGCCGATATTCACTTCGTCAACATTGTTTAAAATACCAATACCGAAAAAGCCATTTTGTTCATAGGTTTGCTTTAATCTAGCCATTATCTTTCTTTAATAAAATCCATGCTTGTGCATAATCTGGTAAGTGCTTATTGGCTTGATGATAATCATCCCAACCTCTATACGAACCTGCTAATAGGTCTAATTGAAATAAATTGTCATCAAATGCGCCACCTTCATCGGCCAAAATGGCTAATCGGGCCTGAGCATTGGCTTGATTCGGATAATTAAATAACACTAACTTTCCTAAACCTAACTGCTTAACATTACCGGCTAAGCTCACTTGCGGTGAAATGGCGACTTTATCCTGAATCTTTTTGCCGTAACCCAAAATACTCGGCACTTCCGCAAAGTACCAATACCTCGGCTGTTCACGTTTGCCAATGCTGTAGTCATAGGCAATACCGTTATTACGATGAACATTAAAAAAACGAATTTTACCGTCAACTTCTAAGACACCTGTGCCTTGCAATAACACATCATGCAGTGCCTCTTCCGAGACCCAAACTAAAGGTTTTGCCAAATTATTTTTCAATAACGCGCCATCAATAATTTGCTGTCGGGTAAATTTAAATCGAGTGAGCTGAGCTTTACCTTGCTCGGCCTGTTCTTGCGTTAAACCAGCTTCATCGTAAGGTAATTGATATAACGCTTGCGAGTAATGTTCAGTTTTAACCGCACTGCCATCGAGTAATTTGGCGTAGTATTTGGTTAAAAATAATTGATCGTTTGGAATTGCCCTTAGCATACGCTGCTTTACCGCATTGGTACTTGCTGATGCGATTTCATTTGCTTTTGCTGTGTCTGGTAACCAGCGAATTAACTGAAAATGTTGCTTGATAAACGCAGCATCGTGCAAGCGGCTATTGCGCTTTGCACGCACATCTTCTCGATAAACCTGACATATAAATGCCAAGGTTTGCTCAACCTTTTCAAGGGTAATGCCATGACCAATCACAGCCCCTGCATGTACCGCTTTATCGTCATCTGGAAAATTGGTGAGATAGGTTTTGGTGTTATCAGCAACTTTACACAGCTCACTGCCCTTAAAACCGGTAAGCGTGCCAAACGTTGGCGCGTTATCTTTGATAAATGTTGCATTAGCAAATACTACAGAGGAAAGTGCTAACAATGGAACGAGTAATAACGAGCGAGCAATAAAACGAGACTTCAACGAATAACACCATCAAATAAAATGCAATAGCTACATATTATCAAGAATTCCCTTAGCGGTAACCGCCAATTTTCCATCTAAGCCGCAAGCACTCATCTCTGAAAGAAAACCAAAGCGCTAGGAGCCAGATGGAGCAAGCTCGACATACTGATGATAATGCTGTTTAAATTTTTCGGTAATTTGCTCAGGTCTAAGCCAAGAAGTGAGCGACGAAAAATACCAAGGCTGCCGTTTAATTTGAGTTAGCGCATGGTTGATGTCTTGAATCAACTGCTGGCTTTCAGCATTTTTAGTACAGCCAACTCGAGAAACAATAAACTCGTCGATTCCGTCAATTGGCAGCATTACGTAATCATCAATTTTATTCAGCAAGTTCAGGTTGTAATTAGCAACGCTGGGAAAGGTGAGCATAAAATCAACTCGGTCTTTTATCAGCATTTGAAACAACAAGGTTATTGAATTGGTGGAATGGCTAACTACCGAGTCTTGATGACGGGCTAAAATAGCATCGACCTCTTTAGTATAAGAGCGATGTTTAATGGCTGTCATAATTAACCGGTGCTTTGAAAATCAGGTTTCTAAGTCAACGCTATTAGCCAAACCTAACTTATTCGCTAGCGACTTTTTCATTAACACTTGCACGTTATAGTGCATTACTAAAATATCGGAGAATTCGATATAGGAACTTCGCTCTGGGGTTGGAATAAGCGCAGGAAAGCATACTTGTTGACCATGTTTCATATCATAAAACATGCGACTGACGGTAGCTTCAAGTGTGTGATGTTTATATTGAGGAAGTTGCTCAATAATATGCTGCCTAACGCGCTGAACAAAGCCACTGCCCTTCTCATCGCCGTGCGTGAAATTCGCTGGTGGTTGATGATAGCTGTACCAAATGATTTCTTGTTTGGCAAACGCATTAAGCGAAATAAATACCAACAAAAATAAGCTTAAAAACTGCAAAGCATACCACCAACTACATACCGTATTGATCACTATACTGACTTGAGTATTATCGAGCAACATACTTTATATTCGCCAAAGTCATGCTGAATATATTGGCAATACATTAAGTTAACAAAGGCTATTCAACGTTAGGTAACTGGGCAATATAGCGATTGTAATGTTGCCGATAGTCATCAGTAATTTGTGAAGGTTTAAGCCAAGAAGTCATGGCACTAAAATACCAGGATGACTTTTTAATTTCTGCCAGAGCAAGATTAATATTAGCTATTAGCTGCTCACTTTTTTCACTCTTACTACAGCCAACGGGTGAGACAATAAATTTGTCAATGCCCTTAATCGCCAACAATACATAATCATCAGTTATACCAAGTTGCGCTAAGTTAAAATTGGCAACACTTGGGTACGTTAAAATAATGTCTACGCGTCCGCGCTCAAGCATCTGATATAACTGAGTTATGGAGTTTGTCGAGTAATCAAGCATTTTGTCACTGTGATTTGCCAGTACTTTATCAATCACTGTGGTATAAGAGCGACTTTCGACACGCGCCATTACTAAGCCATGCTGACTAAATAATTGTTCGATATCCACTTCATCGTGCAAATTGAGCGCTTGCGCTTGTTCTGCCTTCATCAAAACATGCACTTTATAATGCATTACCGCAAGATCAGAGAAATCAATGTAGTTTTCACGTTCCTTGGTTCGAATAAGCGCTGGATAGCACACTTGCTTACCTTGCTTCTTATCGTAGATCATGCGGCTAACATTAGCTTCTTGGCTCAGATGGTTATATTGCGGTAACTGAGTGATTATTTGGCTGCGTACCCGCTGAAGAAAGCCTGTGCCCTTATATTCGCCATGCTCAAAAGACGCCGGTGGTTGATCATAGCTGTACCAAATGATTTCGTCTTTTGCGAAAGCATTTATTGAAATCATAACTAAAAATAACACGCCAATTAACTGCAAAGCTGACAACCACCAACACGCCTTACCGTTAACTATACTGTTTGAATAATCATCAGGCAATATGCTTTACATTTGCCTGTTTAACTTTTAGTGGTGATGACCTACTTCAGGCAGCGAAAAGCCTTGTTTGATCATTTTATTCAACACGGGATTTTGTTCATTATCGCCAATATCAGCAAAATCAGTTAATCGCACGTCATCCCAGTGACTAAAGCGCTGATTTAACGTCTTTTGATCAAAAGCTAATTGCGTTAATGCCAAGGTTGAACTCATTGTTTTCTGCTGATCGGTGATTGAAAACTGCTGAGGTAAAGTTAATTCAGGTAACCAAGTTAAGCGCACAACTTGATGATCTGTCGTTAATTCATATACTTCTGTGCGCTGACAGCCTTGACCAGATGTTGACACTTTTTTCATTTGTTTAAATAGCTGAGTTGGCACTAATTGCCACGGTTTATCTTGAGTTTGTGACAACTGTAAATCCGTCGGCTGGTACTCAATACCTTGATGATAGTGCTCAAAAATACGGGTTAACTGCACTTGTTGGTTTTGGTTTTGGTTTTGGTTTTGGTACCAAATATCAATAACTTGGTTCGCAGTATCAACATGAGCAAGTCGTTGTCCCAACTTTAGGCGCTCAAAACTAGAGGAAGTAATTGCGCTATGCTGCTGTTCAAGCGCATTTGTATGCTTACTTAATTCAAAGCGAGCAATATAGCCGCTATCACAACCTGTAATTTCTGTTAACGGGTTAGCTAAAGTGCTGAAAGCGTTAAAGCCAGCTAATGCTATAGCCATTAAAGTATTTAATAATTTCATGGATAATTTTATGGGTAAATTAATTGGTAATTCCGAATTAAAAAACGGCGTAATGCTAACTAGAACATTACGCCGACTGTTTATGGGTTTACAACCTTATCAGCCAAACCAACAAGGTTAGCGGCGTGATTCATCACATGAAACACTAAGCTTTGTTCTTGCGTGCCTGTCACTAAATGTGCACCAGGGCCTTGGGCGTAAATACCGACATCTTCACCAGCATGGGTTTCAGACTCTAGCGGGATCACGGCTTCTTGGTGATAACCTGGCGCCTGTGTATCAACATCTGATAAATCTTGGCAGCCAGTAACAATTGGCTGTAGATAGCCCATATCCGCATCAGTTTCATTACCTAAGTCCATAAAGCCACGGCCATTGGTATAGCTAACTGTAGTATAAGGCATACCATCAGCTGCTAGTGAAGGTTGCTCACTACCGACGCCAACCACTTTACCTAAAATTGGGTTACCGCGTTTAGGGTAGCCCGCAATAGTAAATACATGGCTATGATCGGCTGTAACAATAATTAAGGTCTCTTGAGGATCTGTCGCTTTTACTGCCGCTTCAATAGCATTGGCAAATTCAACTGCATCATTTAATGCGTTATAGGCATTGCCGGCATGATGGCCATGATCGATTCGACCAGATTCAACGGTTAAGAAAAATCCTTGGTCATTGTTGTCTAAGACATCAATGGCTTTAGTGGTCATATCGGTAAGTGAAGGCTCACCTAAAATATCATTGCTGCGATCTGCTTCATATTGCATGTGTGACTCATTAAACAAGCCGAATACACGCTCAGTTGTTGCAGGGTTAATCGCTTCAAAACCAGCTTGGTCAATAATATAACTACCCGCTGGATACTGAGCTTTCCATTCAGCAGTTAAATCACGACCATCAGTACGGTCACCTTCAACACTGCTAACTGCATCAGCGGTATTAAATGCTGCATCTTTTGGTAAGAAGTGACGACGGCCACCACCAAATACAACTTCGATACCGTCTACGTCAATACCATTGAAACGTTGTTCCAAATTAGCTTCAAAGTTAACTAATTGCGATGCGATATCTTCACAACCTGCAGTTTCCGCTTCCGCTGGCATATCTGAAACATCTTCCCAGTTACGATCTGCCGATTTTGCATAGGTTGCCGCGGGCGTTGCATGAGTAATACGGGCAGTTGAAATAATTCCCGTTGATTTACCTGCAATTTCAGCAAGCTCTAACGCCGTCACTAATTCCTGACCGGCAACTGTGCTGCAATCGCCTCGGCTAACACCTTCAGCTACGCCAATCACGCCAACATCTGTTTTAACACCTGACATCATTGCCGTCATTGTGCCAGCAGAATCTGGGGTTTGTGCATCAACATTATAGGTTTTAACAAAACCTGAAAACGGAAACTTATCAAAGCTTAACTGATGTTCTTCACCCGTTTTACCTTGTTGCTGACCCGCTAAAATACGCGCAGCCGTAACCGTTGAAATACCCATGCCATCACCAACAAATAAGATGACATTCTTTGCTTTACCTTTGGCATTTTCGATGGCCTCAGCACGGCTTTTCGCCAAGGTGATTTTTCGTTGACCATCGCTATACCAAGCGCTATTTACCGTGGCACTTGCTTGTGATGAATCAATTGCCGTTACCGTTGGACTACAAACATATTCAGTCGCATCGACTTCTTCTGGATCAAGGCTATTTGAGCCGTTATCATCTAAGCCAGAAGCAATCTCAACACCACCATTTAAACAATGCTCACTGCCCACAGCTAATGGCGTTTGTTTCACTAAACTTGATAAGCCGTTGTTACCATTACTGCCATTTGCACCATTTTTACCATCATCTCCGTCACAACCCGCTAATGCGACTAATACTGACAAAGATAAAATCTTTAACGTTTTCATGCCTATACTCCTAGTCGTTTAACAAGTTTAATGATTGGTTGATTAAGTGAAATACTACATTTTGCTCAACAACACCTTGCGCTAGCTGCGCGCCAGGTCCTTTGGCATGTAATGATATATCTTCACCAGCATGGCTTTCTGAGCCAAGTGGAACTGTTGCTTCCTGGTGATAGCCCGGTGTGGTAGTATCAACCGCTGTTAGATCTTGTCGACCCGCATTTGGCGTGAATTCATAGATCACATCGGCATCGGTTTCAGTGCCTAAATCAGCAAAACCAAAGCCGTTAGCATAACCAAGGGTGGTATATGGTTTGCCATCAGCAGCTACCGCAGGTTCAGTTGCCCCTACCGACACTACTTTACCTAGAATTGGATTACCGCGTTTAGGATAGCCAGCAATGGTAAACACATGGCTGTGATCAGCAGTGACCAAAATTAAGGTTTCTTCTGGGTCAGTCGCATCAACGGCTGCCTGCACTGCATTTGAGAATTCAATAGCATCAGATAATGCGTTATAAGCATTACCGGCATGGTGACCATGATCGATGCGCCCAGACTCAACCACTAACAAGTAGCCTTTATCGTTATTCGATAAGATATCAACGGCTTTGCTAGTCATTTCAGAAAGCGAAGGTTCACCTGCGATGTCGTTGCCGCGATCCGCTTCATACTGCATGTGAGATTCATTAAACAGCGCTAACACTTTCGACGTAGTCGTAGGGTCTATTGCGTCAAACCCTGCTTGATCCGTCACGTAACGGCCTTAGCTATACATGGCTTGCCATTCAGCAGTTAGATCGCGTTCATCAGTACGATCACCTTCGACTGAACTTACTGCGTCATTACTGTTATAGGCTGCATCTTTTGGTAAGAAATGACGACGACCACCGCCCATCGCTACGTCAATACCGTCAATATCAACACCCAGAAAACGTTGCTCAACATTTTTTTCAAAATTAATCAGTTGTGAGGCGATATCTTCACAGCCACCAGCTACCGCAGTTTCTGGCATATCAGACACATCTTCCCAGTTACGATCAGCAGCTTTAGCATACGCTGCCGCTGGCGTTGCATGGGTAATACGTGCCGTTGAAACAACACCTGTAGACAAGCCACGAATTTCAGCAAGCTCTACCGCAGTAATAAGTTCATTACCTTTTACCGTAGAACAGTCACCACGAGCGACATTTTCTGAAACACCAATAACACCAACATCGGTTTTTACGCCAGACATCATTGCCGTCATTGTGCCGGCTGAATCTGGTGTTTGCGCATCAACATTATAGGTTTTTACTTGCGCTGAATAAGGAAATTTCTCAAATGAAAGATAGCCTTCTTCTCCGGTTTTACCCGCACGTTGGCCGGCTAAAATACGAGCTGCAGTTAACGTTGATACGCCCATGCCGTCGCCAACAAATAAAATGACATTTTTCGCTTTGGTTTTAGTTTTTTGTTGTAGCTTACTGCTAATGTTTTGCTCAGCGTTTTCATACCAAGGGCTCGACTGTTGAACCGAAGGTATAACACCAGCATAAGTATTCGTTGCTAACAAAGATGCTATCAACGAACGAAGAATCCATCGAGAATTCATATCTCGTTCCTCTATATTAGTTAATTTTGGTTAGGTAAATTGGTTTTACTAGCTGTAATAAGTAGCGAAATGAGGGTATGTGACCAAAGTGACAATTGGGTTTAAACAAAATGACTAAACGATGAAGCCTTAGTGACACTTGTCTTTTGTATGTAATTAAAATGTAAACGAAAAAGCTATAACCAGAAACGACCTGACCGTTTACAAAAAGTTACTAGTGATTAACAGCAAAGCACATTATTATGCGGGGCTTTAAATTTTCTGAATGAATTAACGTATTATGAAATTACCAAAATTACTAAGCATCATACTAAGTGGTGCTGCACTTTGGGCTAGCAGCAGCCAAGCAACTATTGTTGAATTTGTTACGTCACAAGGCAATGTTCGAGTGAACTTGCACGATAGCACTACCCCTAAAACCGTTGAAAACTTCCTGAATTATGTCAATGAAGGAGCCTATCAAGATACGGTAATTCACCGCGCTGAAAAAAACTTTGTTATTCAAGGTGGCGGCTTTAAATATGACTATGGCTTTAGTCACATTGCCGTTGAAACAAATGACCCGGTTGTTAACGAGCCAAAACTTTCAAATGTAAAAGGCACTATCGCCATGGCAAAAGTGGCGGGCGATCAAAACAGCGCTACTAATCAATGGTTCTTCAATATGACCGATAACAGCGCCAACCTTGACCTACAAAATGGAGGCTTCACTGTTTTTGGACAAGTTGTAGCCGAAGATATGCCTGTACTAGCAGCAATGGAAGAGTTAACTCACTGTGTTAACAGCTATGGCCGCACACCAATGGTCAACTTTACTGGCGAGCAATGTAGCAACGGCGACATTCCAGGCTACGAAAATTTTGTTGTGATTTACAGTATCAATATTGTTGATAGCAACCAAGTTACTGACAGTGACTTAACTAAAACGCCAAACACCTTAATTAATGAGCCAATTGAAAAAGAAAAATCATCGAGCGGTGGTGGTAGCACCTACTGGTTAACTTTCCTTGCCTTAGCAGGATTATTACGCCGAAAATTCGCTTAATGCTTTCTATTACTAATTAAGCTTGTAGCATCAAATAAAAAATAGGCGGAAATCCGCCTATTTTTTATTTAGCACCAGTTTGGATTTGGGCAACTATACTGAAGGAATTTTATTCCACATTAAACAAGCAATTATAAACAATAACCGAATCTCGTAAATTCAGTTCAAAACCATAGGCTCTCAAAAATTAATTTTTGAAAAACAACTTAAAAAAAGTTCTAGCTACACTTCTATTGTTGGAATCAATGAGACTTGAGAGCTTAGATGTTGTGCTCTCGATACAATATTGTCTTTCAATTGGCCTATGTATATTTGTTCTTCTACTGAAAAGTCATTGATCTTAACTAGGTCTTGAATAAAGGATTCTGCTGTTAAAGTGGACAGCACTTTTTTTGTTAAATTAGAAAGTAATCTTGCCAGTAATTTTTTATCTATTGCACAAGTTTCTGCAAAGTCAGCTAACTGATAAGCATTGATATGATTTGGATCAAATTCATCTCCCATTGCCATAGCTAACACTATCAACGCACTCAACACATATTTCATCAGTAGCAAAGATTTCCGAGATGAACATACTTGGGCTAAATGAAAATCACGTTGATGTTTTTCAACCTTCAAATAATCTAAATCCAACAGAGTGCAGCCGAATAGAAAGATACTTGAACGCTACGCGTTCAACACTTCTTTTTGCTAAAGGGGTAATTTTAGTAGAAGGCGAAGCAGAGCTTATATTGATTCCTGCTTTAGTTAAAAAAGTCCTTGGTGTATCACTGGATGAGCTTGGGATTAGCTTAATTAGCATGGATAGTGCTTTTTTTGAGCACATTTCAAACTTATTTCATCCGGATAGAATACGAAAACATTGCGCAATTATTACTGACTTAGATACATCCATCGAACCCCTTCCTGATGATGAGGCTGATGACAGCAAGTATCAAAAGTCATGTCGGAACTCTCAAAAATCGGGGGTGCTTAGAAAGGCCAAGCTAGACGAACATACTAGGGATAATGAGTTTATTAACGCGTTTTACGCCAACCATACTTTTGAAGTAGACTTTGTTGGTGCTGACAATTCAATTGAACTCAAAGAAGTGCTCCCCTCAATTTATCAACAGAAAGCCAGTATAGCTAAGTCAATAGGCTTGCTTGAAAATGGTGCAGTTAAAGTCTATGGAAAAGAAATACTGCGTCTCGCCGACAAGGTTGGTAAAGGATGGTTGTCTTTACTGACTTCTGAAAAGGTAACTTCTCAAACTTACATTCCCAACTACATACTAGATGCAATTGCATTTTCATGTGGATACAAGCTTGCGCCTCAAATCCTTTATAAAATGTGTTGCTACAGACTTTGTAACCCTATGCCAATAATGGAAGATAAAGATAAACCAATACAATTTTTTACCGACAACCACGAGGATATTAACGCCTGTATTAAAGAGTTTGAAAAACAATGTCCAGACGATGACTTATCTTATCTGATTGGACTGCTGGATAGATAAATATGAAACTAAGCGTTGAACAGCACGCCGCTGTATACTGCAACGGAAATGCATATGTTACAGCCTGTCCAGGAAGTGGAAAAACTAGAGCGCTTACAGCCCGTATTGCAAAAGGCGTTGCAGAGTTAAAGCATAAAAACAATAAAGTTCTTGCAGTAACTTTCACAAACAGAGCTGCCGATGAAATAAAAACAAGACTAGAAGAAAATTACACTATTGAAAGTGGCTGCGTTTGGGCAGGGACAATTCATTCATTTGCGCTTGAGTGGATAATAAAGCCTTACGCCTCATACTCTGCAACACTTAATTCTGGTTACTCTATTGCGGATGAATTTGAAACAAGACGAATTCTTAACAAATTAAAAGCTGATAAAGGTTTGAGAATTTTTGATGACGTAAATACAACCTTTAATAGGCAGGGCGTGGTTGAAAATCGTAATGCCCGAGCAAAAGAAGTAGAGCAGGAATACCGTAAGATACTGTCTTTAAGAAAGAAAATCGATTTTGATCAGTCACTCTATTTTGCATTTCAGTTAATGGAAATGCTGCCTGAAATTGCCCAGACTTTAAGCAATATATTTACTCATATATGCGTTGATGAAGTTCAAGATACACAAGATCTACAGTATGCAATTTTATCCAAGATATTTAACGAGTCATTTATAAAGCCTTCTTTGTTTATTGTAGGCGACGAGAATCAAGCAATTTATGGTGGAATTGGAGGGAAATCTCTTTCCTTAGCAGAATTAAACGCAGAATTTGTGGGTGGTAATATCAAACACTTTACGTTTAGCGACAATTACCGATCTACGCAAAGGCTGGTTGACTACTTTTCTGTTTTTAGAAGTGTTCAAGGAGGGCTATCAAAAGCAGAGCATAAAAATGAACGAGGGGCTATAAGCTTTTTCAATCAATCAGTAGACAAAGACCATTTAGCCGAAGCTATATCAGAGTTAATTCAAATAGAACTCAATAATGGCACAAATGAAAATGATATATGTGTTATTGCACCCCAGTGGGCGCCGATAAGGTCAATGACAAAGAAGCTCATAACTTTACTACCACAAGTGAAGTTTGACGCTCCGGCTTTGTCACCATTTCACGGCCAACAAGACAATTTTTGGTTGATAGTTTCCAAACTGGTATTAACAGAACCATCAGGAAGGTTACTAAGTGCCCGCGTTAGATGGGCCAATGAACTGTTAAATAATCTAATAGAAAATCATCATCATACCCGTGATTTAACTGCTAAAAAACTGCTCAAAGCTATTAACTCTTTTCACAGTAATACTGTTGTGGGCACAGAATACCTTAAAGAATGTTTTGAGTTTATCTTGGACGAGTTAAACATAGATTTAACGCATGATTTGTTGCTCAAAGAACAGTTTGACTTGTTCTTTGAGAAAGCTACTTCTGTTCTGGTCAACTCCAGCAGGACACTTTTCTTAAAGAATTTTCATACTCAACTGGTGACTGATCGTTATTAGCTGAGTGCAGCCTTTCCAGATTGTAATATTTCATATATTCAGTAACATCATTTTTCATGTGTTCGCGAGTTGGCTGAGCCACTTTTAACAACCAATCATGTTTCAAGCTGCCAAAGAACCTTTCAACAACAGCGTTATCCCAACAAGCCCCCACATCACCCATGCTTGCTCGCATACCAAACTGCTTTAATAGATTGCGATATCGCTTACTCGTATACTGAGACCCTCTATCAGAATGAAATACCATACCGTTACATGTCTTCGTTTGCCATATAGCTGATATCTGATAATCCAACTGGCTTTACCCGGTGATTTAACATCAAGATATAGGCTTGGATAGAAATTTTCAAAAGTTGCTTTACCGAGTTTTACGAGTTCTTGAACTCGGTTCTTTTTGTCCAGTATTGACATAGGTCACCTCTATTTTTTAAAAATGTGGTGAGTAAATGAAGAGGTATGCATCAAAGTGAAACCGAAAAAGTCACCACTTTAGTCACCACATAGCCTTCAATTTGGACTATTTTTTATAAACTTTCTTAAATATTTGGAAGGAAAAGCCTAAAAAAACACATTAAATCGTTATTTTAGGCTTAAATTATATTAGAAAACTTGTTATTCGATGTTTTGGATCTTAACAACAAATAAAATAACAATAAATATTAATATCAAAATGTTAGGTTGACTTTTGATATTGATTTTTATTTTATGTCACCATTCATGTCACCACTTCTTCCACATTGAATGAATTAGTATTCTAATCACTCTACTCATAAATATTAGTTATACATACATTTTTCTGTATGCACTTAAGATAATATACTTTAGCATTTAACTATGGAGTACTAAGCTCTATTTATCGCTTCCAATAACTTATTAGCAAACTCAGGATTTTTACCTTTTTTTATCATGTTTTCAGATACCTTCTTCTTTTTATTTTCAACCAAATTCTGAGATTCATCTGGCTCAGGCTCAGTTAAAGGAATGTTTGGTATGCGACCTAATAACTTGTTTTCTAAATAAACTTTATATGTTCCAAACCATTTATTTACAGAATGTTTAGATTCAATACTTATATTTGTAGACTTCGATGATATCAAGGTTTGAAAATTTTTATTATGCGAATTTCGCTCAACTAAACCACAAAACAATCTTTCAGATACATAGCCCTTTAATAGCCAATAATCATCACTAATCGTGGTGTCAATTACTATATCCCTTAATTTAAGTCTACACCCTTTGCCATCAACCACGTTCTTCGAAGTCAGATGGCTAACGACATTTTGTGAAACACCTTTTTTAGGTAAAACTTCCTTTATAAAGCTGTACGTATCTGAATTAACTATATACAGCATTATTAAATTTTTTTTGGTTTTATAATAATAAAAAGCAAGCTTACTATGATCTGTTCCTAGTGCTTGAAAACTTTCAAAACTAGATTCGACAACATGTCTTTGTCCTTTATTTTCAAGAGATATTTTCCAACTAGATTTAAGTTTTATCAATTCTACTGCTTTAGTTTTCTTTAGTTTTTTGAAAGGGATAGATCTATTAGATGCAATGAATGAGTTTTTGATATTTTTCAAATCTTTTTTGTTAATTTGAACAATAGCTGAAGCTGTCACTTCAAAAAATGATATACCATTATGTATCTGCACCTTAAATGAACTAGAAGATACCTGTTTGGATTGCATTAAAAGCTGTTCAATATCTTCCGCGGCTATTTTATATTTTCTTAATATAGACTTCTCAATTTCAAATCTTAACGTTAATTGCTTATTGTGAGCTTGAACTCGAATAGATGTACCACTTTCTAAATCCACTTTTTTATCAAAAAAAAGTGGATTCCACCCGGCCTGCCTCCAGCTAGTTGCCTTAACAGCCTTTATTGAGCTCTTTTCATTAACAGCTACACATGGATGAATCGGCCAAGGCGGCCCCAAGCTATCAAAAAAAACACGTGCACCATTAGGGTGGCTATAAAAAAAGACCTTTTCACCACAAATAGGGCAATAAGCATTTGGGGTAGTAAATCCAGCCTCTGTTTTATAGATATTTGGTGCCAGCTTAATATTTGGAATTCTAAAGGATCTCGATTTAGATTGTGATGAAGCTGCAGCATTAGGTATAAAAACTTTTCTGCCATCACTTAATGTTCTCCAACCTCCTCCCATACTAAAAACCTTCTCTTTTAAACGAGAGTTGCAACAACAATGGCAAGGCAAAATACCAAATACCAAGACACTTATTTCTTGTGCAAAAGTTCATTCTGAAGTTACTCCTTTACCATAGGATAATTCGCACTTCCCCAAAGCACTTGAGGATTATCCATCATGATATCTACAATTATTGGAACGAGCTTACTTAGGAATGCTACGCCATCTCTAATTTGCGAACGGTTTGCTGAACTTTGCCAAGTTGCACCACCGTGTATAAGTTGGTTTCTCAACGTGTATAAGCGTTGAAGGATAATGGCTACTAAGAGATCTGTACGCTTACAAGATAGAGCATTGTTGGCTGCGACTTTTGCCTTAGCAAATCGCTCTTTCCACTCGTGTTCTGTTAACTTACCATTATGGTAATCCCAAAACGGTTGATAAACATATTGGTTGTCGAGCAATACTCGCACACTTGACGAAAACTCAGCCCATATTAGGTTATAGAGTTTGTTAGATTCATCTAGTTCGACAAGTTTAGCTATGAAAAGAGAGAAAGCTTCTGACTCAGTATGCCTTAATAATTCGGTGTCTTGTGCGTATGCAGCATTAAATGCAATCCAGAGGAATATGAATTGACTGTCTTGGTCATCGTTACATTGCTCTGACTTCTCTAGCCAGCTGAGAGCACGATGTACTCTCAGCCCTAAGTTGTCAGAAAACTCACTTCTTATTTCACGTTGTTTGCTTTTAAGTGATGAAAAATCCATTTTAATTCCTAGAGTTAGTCTTTAATCCCTTCTTTTTTACGCCGTTCATCAATTTCGTGCTCAATACGCTCTTTTTGAAGTTCCATCAAAGCACTGGGTAGTCTATAAGACAAAAAACACGATATTGAGGCGAAAAAAAGATATACGTACTCCAAATATACCTGTGTTATTGGGTACTTGTTTTTCACCACAATTGAAACAAATATTAAGAACAGAGTTGTTAAATACCCCTTAAATAGCCACTTATGGCGGTTCAAACGGTTATAAGTTAAATCACTACCTAAACGCGCAAGTTGCCAGCTTCCTGCTGGCAACGACTTTGGATCACCAACCAAAGTAATAACGGCCACTAAAAATCCAGCTAATATTGAAAACACGGTAACGATGACATTTATCGCATCTTGGTTCCCGTGAATCAGTGGTTGACCAAAGTAAGCCACTAAAACGCTTATGACTATAACAATCAAAGCATATAAAAGCTTACCCTTGTCGATCTCAGTATTCATTGGCTAAATACACCTTCAGAGTCAAGTCTATCGTGATATTCTTTCAGTATATTCCATGCATCTACCTTGCTTATCGATTTACCTAAAGTTTTAACTTTGTATGTGTCGGAGACTCTTATTTCTTCAGCTGTGATTTTATTTCCAGAGAATGTTTCAATTATAAATCCAGCTTCGCTATCTTCATCATATTCAGCGATGATTCCTTCAGCGGTTTTTTCTAACCGACTTCTACCTGAAACGCCAAACTCAGGATCTTTAGAATGTCTCATGGCTTCCCTTCCATCAAACTTAAGAGTTAACCTAACATTCAAATTTTCTTTTTCTTTGATTTCCTTTAAGTCTTTATCCTTACGAAAAAGCGAAACGAATTGGTCTGCTATAGCTTTTTTCCAATTAGATACTTTTGGCGACTGTCGATCTATTTGTATCAAACTAGCCTCATAAAGCGATGCATCAAGATCAATCTCTTTTACTCCCTCATCCTTAATCATTTTAAGTTTACTTGCTTTGGCAACCTTATCTAATTCGAAGGTTTTGGCTATATCCTTAAGATCGACTGCTTTTAAAACATGCCAAAAGTAATGTTCAGCCACTTTTTCTCGAACGCCAGAAGGACATAGGATGACATGATTGTCTTTAATATATACAAATACATCGCCATCTAAATAGTCTTTCCCAGTTGGTGCATTTTGCGCTTCAACATTTGAGGACTTTGCATTTTTGTCATTCTCAATAATAGACGTTGACTCGCCAGGAACGAAAGAAGCTATTTGCAGGAAAAGTCCATTATCAACTTTAAAATCAGCACCTCTAATTTCTGAACCAGAAATTGAACTAAAAGTTCGCTTTCCTACCGTGCTCAACTGAGCATGTGCTTTTTCCATTAAGTCTTGAAGTGTAGCAGTACCTTGTTCATGCCATTTGGCTCTTCGATAGTAGAACTTTTTATTCCTATGCTCTGGTGTTTTATTGCTCACTTTCTATTTTCCTTAATTTTGTCCAACTACATTCAATAGATCTTTATAGCTAGCTACCATATTGAACTTAACTTTTTCAGCTTCGTCATCTGACTCTACTTCTTGCTCTAATCGTTTGAAGAACTTCTTGGCACATTCAATTTTTGCTTCTTCAATCTTTTTAAGTTGCATGGTAGACATCGAACCTTTTGTCTCAGCAATGAACAATACGTGTTTTACGGTTCCATCTTTAAACGCGATAGCCCAATCAGGGTTATAGCCTTCAGTGCCTAATGGTGTTGGTATCGTAAAACCTTTTGGTAGTTTAGCGTATACTTCAATCTCATTGCTGGTATCTAACTCTTCAATAAACTTACGTTCGACTTTTGAATCGGTTGATGCAAAGTCATACACATGTTTCTTCAGATTTTCGACAACTTTACTAAAGTCGTTAATCACCTGGTTTTGAGTGAAAATGTCAGTATCATAGGTTTCATCAATTAAGTCATACGATAGCTGCTGAATTGTGGCAGTAGCTTTTTCTTCATTGATTAATCGCGTCGCTTCACTGATAAATTGCTCAGGGTTAACTTTGAACTTGTCAAACTTATCAGACGTTATCCCTTGTAAAACTGCACACACTGTTTTGCGAGTAAGCTTTGTATCTTCGGCAATTTCACCAATTAGGTCATAGGGAACAGACGATTGAATAGGTGCATTGTGTAATTGTCTATCTGTTTCTCTAACTTCAAATCCAGCGCCTTGTTTTAGCTGGTCTTCAGTCAGCTTATCTCTTTGGTCACCCACTTCAATCGTGTATTGAAGCGGTGTAACGTGAAGATGCTCGTTAATGGCTGCAATGGATTTCTTAACTAACTCATCTGAGTCGAAGTTAACCTGATAAACCGCCTTACGATTGATTTTATTCCAAAGCTTTTGAAACGCTTTTTTCTCAAAGTTAGCATTTAATACATTAGATTTAGGTTTACGATCATCAGTGATTTCAGGCATTTGTGCTTGGCTAAACACGCCATTGATCAGTTCTATGACTTGTTCGCTATGTTCTCGTACTTCTTCAGGTAACGGTTCAAGCTCATTGTCTTTTCTAGCTTGGTGGTATTTGTCTGTGATTTGTCTCTGGCGATCAACATAGCCATTTTGAATGAGATAAAACTCAATAGCTTCACTCATATCCTCATTAACAACAACATCGCCTTGTTCGGTTTTGATCACTTTATTTAAGAAATACGCTTTATCTGCTTTCTTCGGTCTAGCAGAAAGTGACTCGCTGATATCACTTTGTAATCCTTTAACAAAGTCGCCAAAGCTCTCATTTGCGACAACCGTAAGCACATTAGTCTCATGGACTGTAGCAGGATGATCTTGACGTTCACCATGTTGGTTTACCGAGATGCGTAAACCACGGCCAACCTCCTGGCGACGTGAAACAACATTATCGTAATCTGCGTGTTTAAGCATACAGATTACAAATACATTAGGGTTATCCCAGCCTTCACGCAAAGCTGAATGTGAGAAGATGAAGCGTTTGTCTTCTTCAAAGCTCAATAGTTGCTCTTTCTTTTTCAGAATTAGATCATAAGCAGCCGTTGCACTCTCATCATTTGCTAAGCCTCGCTCTTCACCACGAGTCTTCACTTTGGGATCAATCAGCTTTTTCTTCTTATCAATGGCAAAGTAACCTTCATGAGTATTTGCCCCATCTATCTTAGCTAGATATTTCTTATAAGGATCATCATCTGAAAGCTCAGTCAGATACTCTTCTTTCAGTAATTGATACTCTTCTTCAAAGGCTCTGGCGTATTCACCTTTTTCATCTTCTTGGCTGTAGTCACGGTACTTAACAACCCCGTCGATGAAGAATAAAGACAGCACTTTAATGCCTTTACCGAAAAGGCGACGTTCTTTATCTAAATGTGACTTGATAGTGTCACGTATTTGAATTCTACGCATTACATCTTCAGTAATGTCGTTAGATGCAACACCAACTTGAATACTTTTGCCATTTAAAAATTCTACGGTGTCGGTAACAGCGTTAATTTCAGATACCACAAAGTCTTTGTATTCCGCCAGTTCACCAGATAAGTCGTATAAGCGGTCACCTTTACTTACTTTGATGATTTTACGTTTGATTTCACCGGATTTAAGTTTTTGTTCTATTTCTAAACGAGCAACAGGCGCTTTCTTAGAAATTTCAATTTGCTCTAGGTATAAGTAAGCGTTCGTACCAGCTAAGCCATTTGTTTTGATACCACGAACAGAAATACGTTTAACTAACTTTTGATTATATGCATCTAAAGCATCTAACCGATGGATTTTGTTATGTACCGTTTTATGAGTTGCTGAGTAGCGCAAAATGAACAATGGGTTGAATCTTGGTAAAGCCTCTTGAGTCGCTTTACCTTCCATTTTTTGAGGTTCGTCCAATATTAAAATTGGGCGGTTAGCACTAATTACATCAATTGGGCGGCGACTCTGAAAATCATCTAGCTCTTCATAAATCCTGCGGTTATCAGCTCCTGAAGCATTAAATGCTTGGATATTGATCACCATAACATTAATGCCAGCATCAGATGAGAAACTCTCAATATCATGCAAATCTTTTGAGTTGTATACGAAAGAGCGAATTTTCTTGCCGTATATCTGGTTAAAGTGATCGGCTGTTACCTCTAAAGATTTATGAACACCTTCACGAATCGCTATGGTCGGCACCATAATAATGAACTTAGACCAGCCATATTGCTTATTTAACTCGAAAATGGATTTTATGTAGCAGTAAGTTTTACCTGTGCCCGTTTCCATCTCTATATCTAGATTGAGTTTAGCTCCAGGGCTATAACTCTTTTTAACATTACCTTTATCATCTGTGTAATGGTTTAAGCCATTAGATAAGGGCAAATTTTGCGATTTTTGAATGTCGTGGACATTTTCTAATAATTGACCATCCGATAATTTTATCTCGGCGTTTTTAAAGCCATCCTCTTCCACAGAAGTTGCTTGACGTGCACCAGTGTGATCAGCTTTTGCTAAACCAGGGTCAATTCGATATTGAATACCTGAGGTGTTTGGTTGGCCGCGAAAGCAGTCGATAACTGACTCAACAGACTTTTTCTGATATTCAAGCGGTTTAAAGTTAAGCTTCATCGATTACCTCCATGTACTCGACCCTTCGGGCACTCTTTGTCTTCGCCAAAGTATTGTGCAAACTGTAGTCCGATAAAATTTGTCATTTTTCACCTCTTAAATAGACTTAACGTCTGTCATTGGTGAAATTTGCTTAAATATCTGCTCGACGTTAATTTTTACAGAATCATTGGCAAAACCATCATCACGGAATACAACTCGAAGTGGCTGCTTCTCTGCCAATTCTTTGATTAATTCATTTGATATGTTTCTACTAAAGCAGGCTATTAAGTCAGCACCTTCACCGTCTTCATCAGCATTAACAAAAAAGACATCTTTTGAAGTAATTTGATGCTTAGATATTGGTAGAGTTAAACCTACTCCCCAATCGAGTAACACTTGGAATAAGAGATCTTCATCTGTTCGGTCTTCTTTGATGTTTTCAACTTGAGCAAACATATCCGATTGGTTAATTTGGTCTGGGCGATAAAACACATCTGTCATATTTGATGAATCTATCTTTAATGACCTAAAGCCAACTCTTTTATCCGTATATTCTTTTGCAACTCTGCGTATTCTTTCTCTACCTACCTCCGGAATTGTTTCGAAGCCATCCTTAAATGCTTGTGAATTAATAGAACATTCCTCAGGGACTTGAACCAAAATAAACTTTCGATTTGTACCTTGTTCATAATTAAGTTGTAAAACGGCATCTGCGGTTGTAGCTGAACCTGCAAAGAAGTCCATCACTATCCCATCATGGTCATCATACATTAATGCCTTTATTAGTAATTTAATTAACCCTGTAGGTTTAGCATAATCAAAATAACTGACTCCAAATAACTTCGCTAACTCAGCATCCGCATCTTCATTTGTAGCTATTCCATAGTGCTTAATTGTCAACAGGTTATGCATTTTTTTGATTTCACCACCTGGTTTAATGTGATTCGGCCTAAATGGAACTTTGCTAATGATGATTTTTTCATTGTTTAAAATTATTTCATTGAGCTTTTGAGGTGAGTATCTCCACTCACCTTTTAACCTAAATGAGTTTTGATTTTTTCCATTCTTTACAATAACTTCGTCTAACAATTCTGTGACAATTTTACCTTCAGACATATCTTGTGGCGAAATTACCTGATCGGGAAGGTTGAAATCTACATATCCTGCTGGAAATTCTAATACCCCTATGGAGTTACCAGCATTATTAAACGGATATTTTTTTCCTTGTTCTGTCAACTCGACAGAAAAAGCTTTGGTTGCTTCTCTATTTTTTGAAAAACACAAGATGTATTCAAACTTACTACCTAAATTTTTGTTAAGGAACGACGGTTTTTTCTTTTTTTCCCAACAAAACTCAGTAATAAAATTATTTTCTCCAAAAATCTCATTGCAAACAGCTTTTAAATTATGAACTTCATCATCTCCAATAGATATAAAAACGACTCCGTCGTTAGTTAATAAGTTTCTTGCCAGCTTTAGTCGGCTATAAATCATAGATAGCCAAAAAGAGTGAAAGCGACCATTCGACTCCGGATTAGAAACAAGCTTATTGTGGTCGGCATCTATTTGGTTACTTTTACTCAAAAAGTCTTGAGTATTCTCAGAAAAGTCGTCTTTATAAACAAAGTCACTACCTGTATTGTATGGAGGGTCTATATAGATCATTTTTACTTTGCCAAGATAAGTTTCTTGCAAAAGTTTTAACGCTTCTAAATTGTCACCTTCAATAAACAGGTTTTCTGTTGTATCAAAATTAACACTTTCATCACGGCAAGGGCGCAGTGTTTTTGCAATGGGTGCATTCGCTGTTAATAGGGCATCTCGCTTACCTGGCCAATTAAGGTGATAACGCTCTTGAGGGCCTTCAACAATGGAATTTGATAATTCTTGTTTTAATTGGTCAAAATCAATCGCTAATTTTAGCTTTCCGTTTTCGTCATTAGCTTCTGTAACGCAATTTGGGAATAGGCTTCTTATCTTCTCAATGTTTTCTTGCGATAAGTCAGGGGAGTGCATTTTTAATTTGTCCATCTGTATTGTCCTATGTCTTCAATTCTTTATTTAATATTTGTTTAAGCAGTTAACTGTTTTAACTGCTGTTTAATTTTTTTTAAATCAGCGTTGATAGTGACTTTGTTCTTAAACTGTTTTTCATTGCTGAGTTTTCTATTAACCTGTTGGTGTTTTTTTTCTAAGCTTTTTATCTCATCTAACCGATTGATGAGCTGAGTAAACGATTCATTTTCTCTTAGGTCATAAGGGAGCAATGAAGCCAATATCTGTTCGTATAAGCCTTTGATATTCAATGCTACAGGTAATTCTAAGCGGGCGAAATTTTCTTCACCAAGTGAAAGCTCAGATTGATAATATTCTGATAAGCTCACACCACCATTGACTCCGATGGTTTTATAGCAAGCTGTAACATATTGCTTTTTGGTAGTAGTTTTAACTTCAAAAACAATTGGATGAGGTATGGCTTTGTCGATAGCCAGAAGCACCTCTGTGTTAAGCAGTTCACCTTTTAACTTAATTTCAAAGACTTGTACTTCTGTAACGTCTTTATGAGCTTCTATATTTAATGTTTGCGTCGATAATTTTTGCGCCCAAATAATTTGCTCTACTTGGGTGACGAACATTTCTTTTAGCTTAGAGTCAGCGTTTGCTTGCTCGTACAACTTCGTTTTAGGTAAGTTTCGATGTACCCGTGTGCTGTCAGGGTACTTAAAAAATCCTTTTTTGGAATTTGTGGTTAGTTGATCCATCAACACTCCTTTTGAATCACTAAAAAGTTGATTAACTCAAAGTCATCTAGCCCTTGAATTGTATTAACTAGGGCAGAGGTTTCCCCACTACTAAATAAACTATCAATATCTTGCTCTTCTTTAACCGCAATCATTGAGTGAATAGCATTGGATAGTAGCTCAGAATACTTTTCCATTTCTTTGCCGTCGTTGGTTTGTTCATTGAATATCTTGCAAACAGCAGCAACTGGCTCTGATATACCTTTACAAGATGTACGCACTAGGTCGAGCAGGCGTTTGACTTCAGAGTGGTTCGCTATGACTTCACCATACTCACTAATATAAATGAGATAATAAGGATGTAATCGATTTTTCTGATCAATATTCACGCTTTCATTGACGTTTCGTAATGTAAAAATAACCCCTGGTTTTAAGCCCAGTGATTCATCACTAGGCACAACGGCGTGCATACCATTTGGAATGCCTTTTGGCTCTCCTTGCTCCTTAACGTAGTTGAGTAAGTCCATTCTGAATTCGTTTAGGCCAAGATCGGTGATCGATATACCCGTTTTTACATCTTCCAGCTCGATTACTTCTTCTTGAAGACGTTTTAGTTGCTCTTTGCGGTAACTTACATCGTTTGCTTTTGCACTCAGAACGTTGTCATCTCCAGTGGCGGTAACATCCACAATTGTCATGCGGCTTTCAACACGTTCTTTTAAATTAATGTATTCATCTAACGAAATATCAGGCCAGTAGTTAGCGAGTTGAATTGATTCATTCGGTGAACCGATACGATCTACACGACCAAAGCGTTGAATTATTCGTACAGGGTTCCAGTGAATGTCGTAATTTATTAAGTAATCACAATCCTGTAAGTTTTGACCTTCTGAGATACAGTCCGTAGCGATTAGAAGATCTATCTCAGCTGGTTCATTGGGCAACACTAGGTGTTTTTCTTTTGACTTGGGAGAGAATAACGTTAGGCACTCTTGTAAGTCATAGCCTTTTTTACCCGTTTTAACCGTTGTTTTTGGATTACCTTGCCCAGTAACTCTTGCCGTATGCAAACCTTTTAATGCCAAAATATCATTGGCGAGGTTACGATATAAATACTCAGCGGTATCTGCAAACGCGGTGAATATGATAACTTTTCTATTATCGGGATTAATTGGGTTGTCGATTTTGTCGAGTACATGCTGTTTTAGGTGCTGAAGTTTAGCATCTTGCTCAGGCGTTATCGTTTTCATTTCTTCCAATAGCGCAGAAATGATTTCAAGGTCGCCACTTAAATCTTGCTGCCATGAGGGTAAGTCCATATCCATAAGCTGGATCTTAACTTTTCCGCCAATTTCCATTTCTTGAAATGTTGGTAAATCATCATCTTCTGAATCTACCGCTGCTAGTGCCCCCGCAAAATCATCTACCTCTGTCACACCATTATTATCGTAGAACGCTTGGATCATTTTAAGCGTATTTGCATGATTATCATGCAAGCTTTGAAGGGTTAACCTAAATGCCTCGACGGAGCTTTCTAGTCGTTTCAGCAAGTTAGTTGTCATTAGTGCAACTAAGCTTTTTTCCCTGTCTACTTGACGCAGCTTACCTTTACCGCCACCTACTTCCGTGTCATACAAGTCTTCATACTTTTTGAGTCGGCTCGGTAGTATGTAGCTAACAGGTGCATAGACGGAAAGTTTTAACAGTTTCAATTGAGCGAATATCTCGTTAAGGGAAATAACTCCTGGTTTGTGTGTCAAAGGGCACTGATGAGATAGTGGTTTTCGGCGCGTTGGAAACTTGCCGATATCACTTGTATCGTAGAACGTTTGAATGTGCTTGCGTGATCTTGCAATGGTGACGGCATCTAGCAACTCAAAGAAATCAAATTCTAACGCATTTAAAATTGCCGCTGGTGTTCTTTGCTCAGGCTCTAACTTAGACCAATCATTAAAGGCACGCTGCGCATTTTTAAAAATAGTATCTATCGATTTTGTAGTACGTAATTTCTCGGTTAACTCTTCCTGGTTTCCTTCGTAAGCTAGGGCTAGCTGGTTTTTTAAATCCGTGAAGCGGTTATTTACAGGTGTTGCTGAAAGCATTAAAACCTTTGTTTTTACACCAGCCCTGATCACCTTATTCATTAATTTTTGGTAGCGAGTTTCGCGATCTTTAACCGGATTGTCGTTTCTGAAATTATGCGATTCATCGATAACGACTAAATCGTAATTTCCCCAGTTAATTCGATTAAGCGGTGTACCAAAAGACTCACCGCTTGTTCTATCCAAATCGGTGTGGCAAAGCACATCATAGTTAAAGCGGTCTTTTGCAAAGATGTTGGTCTTTAAATTTCGGTTGTAGTTTAGCCAGTTATCAGCCAGCTTTTTGGGGCATAGGAGTAAGACAGAGCGATTTCGTAGCTCGTAGTATTTCATCACCGCTAGAGCAGTAAAGGTTTTACCTAAACCTACAGAGTCCGCCAAAATACAGCCGTTGTACTGTTCTAATTTGTTAATTAGCCCAGTTGCTGCGTCTTTTTGATAGTTAAACAGTTTATTCCAGATAAGCGTGTCTTGGTATCCAGTTCGGTCATTAGGGAGTACGTCTTCATTTAAGTCATCAAGGAATTCAAAGAAAATGTTGTAAAGCATTAAGAAGTAAACTTTCTCTGGCGAGTTTTCTTGATAAATAGATTCAATATGCTCAACGATTGAAGATGTGACTTCTTTAACTTTGTTGTCGTCCTTCCATATCTGTTCGAATAATTGAACGTATTGTTGTGACATCATATTGTCATCAACTTTATGCACAAAGTTAGATACTGCATTACCTTTTTGATAGCCCAAATCTACCGCTGTGAATCCATTTATAGGCATGTAAGCGGCGTGCTGTTGTTCACCTTCGACAACCGCAAATTGTTGCATGGGAGCACTGGTGGTATTGGATTTAAATGTGGCTTTTTTTCGAATCCAATTCGCACACTCTTTTGCTATGGCTTTTTGATTAAGCTTGTTTCTAAGTTGGATCTCAAATTCGGTGCCGTAAAGACTTGTTTCGCCTTTATTACTTTTATCTTGTGGGATAAAAAATTCCCGACGTTCTTTCTTTAGTTTGTCGGTTACATTACTTGGTACAAATGTAGGGGAAGTGAAAATAAACTCCAATTCATCAATATCTGCTAATTCATCTTTCAGCGCTTCATAAGCATAAATGGAGAAGCATGAAGCGGCTATTCTTAGCTTATCGCCAGATTGAACAGTCTCTTTTAAATCATCACCTAATAGGCTATTGATGTTATCGATTATTTTCATTTTGATTTACAGTCCTTTGTAATAAGCTTTTATTTTACGAGCCATCTTAACTCTTCGCTCTTGAAGGAAGTCTTCATACCTATCTAATTCATAAAGTGCTAGGTCAGTCGGCAAACAATTCACTTCTAGGTTGCTTCTCAGATCTTCTGAACTATTTATGGCTCCGTATTTTAACTCGCCAGTTTCGGCTTGCTCCATGACCTCTGATATATAATCAGCAGGTTTTTTGTCGCCAATTTTGATGTTGATTTCTTGTTGCAGGTAAACAAAGTTTGCAACTTGGTTATATTTACCTAGCGTAAAACCGTTTTTCTTTAAAAAGTTCCTAGGAAACACATGGTGGATATCACCATGTTTCATGATCATGTCTCTTACTGTTATCTCTTTAGATAAGAACCCTTTTTCCGCATTGTTCACTTGCGCAGCAAGGTAGACTTTGAATGCAACCGAATTGGCTGAACTTGTAGTAAGGTTCTGTACCAAACGCACATCCCAAAAAACATCTGATAGCTCAGCTAATTCAACGCTGTTGAGAACCTCTTCAAATGGACGTTCATTTATTGACTTGATATCACGGTCAAACATTGATTCAGGAGAACCAGAATAGCGCCCCGTTAGTAGTGACATAACAAACCAACGTCTAACCCAGCCTTCAATACTAGGGTTATTCCCAAGATCGCGTTTTAACTTTAAATAAAGAATATATGCAAAATTAAGTGCATTTCGAGAGCGGATCATAGACTTATCAATAAAGCCTGTGGAGCGAATTATCATTAGAAAACGTTTGAAGCTGGTTTCGTTCATAAACTCCTGAATACCAACACCTAACTTGTCAAAAGATTGCTTTTCAATTTCTTTTTCATAGGTGCGTAATTCAAAGTTACGGCCTGAAAGTAAACCAACTAAATCTGATAATTTCCCTCTATTAAAATTAGAGGTAAAAGCAACTCTTAGCATATCTGAGTAGCTTGGGTCATAAAGATCATCGTTCTCATCTTTTAGCCACTTCATTTTCTGGAAAAAGTCAGTCTCTATAAAATTAAGATCATTAGCTTCAATGTGCTGATAAAATGCTGGTGCTATTGCTAGATGACAAAAGTAATCAATTGCTTTTCTTAAAAGGTTTCCGTTGAAGTCTTCATTCGCTGCGATCTTCGACATAGCAAAATCTGCCTGACTTAGAACAACGCCTTTTGAATTAATGCGAATGAATATTTCAGTAACAGTTTCAATATCAAGCTCTGGAGCTAGTTCAATTAAGCCAATTTGCTTTTTCGTGATGTCACACAACCTATCCAGTCTTTCATAGATAGTATCTTCATCAGCGTCAGGATTGGCAGCCAAGTATTCTTTAGCCACCTTATGACTTTTAATATCGCCATTAATTACGGGCGATATATCTTGTATCCAAGATTTATCTTTTAAAATTGCAGAGTTCACAACTTCAAAGCGCTCTAACAATGGTTGGAAGGCAATTTTAATTTTTACTTGCTGATAATGCTGATTAATAACTTGTTCACCAGCGATAGCCGCTCTAAGAGCTGTAATTCGTTGCTGTCCGTCAATGAGGATTTTTTTCCCTTCAGCTAGCGTACCATCCTTTAATTTAACGTTTGGGTTTCTCCAAGCAATAACATATCCGACTGGAAAGCCTTGATACAGACTATCCATTAAATCTCTAACTTTGGAAGATTCCCAGACGAAGGGGCGCTGTATTTCGGGGATAGCTATTTCACCAGACTTTACCCAGCTTAATACAGTTTCTATTAGGTGTTGGTTTACAGAGTACTTTTGAGAGGTCATTTTACTTCCTTTTATTAACAGATAATTAACATCATGTTTTTTATGTGTTTTATATTAAGATAATCCAAATGATTCTGCATTGATGTTTATTGATTTGTATAAAAAGTTTCACACTTCAATACATGTAAGATTTCTCCTTGAGCACTAACCAATGCGAAACCTTTCTTTATTTCACTGCTAATGCTAGTTTTATCAACTGCTCTAAATGACCAAATAGTAGAGTCCTTATCCTTTTTAGAAATAAAATCAATCCATGCTCCATTCAAAAAACCAAAAGGCACATTCGGCACTGCGCCCAAAGGGTCAAAGACCATCTCATCTTGCTCAATCTGTTCAATGGTCAGTTGCTCAATTAAATCTGCTTTTTTAACAGAAAATGGCTCAGGCTCTTTAACTGGAAACAACGCATGTTTTATATGGACAGTGAGCACTATCGGCCAAAATAAAGATAAAACGGCCCAAACCACTAGCATAAATAACCATTCCGCTAGCTGCTCAGATAAGTACTTATCCTTATCGAGCTTAGGCAAGCCGCGTGAGCGCTTATCACTGCCAAAATACCATAAGCTTAAAAGCGTATAGAGAACACCAATGACGACATATATGATGAAATAATTCATTGAGGTACATACCGTATGTTTGGCTGTATCGATGTCTTTACCACGACACCTTTTTTCATATCAATAATAATTTCTCGCTCTGGCTCACATACTCTAAAACCCACGACTTGATAAGCTCCCATTTGCCCATCAGGTAAATACAATTTACCGGTAAACCAATGAGCAAATACTCTCTCTGGATAACCAGGAAAAATATCGTTCAAGGTAATTTGTTGATTGCCACCACCAATGGTCGTATTAATGTTGATAAGATAAAGCCTATCGTCAATAATTTCCCAGGTACCTACGTACCCTCGCCACAATGCCGTCATACGGGAGATAAATGGACGAGGTTTGTTTGCTAAGGTGTAATAATCTTCAAGCGGACACGACTCTAACGAGCGCTCTTTTCCTTGGTAGACAATCGTTTCAGAAAATTGAACGGTCATTCGCTTTCCTAGTAACCCGGTGCGATCGCTAAATTTTCAGCGCCATAAAGGGTCTGACGATTACGCAGCCATAACTGATACTCACCACCAGACATTGACGCATCTTCAGTGCAATCGACATTCCACCGTCTTAACAAATACCCGGCGAGTGCCGCCCGGACATTTAAATCTAAGATCCCTTTTTGCATACCATAATCAAGCTCAATGGCCGTCGAAAACTGAACATTATTGGGGTGAGGCACTAACTGCAATGGCATCATACGATTCCATTGATGATCTTCGATTTTCAATTCAAATTGCTCGGGCACTTTAGGTTTAATGGTGACCTTGCTAATGCGTGTTAACACAAAATCCCTAAAGCTGTTGCTCTTGCGATCAAACGCCCTGACATGCCAACGCAGGCCATTATCAACAATGGCATGTGGCACAATTTCTCGTGCCGCAGAGCCACTCGATAACGAGGTATAAATGATACTCACTGCTTGCTCATTTAATATTGCCTGGACTATTTTGGCAACAATGAAAATATCTGGAACATTAAGCTGACTGGGGGCCTCGACCGGAAAGTTGATATCACCAATCGCATCAAAGCCATCACTGATATCATTCGCTAGTTTTACTAACGTTTTACGGGCATCATGGGTAAACAGCGGTTTGAAGTCTTTGGTTTGGTAGTAGCTTTTATCGACATTATCAAAGGTGAGGTTTGTACGCGCGAGCTCTTTGTATAGCGAGATATCACGTGTGGCATTGGCCATGCCCATTTCAAACTTTGTGGTTAAATCGTTTCGACTAAAATACCCGCGAAACATCAGTAAGAAGTCGATATACGCTAAACGCTGCTTTTGTGAAAAACTCAAATTTTCTTTATTTTTATTATTAGGCTCAGGCATGACGCTTTATGATGAACTGTTTAAATCATTTTGATTACATCATAGCAGTCCATTGTTTAATCGCAAGTAAGAAAGCCAATTAACGACATAACCTTAAAAGCGTGGTATTTTTTTACAGGATTATGCAAAAATCCTAATAAAACTACTTAGCGCAAAGCACCGCGTTTAAAATATAAAGACCCGCAATAAAAACGACGAGATACAATAAGATCACGCCAGCCCAAATGACAAACCCTATAATGACACTCCATTTAATCAGGTGCCAAAGGATAATCACGCAAGCCTCTATCACTTCCCAAGCTGGGTAACCACCGATGTTCATAAACGCTCCTTGTCAATTTGATAATTAATCACCCGGTATTAACCAATGCCAAAAGCCATTCCATAGCCTTACCACGAGGTAACCAACTACCAGCAAAAATAGAATATCCTTGATAATCAATAAAATATCTATGATGATTGAAAACAAGACTTCCATGTTAACCCTCTAATTAAACACACCGCTTTATCACTATAGTTTACATCAGTGATTTACATAAAACGGTGTGTCAATTAAACCTTGGTTCAAACGGTTTAAGTCGATTGATGGGAGGTGAGTCCAAGCAACTCGAATACTACTTTATTGGTGCGATAAAACCCCCATAGCTGCAGAAGTATAAGCCCGCAGCACCACAGTAAATACAGATCAAAAGTTAAATCCCCACCCGGCGATATATACCAACGAAGTTGAGTGAAAAATAAGTTAAACATCAAGAAAGTACAAAACAAATTCAAAGTAAATAAACTCAATGCTGCCATGTTCTTACTCCTTAGGTTGCTTATCGTGAACTAATAAAACTTGTGCTTGCTTTGCCAAGGCATTGGCTTTTCGTGTACGCGTGCGTTTTTCAATTGAGCAAGCTTTGCTGCAGGTTAGGGTATTCTGGTATTTGTTGGTCTCGAATGTTTCCTCACAAATGACGCAGCGACGTGTCACATCATCAACGCCACGCAGCTTTCGCGCCATGCCCTGACAAGAAGACGAGCAAAACCCTTTTTTACGGGATCCTGGGTAAGTCTCATAAGATTTACCACAATGATTGCATTCAAAAGTATGCTTTTCTTGTCCCTGCCACGACTTTGTACCTTGCTCACGGTGCCAGACGTTCCCGGCTTCCGAACCATGCCATTCGCTCGCTTTTTTTTGCATCATTTCCATATGGGCTACAACTTGTTTACTGCCTTTAATCATCCGCGCTTTACCATGCCTGCTGGCATGTATTGCCGATGGGAGACATTGTAAGTTTTCAAGGCGGTTGTCCGCTTTATCATGGTTGATATGATGAATATCATGTCCTTCAGGGATCGCACCACAATATTTCTCCCACACATAACGATGTAAATAGACCGTACGATTACCCATCTCGCGATAGCCCGCTTTGTAATAGCCTTCGCTTTTTCGATAAAAAGAGATCCCATCAAAGCGATAAACCGGATATTTAATGACTCTACCAGTACGTTGATTAATCAACCGACCTTTTTTTACTGTCGTCAATCCTGGTTGCGGCATCGGTCGAATGCTAATTTTACCGATACCTAACCTAGATAATTCGTCTTCTTGTAACGACCCAAGCGAGAGTAATGATTCGCAATAGTGTGGCTCCAACGCCATTGTGCATAAACGATGACGATTAATTGAGTCTTTCAATGTGGAAATATACTTATTCACATGTTTTTCCTATCATTTTTATTATTCCGAATTAAATTCGCACAATACAACTGCGCAAATTTTTACTTTTTTATTTGTGCAACCCAAGGATGTTGAGACGTACAGATCCCTGCCGGACAGCCTGAAGCTGCAGCACGCGATGTGGTTAATCTCCTTGTAGGTGGTAAAAAAAGCTAACCTCTTTAGTTAAGGTTGCTTAAATTTTGATAACTTAATGAATACTGATAAGAAATTAACCGGCGAAAGAAAGCCGATCTTGCGCCGATCTGCCCGATAAAAATGCCGCGAACCCATTATCCATTAAATACTGATGCCAACCCGTGATCGCCTCACGGCATTGAGCCTTTGCCAGCGTTTGAATATAGGCTTTATCCAATTGACTTGGTTGGTGGTTAAGTAGCAGCTCACCGATGAGGTGATCTACGCCTAGCTCCGTCCAACTAGTGCGACACAGTTTGCGTAAATCATGGGCGCTCCACTGCCCTTGGGCGACTTTCCCTATCTGCTGTGATCCCGCTTGCGCCGTTTGGCACTGTCTGATATCGCGCTGTTTAGGAAAGACATACTCGCCGCGCTTATGGCGATGTGATAACGCCAAACGATGTTGCTGCAAAAGGGTTATTGCCTCTGACGTTAACGGCAGCTGATGAGGCTGGCCAGTTTTAGTGTCACTTCCTGGAATGCGCCACACTCGTGCCTTGAAGTCAAACGCAGACCATTTGGCTTTAATGGTTTCACCCACTCGGGTGCCGAAAAGTAGTAAAAGTAATCCCAACAGTCGCTGCGTTGGCTTGGCTTTGCTCAGCTGGTCAAAGACCATCGGCAGCTGCACAACGGTTAATCGCCCTTGGCGCGGCGCAATGGCTTTCGCGACATAATCACGAAAGCGCAAGGTAGCCACGGGGTTATGATGGAGCATGCCCGCATGCATGGCCTGGGAAAAACACCATTTCAGTGTCTGAAATATACTACTGACGGTGCTGGCCTTAAATTGGGCTAATAACGGCTGCATTAACTGCGTATCAATGACTAAGCGATCCAGCTGTCCGACGGGCACCTCGCCGAGGCGAGGTAATAACTGTCCCGTGACTTGCGTTTGTAAGTTGCGCTTACTGGCTGGCTTTAACTGCTGACTGGCCTGCCCTCTCGCTAATGCCCAGTGCAGTAGCGCTTGAGTGAGCGTTTGGCCGGTAAATGGTGCCTGCAGATAATGACCGATAGCATATTGCTGATAAAGGCGTTGCTGCGCGATCACCAAGGCTTTTCGAGCTTGGCTTACTGACATCGATGGATATTGACCAAGTAGCTCCCATACTGGACGACCACTGAATTTTTGCACCAGATAGAAGCTAGCATGTAGGCCATCTCCATGAAGCTGCGCATAAAATCGTGGGGTGCCATCTTTTAGACGCAATGGTGTTTTTTCCGCTAAATACTGATCAATGATGGCATTAGAGAGCTGACAATGGATGATTTTCATTTCCCCACCTCCAACATTGTATTAAACGTAGTGTTCTCAGTGCTAACAGGCGATAAACTTTTAGCAGCCTGATGCTTAATGATTAACGGCTCACCGTAAAAACTAGAGTTTCCGCCGATTTGTGGCACTGGGCCATTGTCTTGACAGACTAGCTGGAGATACTTCGAACTAAATTCCCGTTGCTGAAAAATCAGCTTATCTGCCGTACATTCTCGTATCACACGCCAGCCGCCCATCGCTTTAATCACATGATGGATCGTTTCATCTTCAAAGCGTATTGCTTGACCACGTGCACTATGACGCATCGCAGCGCACACACTTTGCCAAGCTGCCTCAACCTCAGGGGCTTGCTGAGCCGAGATTTTGCCAATAATCGCGGCAGGCGTTAGCATGTAACTCCCTTGGTGACCATCTGACATAAATGCCAAAAACGCTTGTTGTACATCTGCTAAGCTAAACTTTTCCAATAACTGCCACCACAATTTGACTACCGGCTTAGATGCTTCCATCTTGTAGATCTCAAACACCGGCAGTAACGTTGAAAAGAAGGCGGATTGCTCACTATTCAGCATAACTTACCTCCCTCTCTGACAATATTTCAGTAAAGATCGCTTTGTTATGTTGGTTGCGCTGTTCAGCAAAGCTTAGTGCTTTGCCTTGACTAGCTTGCTTGGGCGCACTCACCTCAAACAAGCCTTTATAACCATTTAATATCGACTGGTTAATCACCGCTTCTATCGACTGGCCCTGTTGATGTAATGCGATTAACTTATTAATGGCTAACTGCTGTGCATGCTCAGTAAGGGGCGACTTCATTTGCTTTCGATGTTCAACAAACTGCTGCCACAACGTGTTTGTCAGAAAATCAGGTAGCACTAGGTTAGATATTTCGACATCCTTATTGTTTTTTACTTTTGTTTTTGAAGTGTGTTTAGCTTGTCTATTGTAGGGGGCAGTTTTACCCCCCTCCTCTGTCAAATCTGCCCCTTGATGCGGGTCAGTTTGCCCAAGTACTGGGTCAGATTTGACCCGGGTTAATTTTGACAGCAATGCAACGCTGACGGGATTGAGTGCTTTATCACACCATTCATGTAGGGCTGGATTGAGGCCGACTTTACGGCCTTCCTGTTTAATAATGCGACGTTTAAGCAACTGTCGCTTAATTTTAGAAATGCTATTGGCGTCGATACCCGTCATTTCTGCGAGTTGCGTATTGGCCAACCAGTCCATTAATTTATTAAAACCCAACGTTTTACGCATAATGGCGTGAAGTACTTGCTGCTCTCGTCCATTAAAATTAACAAGGCAAAACATCTCACAATAGGTATTAGGTAATTTAATAAAGCCATCGCTTTCGTTCGCATATACCGGCTCAATAATGATGAAAGTCATGTCTCTACCCTCCCGTTAAAGCGATTGAATAAATTCTTGTACTTCGCTGAGCAGCCATCTGACACTATTTCGTCCAAGCACACGTCGTTTAGGGTGTAAGCCTTCAGATTCTAGTCGCCAAACCGTCGTTCGACTCAACCCATGGATTGTATTTAGTTCGCGAAAATCAATCAGCCTATCACTTATATCGGCCAATTTAATGTCTTTCATTTGCTGTAAGACAATATCTTCTGGTGATGTGTCGCTGTTACGAATAACACTGTGTTTATTTTTTTGTTTATTCGTGCTGACAGACGAGTTTTGGACATTATCAATTACATCAAGGTACTTTTTCAAAACAGGATCCCTACTAGAGGTTAATTGTAACAATTCAACTCGCTTGATCACGAGTTTGTTGCAACTCTACCCATTTTATTTCACGAAATAAATCAAATGGATAAAACATTTACTTTTAAAAAACGGGAGAATCTACCGACGAAAATTTGCTTGCGTATTTTTGTATACGTTTTGCGTAATGAATCATTTATTTTGCGTAGAGATAAAACGGATTTGCATAATTAAGACATATAACTAAAAGTTATATGTCTTAATTTTTTTTATGCGGAAATTAATGTTTACATGTATTCACGAGAACGAAAAATTTCAATAATCATTGGCAAGAATTTGAATAATATTTAATGTTAAACGTCAATCATCTATTGGTTGATGGTATTGAAAAGCCGCTAAACTTATCGCCACTGTCGACTAACTAGCGAGTATTGTTTCTGTGTCATTTAGAGAGACAAAAACCCGATGAACAAAACTTTTTATACCGAATATCGACGAGCTTTTTAAATTCTTCATACCTTGAAAACTCCTGCACAATTAATTCTGCAGGTACTCCACTGGTCAGTAATTGATGCTGAATGTAGGTAAATACATTAATAAACTCAATTGCCCATAAAGAAAAATCATGTTGTCCTGGATCATATGGCTGTTTCAGTATCAGGAAGTACTTTTTCACATGGTCAATTGAAATTCGACTACCATCAAACCATCTGGATATTTGTTTTTTAATGGCAGACGTTTCAGGATCCAATAGCCTCTGATCATCACTTTTCAAAGGCTTTGGTGATACCTTGGAATCGGTTAATTGCTTTCTTGCAATCTCTCGGTAGAAGTCTATCCATTTGGTTTTACCATTCAATGATGATGTATCAAAGAGGTTAGACTTAATTTGAGTGATAAACTCCTCAGTCGTTAAATTGAAGTAGGAAGTGTTCTTTTTGCTCCTGATCTTGGGCAATGAGTTTACCAGAATAGATTTATATCCTTCTTCTGCGTCTTGGTACTCAATTTCTAGCAGTTTTTCAAAAAGTGCAGCCCAATGCATAACCAAACAAATCAGATATTTAGCTTTGGTTTCTTGTTTGGGCTCTAAAGACTCAAAAGCACTACATTTTAGCCAAGATGTCAGAAATTCATTTACCTCTCCAAAATCGTTGTTACCTTTATGCGCTTTAATGAACTGGTATTCCACAAGGCAAAGCCCTTCTATAAATGCCAAGTAATTTGATAACTCCTTATCATCAGAATTAAGACTTAACCTAAATCCGTTAACTTGGCTTAATAAGATAAACCAGGCACCAATGCAGCTTACATCAAAATCATGCTCAGTTAAGATATTAAAGCGTTCAGCAAATGCTGAATTTTCTGGCAAAAAGTAATTTGCCAATTCTTCGGGGGAGAGCTCGTTATTTGCAGCTTTTCTAAAGAATTGATGATCGCGAGTAATACTCTCATCTTTTTTGATTTTTCTACTCATCTTTACCAATAAATCGGTATCCGATGAAAATAGGTTTGTTGCAAAAAATACTATTTCAGGTAAGTGATTAAACAGCAAACCTGTTTGAAAACCTTTATTTCGCATATTTCAACCAAATGTCCCTTTTTTCAAATCAATTCCGTGAAATCATCACCGCAGATATTAACTCATAACCAAGGAGAAACAAATGAGTAGAACCAGCAACGATGATAGAAGCGATAGTCTAAACCCAAATAATGACGCTTATTGGGATAGTTTGGATAACCATGCCAATCAACTAAATCCAAATAACGATGAATATCAAGGTGACGATGAAGATTAGCCCACTAAGAGCTACCTATTTCAAGTAGGTAGCTCAAACCAATTTTTTAAAGGAATATGTATGAAAAGTGAAACTTGTGTTGGTAAACATAGTGGCCAGCCATTAACACAATTCGATAGCGAACCTGAAGCGACTGACGCTGCAGATTATTTAAAAGAGCAATATCAGCGAAAACTTCTCCCTTACAAATGCGATAATTGTAATTATTGGCACTTAACCCCGTCAAATAGACATACGCCATCAATGGAGTGTGACTCTTGTTTCGATAAATATGGTCAACGAAAACAAGCTTACGCAACAGAGCTCAGTGCAATACAAAGAGCTGAGATTTTAAGTCGTACTAGATTTGTAAATTTGAGGATCTACCCATGTCAATTTGGTAACGGATGGCACCTAACTAGTTCTTAATGATCAATCTTGTGCCCATCATTAAGTCTTTATCAAACGAAAACATATGTTCTTGAGGGTTGTTAAGGCATTTACCAACAATGCGTCGTTTGAACAGCGATTGTTTTTCAAGTTGTACCGAATGCTTCAATTGATACTTTGCAAAGCAAATTGGACATGTACCGTCGACTACTACAGATAAAATGTCTCGTTCTACATCCAAGTAATTTTCTGAATCTCTAACATTAGTGACTTTAGAAATACAAACTGCACCAATTGGCTGAAAAATATGCTCCAGCAAAGCAATCTTTTGTGTAGCTAACTTAATAATGTTCCAAACAGGATTAAAAAGTACAAAGTAAATGAAAACGAGAATTAGCCAGTAGACTAAAGGCATCACCTGCATTAGGAATCCCAGGGCTATTGGCGTAGCAATAAAGTAAAACAGAATAGTTAAAAGAAAAGCTTGCCTGTGCCTTGTTTTAGGGAAAAATTTGCTGGCAATTTTTAAATACCAGGGAGTTCGCTTTAACGTTTTAGTTCTATACGTGATATCGCCTTTTAAAACGATATTTGTGGTTTCGTTTTGCTCATTCAAGTCACAGCTTTTGTTATTAGGCTCTTCAAATGCAATCGAATAATATGTTGCATTGCCAGAACCACCACCAACGTGCTTAACAATTTGAGGGGTTTTGTTGAAAGCCAATTCTTCGTTGCGACTCGCTATTTCGACTCTATACTTATCTAATAACTTAACGAGATTATCTAAATAATTGCCATAAGTTTTATCTGTTCTTTCCCTACCGTGGAATAGCTCTTTTAACCTAGGTTTTTCTAACCGCTCTTGAGTGGCAAGAGCCTCGATGCATGAATAGTAAAATTCTTCTACTTCTTGGTTATTTATCTCTACGCTCAAAAACTCAATAGCATTGTTAAAATAAACAATCTTTTTGTTTTCCATAACTTACTGGTTCCATTTTCCGGAAATTCTGGAATTTCACGATTAAACTCTTGTTTTTGTTGATTATCCATAGCGAGCGGATTAACCGCCAGAAAAATATTAATCGATGGAGAAAAATATGAATAGTCAAACGCGAGAAAATAAGAATGTCGAGCTAGTTTACGGTCTAAGAAGTGGTTTAGTTGTTTCAATAAATGATGTTAAACAAGGCCTAGATTGTGGATGCAAATGTCCCTACTGCTGTGCTCGTTTGGTAGCTAAGAAAGGAGATATACGTCAGCACCATTTTGCTCATTATGACAATGAAGATTGTACTTATGGCCCAGAAACCGCGATTCACTTACTTGCCAAACAAGTTATTAAAGATAACGCTTTTGTAATGCTGCCTTCAAGTTACGTCAAAATAGAAAGACAAGACGACATTGGGTTAACACATCAATACTCTATCTATGAGCAAGAACGGGCTCATGCACTAAACAATATAGAAGTAGAAAAAGCTTTTGATGGTTTTCAACCAGACGTTTCAGCGATAATGGACGATGGCCAAGCGCTTGATATTGAAATACTTGTTACTCATGCTGTTGATAAAGACAAAGCCAGGGTACATGCACAAACCGACCGTAAAATGTTGGAAATTGATTTATCTTGCCTACCTAGAACAAGTTCTATTCAAGAGGTTACATGCGCTACGCTATATTCTGCGCCTAGACGTTATATTTCAGAACGACCAAACATCAACAGCATAATTGAGTCGAATCTTACGAAGGTTAACCAAAGTCACCATAGCCACAGAAAGTTAGCAGCGTTAAGTGCAAAGCCAGAAGATAAAGTGCTATTACTCGGTTATAAGTTTGGCGAAGGTTACTCACCCAAATTCAACTCTAATTTTAAATTGGGCCATATTTACTTTCCTAAGCCAGTACAACGCTCTAGTACAAAAAACTTTTCTGTTAAAGCAAGCGGTGGTGTAGAGTTGGACAAACGAGATGTGGATGAGTCAGTTTTACCTGCGCTAGAAAAACTCAATTTGCCAGCATTGGTCTCTCTTACGTTTGAAGCAAGATTATCCGCAGGTAACAGCCCTAAATTTGTTGTTACGGGCATAGAGGTAGATAGCTAAGGCGGATAAAAAAAGGAAGCCACTACTCGCTACTTAAAGTCAATTAGCGGCTTCACTATTACCAAAGTAGATTTAACCAACGAAAATATAAGAAAAAAGTCACAACACATGAGTAACCCGAATCAAAACATCCAGTTTTATAACGATAATGCTGACACTTTATTTCAGCAGTATCAGTCTATCGGATTTGATAGCGTTCATGCTTCTTGGTTAGCAAACATAGACATAACATTATGTAAAACTGTCTTAGATGTTGGGGCGGGTAGCGGGCGAGATTCCCTTGCGTTTGCGCAAAAAGGTTTACGCGTTACCGCGATTGAGCCTGCCGAGGCTCTTATGATTAAAGGACGGCAACTTACCGGACTGAAAGTACGGTGGATTTCGGATGAATTGCCAGATTTATCGAAGATTAAAGGTGATTCATTTGATTTAATCTTAGTCAGTGCGCTATGGATGCACTTAACGATAAGCCAACAATCGCAAAGCTTAGAAAGGCTCAACACATTGCTCAGCGATAATGGTTATATTGTCATCACATTGCGACATGGCACTTTTGAGGATGGTCGTGTCGGATACAATTTAGATAAAGTAAGGCTAATAGAGCAAGCATCAGCTCTGGGGCTGAGTGTCAAATTACAAGCCAGTGAGTCTGATCAACTCAAACGCGGTAACGTATATTGGGAAACCATAGTATTACACCGTAACTCATAGAATTTACTATTGTTTCTTTGTAGTATTACTTTATTAACTTAAAACAAGGATGGTCATGTATCGCGGTCAATTAGTCAAATGGAATGACGGTAAGGGTTTTGGTTTCATCAAAACAGCTGAATTAACGTCTGATACCTTCATTCACATTTCTGCGCTCAAACACATGAGTCGTAAACCGAAGCAAGGTGACTACGTGCACTTTGACGTTGAAAGACATGGTGGCAAAACTAGAGCAACAAATGCGCGAATAGAAGGCGTAAAAGCGAATCAGCGCATAAAAATCTCAAAAAGCTATAAACCACGCGCTAACAACAAATTCATTTATGTTGCCGCAATCATTGGTATAGTCGCGTTTTTATATAGTCGACTTGGACTAGATACTATCATCGAGTCAAAACCTGAGCCGTTTCCCGCAAGCACTTTCCAACCAGCAACAAATCAACCATTTACTTGTGATGGACGTCAGCACTGCAGTCAAATGACATCCAGAGCCGAGGCTGAGTATTTCATTAAGCACTGTCCAAATACAAAAATGGATGGGGATAATGACGGTATCCCTTGTGAAAATGATTCAAGGTTTTAATGAGATGACGCTTGCTTTTTACAACGACAAATTACAAAGCTTAAGACCCGACAAATCATCTGGCAGAGCTAAACCTCACAAGGTTTGCATGATGTTTGCTGTCATGGACCTTATTGAACAAGGGCATTTTCAAGAGAATAAAATTTATTATGATGAGGCCCTAAAAAATCGTTTTAGTTGGCACTTCATGCGATTAAAGCAAGGAAGTGACGCAGATAGCCCTTTCTTACCTTTTTATCATTTAAGGTCTTCAGGGTTGTGGCATTTAGATGTATCAAATGAGAATAAAGCAGCATTTGATGCAATCAAATCGGCTACGGATGCCAATATACGCAGACTTGTTAACTTTGCATACCTAGATGAACACTTATTCGAATACCTCAAAAGCCCAAGCACAGCCCTAATTCTTAGAAATGCATTAACAGCTAATTTGGATACGTTAGAAGATCAATATGGCCGCTGGGCTAAATCCATAGGCAAGTCTGACAAAACCATTAAAAACTACGTTGGTGCACTAAAGAGTTCTATACCTAACTGGCTAAACGATGCTGGAGTCACCAAGCAAAGCTTAATGAGCATAGGCTCCTATATTGAATATGAAAATATCGTCAGCAAAACCTATGAAGTCAGAGAGTTTGTTGAAAAAGATAAACGGGGTAATGGTATGTACAGCGCTGCCATTAACAGTTATCGAGCTTTTTTATCAGACATAACACAAGCAGATGTGCAACATGACATCGATAAAATTATTCTAGATAAAGCCATCCCCGATACGCAAAAGGCTATCATGGTAAATACGCGTGTAGGCCAAGGGCGCTTTAGAGAAGAGTTAATTAACCACTGGAGGGGCTGTGCCGTCACCAAATTTCAAAATTACTCGTTTCTCATCGCTTCTCACATCAAGCCATGGTCTAAATCAGATAACGAAGAACGTCTCGACCCATTTAATGGATTACTGCTTTTGGCCAATATCGACAAAGCCTTTGATTTGGGTTACATCAGTTTTGATGAAAAAGGACGTATTTTAATATCCGATCACTTAGAGGAAAGTCAAACGTTAGGCATTCATTCAGAAATGAATATTTTGTTAGCCAAACAGCATCAAGATTACTTGGCCTATCATCGAGAACAACAATTTAAGCAATAAAAAATGAACGAAGAACATCAACTCACACCATCTCAAAAACTTGGATACCCAACCGATGAACTTAGAACGCCTGTAAATATGGCTAGCTGCGACAAACGAAACCACTATTGGGGGATAACAACGCCAGAGCTTCTTTATGATGCAGTTGCCCAGTTTCCTTTAAATCCAAATGTCCCTGAGGGTATAGTTGCGCAGTATGATACTGCAAGGAATTTATACCTATACGCTTTTAACGTCTACCGCTTTTACAACATGGCACAGCAACAACTTTATTCCGTTCTAGAGCTAGCAATTAAAGAAGGGGTTGGTGAGGAAAAACTCAAAGCATTTATTAATTCTAAAACTACAAAAAAACGACGACCTCAACCTGGATTACGCATATACATGCAGTATTTAAAGGAAAAAGAAGTAATTGTGAATGCTGACTTTCCTCGATGGCATGAACGAAACCGTATTGCAGCGGAAAACGCATATCATGAAAAGGTAAGCAAGATTATGGATGAGCAAAACCTTAAAGAGTATCCGATGGACTATAGTGAAATAGATGAGTCTCAATTCGATGTTGACTGGGATTACATACAGATGCTTTGTGATGTAATACCCGGTTTAAGAAATAGCTTCGCACATGGTTCAAAGTGTTTAAATAACGATGTGTTAGGCTTCTTTGAAGATATATCTATCATTATCAATAAAATATACTCACAATCATAAAGCTTTATAAACCTGCCCACTTGCTTACCTCTCGGATGTAAACAAATAAAAATACCCAAACAAGTGTTATCCCATAGGCTCTAAGGTAAGTCAGAAAGCTGATCCTTTCTTTCATCTCCATACCTCTATAAGTTTCGTAAATCACTTCAAACTCAAATAGGTTGAAGACATATATTAATATCGTCAGCAAAAAACCTATTGGTAAACTTGTAAGTAGGCTAGAAGTTACAATTTCAAAAGACCTATCTTTCGGGATAGACAACCCCTTTGATGTCAATATTCCCATAATTGCTACAAATATTAGACCTAATATGAATTAGTTCAGACAAGATCTGACATTTCGATTTGAAAAATTGAGAGTTACCCGTTTTGATAAAGGTGTCGAATCTTTTAATCAAAACAACCAAAAGGTGGTAACTCTCATGTTGCATACTAACAACCCAATCATAAAACACAAAACTGGATTACTTAATCTTGCTGAAGAATTAGGTAACGTGTCAAAAGCCTGTAAAGTCATGGGCGTTTCAAGAGATACATTTTATCGATACCAAGAGCTAGTCGAAGATGGAGGCTTGGATGCGTTAATTGATAAGAGTCGTAGATCACCTAACATCAAAAATCGTGTAGACGAAGTAACGGAACAAGCAGTTGTTCAGTACGCTATTGATTACCCCGCTCACGGCCAGCACAGAACAAGCAATGAATTACGTAAACAAGGTGTCTTCGTCTCAGGCAGTGGCGTTCGTTCAATCTGGTTACGGCACGATTTAGAAAACTTCAAGAAACGCTTAAAAGCTCTGGAAGGTAAAGTTGCTAACGAAGGTATTATACTCAACGATAGCCAAATCGCTGCGCTTGAGAAAAAGAAAAACGATGATGAAGCTTGTGGCGAAATTGAGACAGCGCATCCGGGCTATCTTGGCTCACAAGATACTTTCTATGTTGGTAACCTCAAAGGTGTTGGCCGTATCTATCAACAGACGTTTATCGATACCTACAGCAAAGTAGCTTTCGCTAAGCTGTATACGACTAAAACACCGATCACTGCGGCTGACATACTCAATGATAAGGTTCTGCCTTACTTCGAGCAGCAGGAGCTGCCAATGCTTCGCATTCTAACTGATCGAGGCACTGAATATTGCGGCAAAGTAGAGCATCATGACTACCAGCTTTATCTGGCAATTAATGACATTGACCACACGAAAACCAAAGCGATGTCACCGCAAACCAACGGTATCTGCGAACGGTTTCACAAAACGATACTCAATGAGTTCTATCAAGTTACGTTTCGCAAAAAGCTTTACAGCTCACTTGAAGAACTTCAAAAAGATCTGGACGAATGGATGGCTTATTACAATAATGAGCGAACTCATCAGGGAAAAATGTGCTGTGGCAGAACGCCATTTGAAACATTACTTGATGGAAAATCGATTTGGGCTGAGAAGAATTTAGCTCAAATTTAAACTGACAGTCACCGATAGAAAAACGGGTAACTGTCAGATCAAGTCTGAGCTAGTACACCTAATAATTGAAGAACAGCAAAACCAATTACTAAAAATACTAATACCCAAATAAATATCATTACCCGAAATCCTTTATTAGATTTGTAATTACAAGACTTAATATATTTGCGCAGAACACTAGTTGTTCACTTCTTCAAATTTGAGATTAAAACTACCCACACCTTTAACTCCATATACATATAGGGTGTGCTCTCCAGCAAACGTTGTCCCAAATCCAAAGGATTCGTTTCTATCAACACGAATGCGTTTGCTAGAATAAAGTTTTTTACTCTCTCCAGGGCTATAAAAAGCAACGTTGATAGTATTGTTACCGCTTTGTTTGATATTAGTCAGCCTATAGGACGTGTTGCCTTTAGATTGTATTTTATACTTTGCCCATGTCCCCTTAGAAATACTTCCTTTTACATGGTCACCTGAGCTTAAAAAATTCGCTTCGCCAACTAACTCATCTGTGGTTGCAATTTCTTCTAGTTTGAGATTAAAGCTCCCAACACCTTTAATTCCATACACATATAGGGTGTGTTCTCCAGCAAACGTTGTCCCAAATCCAAAGGATTCGTTTCTATCAACACGAATGCGTTTACTAGAATAAAGTTTTTTACTCTCTCCAGGGCTATAAAAAGCAACGTTTATAGTATTTTTATCGCTTTGCGGAATATTCGTTAGCTTATATGCAGTATTTCCTTTAGCAAGTATCGTATACCTTGCCTCGGTCCCCTTAGAAATACTTCCTTTTACATGGTCACCTGAGCTTAAAAAATTCGCTTCGCCAACTAACTCATCTGTGGTTGCAATTTCTTCTAGTTTGAGATTAAAGCTCCCCACACCTTTAATTCCATACACATATAGGGTGTGCTCTCCAGCAAACGTTGTCCCAAATCCAAAGGATTCGTTTCTATCAACACGAATGCGTTTGCTAGAATAAAGTTTTTTACTCTCTCCAGGGCTATAAAAATCAACGTTTATAGTATTTTTACCGCTTTGCGGAATGTTCGTTAGTTTATACGCAGTATTTCCTGTAGCTAAAATCTTGAACTTTTTGACGTCACCGTCAGCGATATTGCCTTTGAAGTTCGTATGTTGATTATTTAATACTGCATGTATTGTTTTTGAAGGCTTTGATTTTTCTCGGGTTGAAGCAACACCTGATTGCCGTTCAATTTTTTCTAATTCACTTTCGTAATTGCTTACAACAGACTGGGATATGTTTGTAATATCGTCTAACCGCAATACTTTGCCAACACCATCAGCTACTGAAATAAGCATACCTATCGCATACCCGCCTAGATATACTGTACTGCCGCTCATTCCTTGTTTTATTGCTTTATTTGAATCTGATAATTTGACATAAAAGTATGTATGAATGTCTTTTTGCACAATTTGTAAGTCATATTCAGTTAATCCACCATTTTTCTTACGAAAGCTGAGCTTTGCGTTTTTAGCGCTATTTAGAATCGCAGCCACTCTAGTGCCACCATCTTTCCATGTGCTTTCGTTGCACACTTCAATTTCGCTTTGAGGTAAAAGTAGAACAGCCAGATCTTGCGGATATGTCGTCAATAAACTCGCTTGTATGTCTTTCTTAAATCGACTACTAACATAAATATCCTGCGTATCTGCAATTACATGTTTAGGGGTATAAACTAAACATTCATTTCCAACTTGGCGCAGCATTCCCCGCCCAAATTCCATATCTGTTTCGATAAAAACATCAGATGCCAGAACATCAAGTGAAAAAAATATAATGAACATTCCTGTTACAAGCTTCTTAAGCATGTTGGCTTCCTTAATTTGTGTTGATCATTTCTACTCGTAATAAGAAATTAATTATGCCGAATAGAAACTGTATAAATATCAGAGCTGCTGACAGGCTGAAAGCCAACTCAAAATCATTGCTAATTCTATCTATAAAGCTACTGTTGATTAACTGCGGCTCCATGCGATAACGCTGAACATATAACTCACCGCCATGTAATGACAATACTCCTGTAAGACCTGGTTCTTCTTTAATTGCCCTTATTACAGCCGTTGGTGTATTGCGCTTACTAAATTTAGCGAAAACGTAATCGCTTCTCCTTACGCTATACGGTGTAAATTGATAGGGAGAATTGGTAAATAACGACTCATCAGTAACGGTAATTTCACCTGAAAGTAACAGTGGGGTGTACGCTTCTGTAGCATCAGTAATATTTTTTCCTAGCTCAATATTTCCCATCGCATTAAATGCAAAAACGGGATTTTCTTCTGTCAATGCGATGCTAATGGCTACGCAGTTATCAAATTCAATTAGCTCTCCATCAACATCTAGATAAGCATTGGTTTCGATGTTGTTATCTTTTAGCTCTTTTGTTCTCTTGTTGGACTTTAAGATAGTAATGACTAGCTCGCTATCTTGTATGCGAGTAAATTTGTAATCGAACTCTCTACCTATTCCAATTTCACCCTCTGAATAGGTAGTATCACCGTAATTGTCACAATTCAGCGCGTATTTAAAGTTTTTAAGTAGGATAGGAGGCGGCATTAGCTCTTCTGATTGATAACTTATATGCTCGCTATTTGCAGTGACTAAATACTTAGTGTTGCCGTCTAGTTTATCAAAGACAGAGTAGCTAATTAGGACTAACACAAACACCAATAGAAATAAGGCCAAATAGAGAAAACCCAGCACTTTCTTTGGTGGCTTGTCGATATCAAACCAGTCTTTCGATAAACACCAAAATGTACTTTGTTTGTCAGTGGTTTCTATTTCTTCTGGTTGGGGTTCCATATTTTATATTTTTTCCCTTTAGAATTAGGTGTTGTAGTTATTATTATTTCATTGTTTTTAATGGTGCTGGGTAAATTTAGGTCGCATGAATAATTAAAGGATGTTTTTATTTTTTTTTCTATAGGCTGACAAAAGGAAGTTTGCTTACCTAGTTCTAAGTCTCGGTACGCTATTTTGGCAAAGTCACCAGCGCTATTGATTAAAAATGATTGTGCAGAGTCAGTAGGTTTACCCCAAGACGTAGGGAATACTTCGAGAATCCTCTTCTTTCCTTTACTTCGAATTTCACTATAAGCAAATACAGAAATTTCTTTAGGAGAGTATTGTGAAAAGATATCTTGGTGCTTTGAAGAGAAGCCAACGTTTACCCAAGCATTTTCATTAGGTTCAAAGTCAACAGAAAAAGCCGCTCTATATTTGCCATCAACACTTAATACTTTGACATTAACTGATTTCGTGTCTGGGTATTTGGCAATATACAATTCTTGAGGTAGGACAGAGTTTGCACCTCCTTTGTATTGAATGCCTGTTAATACACCACCCGAAACATTTACGTTACTTGAATAGTCTTCATTAAAGCCATTAATTTTATATAACTTATTACTCTCAGTGGCAGAGCAAAAGTAGCTAGTTAGAGATATTACTGCACATAACAGAGGGATTCTCACAAGACAAATTACTTCCATATAACTGTGTAATTAATAAACAATATAGCGTAAATGAAGATTTTTCAAATGTTGCCCAATATCAGCCACTAATTAGGTGGCCAAATTCGTTATACCACTACATATATCTCTCTCACCGGGTAACTAAATATAAAATCACGCAATCTCTAAATAGCTTTAGCCCTCACTTTAAATGAGGCTAATAACCTATAAACTTCAGAACTGTTCTGAATATCATTCGTCATACTCTGTTATAAGAGCTGAAATTTTACTAACCAGCTTTCCCAGCGCTTCTTTCCTTTCCTCAAAATAATCATACCTATCATATATCCCTTCTACCCCTCTGATTTTATGATTTAAGCACCGTTCTGCAATATGGCTAGGAATCCCTATCTCCGCCAGTAAACTTCGACATGTTCTTCGTAGATCGTGCACTACAAAATGTTCAACACCAGCTTCACCTAAAATATTCGGCAAACTCTCTTTCTTTTTATAACCTGAGTTACCAAACAATTTTGCCAAGGCATGATTGAGAGTATCATCAGATATATAAGCCCTTCGTTTACTTGCTCTTCTTGATGGAAACAAATACTCAGAGCCACAAGAACGAACTTTTAATTCTTGTAGCAGTGGCAATAGCTCAACAGCTATTGGAATGATAATTTTTGCGCCGGTTTTGGTTCTTTCTTCACTTAATGTCCAAGTGTTAGCTTCAAAATCAAATTCATTCCATTTCGCGGCAATGAGCTCCCCTTTTCTAACACCAAGAGACACCAGTAACACGCAGGCAATATAATTTTCTCGAGTAAACTGTTCGGAATTTTCTCGAAAAATTCTAAACACCGTTTTTAGCTCGTCAAAAGATAACGCGCGTGTTCTAGACTTTTCTATACCGCCAGCGTCTTTATTGTTGAAAGCTAAGGCGACGTTATACTCAACTAGCCCTAATTTTATAGCGTGATTAAATATTTGCTTACAGTGAATTAACGCATCGTTAGCAATGGAAGGTCGATTACTTGCGGAGATTTTTCTAATAAGCCCTAGAATATCTCTAGGCCCGACATGCGTTACCGGCATCTCTCCTATCGCTGGAGATATGTCTTTACGATAGACTCTTCTAGGTATTTGCGGGTTTTTGAGCCTTTTATCACAGGTTTGAAGCCAATCTTCAGCGACATCATCAACTGTATTTAAATTTAATAGCTCTGTTCGCCTCTTCTCAATGATTGGATCTACGCCATCGTAAACCTTAGCTTTAGTGATTGCAGCTTCGAGTTTCGCCTGAGCCAAGGTTAAGCCTTCTAATCCACGACCATAGCGACCAAGAGTAATTTCCCTCCTCTTACCATAGATACTATATCTAAGTATCCAAAAGGCACTTTTCTCGGGTGTAATTCGAAAATACAGACCATTATCAACCCTGTACTTCCCTGGTTTCCCTTCTTTTAATTTAGCTCTCAACTGCGCGTCATTCATAGCAAAAAACAAAGTGGTGACAGATTTAGCCATTCTATAGTTGAAAAACCAAATATGCCACCATTTCTGTCACCACTTTTTGGTGACAGATTGATGTATTAAAAAACCAATTGAAACAACCTAAATTTTATAACTCTTATTTTTAATGGTATTTGAAGCTATTTCAAACGACACGAACAACTATTCAATATTTTGGATCTGCTCTCGCATTTGCTCAATTAACACCTTCAATTCAACCGCTGCGTTGGTGATGTCAGCATTGATTGATTTTGACCCAAGGGTATTCGCTTCGCGATTAAACTCTTGCATCATAAAGTCTAAACGGCGCCCTTGTGGCCCACCTTTCTTTAAAATGTTTAGGGTTTCTTTGACATGACTGAATAATCGATCGATTTCTTCATCTACGTCCATTTTCTGCGCCAACAATACTAGCTCTTGTTCAACGCGACCCGAGTCAGGCTCAATGCCTGCATCGTTAAATTTTTCAACAATGCGATCTTTTTGCCATTGGATAATTTCCGGCATATGGGCTTTGACTTTTTCCGCTTGTTCGGTAATGCCAACTAAGCGCTGTTCAATCAAGGCTGCCATATTACTGCCTTCACTGGCGCGCGCCGCGATAAAGTCTTTCAGCGCTTGGTCAAATCCCGCTAAAATTTCGGCTTGAATAATATCCATATCGGCTTCTTCGGCTTCCATTACACCCGGCCAACGCATAATTTCAACGGGGTTAATTGCCGCATTATTAGCTAAGTTGCTAATAGCATTGGCATGGCTAATTAATTGTTCGGCAAGTTTTTCGTTTAATAACAATTCACTTTTTGCTGCTGGGTTTGCAGTAAAACGCAAGCCACATTCTACCTTGCCACGATTAAGCGCTTTACGAAAACGCTCTCTTAATACCGGCTCAATACTGCGAAACTGCTCAGGTAATCGAAAATATGTTTCTAAAAATCGTTGGTTTACCGAGCGGATTTCCCAAACGGCATTGCCCCAATCGCCTTTAACTTCAACACGCGAAAACGCGGTCATACTATGGATCATAATCTTTCCTATTATTACTCAATAAAAGTCTGTTTTATAAGAATGAGTCGGGGCAATTATGCCTGAGCCAAGCAGTAACAACCAGCAAAAGCGCGCAATAAAAAAGGAGCAAGAAGCTCCTCTTTTAGATTATTTGTACTTGGTGATTAATTAACTGGCTTTGTTGCTGCCCAACCAACGCTGTTTAATATGTTCAGCCACCCGAAACGCATTGGCATAGATAGTGTAGGTGTAAGGCACACTGCCACCTGTTGGCATAAACGAGCCATCAGTAACAAATAAATTATCGACCTCATGTGCTTGGCAATATTTATTTAAAACAGAAGTGTTTGGATCATCCCCAAAGCGGCAACCGCCCGCCATTAAATTCGTGGGCGGATAACTACTCACTGACGAATGAACATTTTTCGCTCCTAAAGCGGTGAGTACGGTTTCAGCTTTTTTCGCTAAATATTCGCCTACTTGCAGGTCATGAGGGTGCGCGCCAATGCGCACTTTTGCCACTGGATCGCCCCATTTATCGGTAACGTTTTCATCTAGACTGACAAAACAGTCATCGTTAGGTAGCCAATCATTAAACACTTCAAAGCGCAGGGTTTTATAAGTGGTAAATTCTTGCTTAAGATTTTGCTGCAAGGCTTCACCCCATACTAGCTCGCCGTCACCGTCATATTGACTGCCCATAGCCCGAGCAATAGGGTTTTGATGAAATAAAAAGTCGATAGTGCCGCCTTTGGCTTTACCTTCGGCATTGGCGCCAGCAAAGTTTTTGTCGTCAATCTGATACCAATCTTGCAAAGCACGATTAATAAATGGTCCTACTTGACGCAACTCCGCCACTTGTTGGTCAGTTAAATCATCAAAAAAGAAATCGCCATGTCCAGTGCCGCCAGCACTAAACACTAAGTTCTTTCCAACCTGACCACTATTGTTAGCCAAACCGTTTGGAAACTTTTTCCCTGTCGATGTTAGCAATAGTCGAGAAGTTTCCACCGCCTGACAGGCAACGACATAATATGACGCCGAAACCTGATGTTTACGGCCATGTTTATCGTAAAAATTCACGCCAGTAATTTTGCCGTTATCATCCGTTGCAATGCGATAAACTTTTGATTCCGGCTTAATGGTTAAATTGCCCGTGGCAACAGCATGATTAAGTAGTGCCGCCCTGCCACTGCCTTTAGCGCCAGACGAGCATCCATAACTACTGCAATAACCGGAATATTCACAACTGCTTCTACCCATGGCTGGTCTTGATAATACCGCACGAGGAACAGGAAGAGGATGGTAGCCAAGCAACCTTGCTGCGTCGTCTATCCAGCTTGAAACGGGGTGCTCGGCAATCGGCGGATAAGGAAAGTCTTTCGAACGCGGTTCTTGCTGTGGATGCTCAATAACCTTGCCAGAAACACCAATTAGTTCATCCACTTGCGTATAAAACGGTTCTAATTCATCATAACTTATTGGCCAGTCTTCAACATTTGCGCCATTAATCGCGCCAAACGTAGCTTTTAATTTAAAGTCTACCGGCTTTAACCGATGGAAATAGCCACTCATAAAGTTAGATGAACCGCCGACAACATTGCCGTTCCAAAAGCTCCAGCCTGTTTCACTGGTCGGCTCGCCTTGCCAATAGCTAGTGCCATCATCGCGCTGGTACTGTTCTTCTATAACATGCTGCTCATCGGTAAGTTTTGGGTTATAGGCATCGCGTAAACTAATCGCCAGTTCGTCTTTAAAGAACTCTTTTTCCGTTAACCAAGGTCCTTTTTCAAGCACCAATACCTTAGCACCAGCTTTGGCCAACGTATAAGCCACTGGCGATGCGCCGGCACCACTGCCAACAATGCAAATATCAACATTCATGATTTGGTTTTGTCCTCAACTAACTGACTTTTCGCTGAAGATTTATAGCTGCCAAGCAGTTCATAATAGCGCGAACCTTGGTTGGGTAAAGGAAAGCCAGGTTGATGTTCCAACCACTGCCAGCCTATACCATTAGGATTGCCGCCATAAGCAGGCGGCGACAGCATGGCTTCGAAAATATAATTGAGTAAAGTATTAATCCAATTATGACCCGCTTGAGAGCCACTGATCGACTTCAGTACTTGTTGCTTTTCAGCGGGGCTAAGGTCAACAAAAGAGCGCTTTAATTCGCTTTGGCTATAACCATTTAGCCAAGTAACGCCTTTGACAATAAATACTTTTTCATCAGGGTCAATTGGCTGATACTGAACAACGTTATACAAGTATTCGGTTGCTTGAATTGCTTTGGCACTTGGTCCTGATTCACTTTCAGGTAACAGTTGCTGCAATACCGCATCTAAGGTTTGCCAAGGATCTGTGCGAAGCATTTGCTCAAACTGAGCCTTATCATTTTCACTTTGTACTTTTGCCAATGCCTTTGGCAAGCCGCCAATTAAACTGGCACCTGCTGCCGCTTTTAATGCCGTACGGCGAGACATTTTTTTTTGATACCAACGCGGTGTTTGATAATGATCGTCAAAAAAAGACATTACTAATTTCCTTGCGGGCTAGCACGGTGAGTATCATTTTCAACACTAGCAGTTTGAGAATAAGCATTCTGGCGATTTATTGGCGTACTGGCATATTCTGGCGCTGCTTTATTAGCCGCTTGCCAGGGCGCGAGAAAGCTCAGCCAATTACCAATGTGGTATTGGCCGTTTTCTTGTAGCTCAGCCGTATCTTTTGACAACAACATTTTGCCATTCTTATTAGAGACATACATATGTGGGTAACCTAATACGGGCGGTAAACCTTGCATAAAATCAGCATTTTCATTGTCGTCACTAACATTCACTTTAAGCACTACAAATGTTTGATGCAGTTGTTGATAAATAGCGGGATTTTCTTCGAGAAATGCATCCATTTTATGACACCAAGTACACCAGTTACCGCCTATTTCAATCAACACATGGCGATTCGTTTGTTTCGCTAACGAAAGCGCGTCACGGGCATCTTGAAAGGGGTTACGGCTTTCATCATATACTAGGCTATATAGCGGCAGCTCGGCAGAGTTTGCTTTACTATCAACAGCCCAAAGTAATGAAATAACGGTGAAAAATACGATTAATAATGAATGCATCAATTTTCCTAGCAGCACTTAACTATTGGATTAATAACATGACCTGTATCTTTAACACTATATTTCAAAAACTTTGCTGCGTCATTATGTCAAATTGCCCGCCAACCCTTTATAATGCCCAGCAATTTTTTAGTGTTTTCGAGGAATAACTATGCGTCCAAGTGGCAGAACTCCGGGACAAATTCGTCCAGTTACCATTACTCGCCAATTCACAGCACATGCTGAAGGCTCTATTTTAATTGAGTTTGGCGAAACCAAAGTCATTTGTACCGCTACAGTTGAGGAAGGTGTTCCTCGTTTTCTAAAAGGACAAGGAAAAGGTTGGATCACCGCTGAATACGGCATGTTGCCTCGTTCAACTCACACTCGCATGCGCCGTGAAGCAGCCAGTGGCAAGCAAAGTGGTCGCACTTTAGAAATCTCTCGTTTAATTGCCCGCTCATTGCGTGCTGCCGTTGATTTACAAGCACTAGGTGAAAATACCATTACTGTTGATTGTGATGTTATTCAAGCCGATGGCGGTACTCGAACGGCTTCAATTACGGGCGCTTGTGTGGCATTAGTTGATGCCCTTAACTTTATGCGCACCAAAGACATTATAAAAACCAATCCGTTAAAGCATATGATCGCAGCAGTTTCAGTAGGTGTTTACAAAGGCACCCCTATTTCTGATCTAGAATATTTAGAAGATTCGGCCGCTGAAACAGACATGAATGTAGTAATGACTGAAACCGGTAAACTTATTGAAGTGCAAGGTACTGCAGAAGAAGAACCATTTAGCTTTGAAGAAATGCAAGAAATGATGCAACTAGCCAAACACAGCATCAATGAGTTATTTGATATTCAAAAAGCGGCATTAAGCTAAATCAAACACTGGTAATTAAAGGTAAATATTGTGAAAGATTATCAACGCGAATTTATTGAGTTTGCTCTAAGCAAGCAAGTATTACGTTTTGGCGAGTTCACGCTAAAATCAGGACGCACTAGCCCATATTTTTTTAACGCCGGCTTATTTAATACCGGTGGCGATTTAGCCCGTTTAGGTCGTTATTATGCCGCAGCGCTTGCTGATAGCGGCATTGATTTTGATTTGTTATTTGGCCCAGCGTACAAAGGCATCCCAATTGCGACCACTACTGCAGTTGCACTAGCCGATCACCATAATATGGACATGCCATATTGCTTTAACCGTAAAGAAGCAAAAACTCACGGTGAAGGCGGTAACTTAGTAGGCTCACCGCTAGAAGGCAAAGTAATGCTAGTTGATGATGTGATCACGGCTGGCACTGCAATTCGTGAATCGATGGAAATTATTAAGGCTAATGGCGCAGAGTTATCAGGCGTGTTAATTGCTCTTGACCGTCAAGAAAAAGGCAAAGGTGAATTATCTGCGATTCAGGAAGTTGAACGTGATTTCGGCACTAAAGTTATCTCAATTGTGACCTTAGCGGATTTAATTACTTATCTTGAAGAAAAAGGCGACCAAGCACAAGCGCTTGCCAGCATCAAACAGTACCGCGAAGATTACGGCATTTAATATAAGTAAGTGGTTACTTCGTTAAATAACCTTTGAGTTATTAACGATTATTTCACTGCTGGTTAACTACAAAAAAGGCGCTAGATTAGCGCCTTTTTTATGTGTTATTTCGTTTTATTTTAGTGTCTTTTTATCGCCGTTTGCGATTAACGTAAGCGGTTATTTCGCGTGGTACGGCTTACTTAAACGATGCACTGCTTCAATAAAATGACCCGCATGTTCAGGGTTAACATCTGGATGAATACCGTGACCTAAGTTAAATACATGTCCGGTATTACTCTCACCAAAGCCTTTAAGAATAGTCGCCACTTCTTGTTCAATACGCTCTTTCGGCGCATATAACATTGATGGATCCATATTGCCTTGCAATGCTACTTTATCGCCAATACGTGCTTTGGCATCTTCAATGTTAATTGTCCAGTCAAGGCCAACACCATCACAGCCAGTTGCCGCAATGCTTTCTAACCACATGCCACCGTTCTTGGTAAATAGCGTTACCGGCACTTTGCGACCATCATTAAAACGGGTTAAACCATCAACAATCTTATGCATGTATTGCAATGAGAAGTCTTTGTAGTCGCGTGGTGATAATACGCCCCCCCAAGTATCAAATACCATCACTGATTGCGCGCCAGCAGCTATTTGCGCATTCAAATAACTAATGACTGAATCAGCCAGCTTATCAAGTAATAAATGCAATGTTTGCGGTTCGGCGTACATCATTTTTTTGATTTTGGTAAAGGCTTTTGAACTGCCGCCTTCCACCATATATGTAGCTAATGTCCATGGGCTACCAGAAAAGCCAATGAGCGGTACTTGACCATCAAGTGCTTTACGAATTGAACGCACAGCATTCATCACATATTGCAATTCACCTTCAGGATCTGGGTGACCAATTTTCTCAACATCAGCTTTACAGGTGATCGGGCGTTCAAATTTAGGGCCTTCACCCGTTTCGAAGTAAAGCCCAAGGCCCATAGCGTCAGGAATTGTTAAAATATCAGAAAACAGAATGGCCGCATCTAATGGAAAACGACGAAGCGGCTGAATGGTTACTTCAGTTGCCAACTCAGTATTACGACATAACGACATAAAGTCGCCTGCATCTTTACGCGTTTCTTTATACTCAGGAAGGTATCGTCCCGCCTGACGCATCATCCACACTGGGGTATAGTCTACAGGTTCACGCAACAATGCGCGTAAATAAGTATCGTTTTTTAAAGTTGTCATTGATGTTCTGTCTCCAATTTTAGTGGCGGCATTCTACCATTCGCTCAACGCTAGATCTATGTCGAGAGAACAATCAATAACTAAAAAAGTGATAACAGCAAATATCGAAGAATAGCGATAACTGGCGCATTCTACCGCAGCTTTCGTAGTACATTTGCTCTATTAAAGTTGTATTGTTTTTGTTGCAAAGAGAAAAACGCTTTGTTATAAAATGCTCGCGCTAGTTAAGAAATAACTAATAAGAAGCTTGTTAAAACAAGACCACACAGCGAGCATTTCAAGCCTTACTTCGGTAAGGCTTTTTTATTGGCTAAAGCTTTAGGCGGGACACTGATGCACTTTTAGTTTAAGACTATTCAAAAGGCAGCAATAAGGTTTTCATGGCGGGCCTTAGCGCCATCAGTAATGCCAGCGGATCCAACTCAGGGTTTAATACTTTGCGAAGCACCAGCCCGCCTATCATCGCGAACATTACATCAATTCGGCCATTGACCTCTTCAATTAAAGAGCCATTGATTGGACTGCGTTCGCCAAGCAATAAATTGCGCATGCGATCTCTGGCATGTCGATCCGATGCTTGTAACAGGCTGGCAACTTTTTCATTGCGAGCAGCTTCAGCCAACATTTCCAAATCTAAGGCGCCTTGACATAAATCAGTATGGCGCGCAACGCCATGCTCTAAGCCATCGACAAGAATAGTCACTAAGTCGCCAGGTTGATCTTCAAACGATTGAAAGATAGAGAACAGCTCTTGCATATCTCGTTCAACTATCGATTCAATAATCGCCTCTTTACTCGCAAAATAGTTGTAGATATGGCCAGCGCTCATGCCAGCGGTTTTAGAAATTTCCGCCATACCCGCGCCATGATAGCCCTTTCGTTTAAAGCATTCTGCGGCAGCACATAGCACTTGCTCGCGTCGAGCCTGTGCTAAAGCCGGATCAACATGGCGCTTAGTTTTTTGATTCATACCTATAACTCCTCAGCTACACCTTTACGCTTATAGGGAAATGCTTTTCGAACAATGACAAAAAACAAAGGCACAAATAATACCGCCAAAATTGACGAAGCTAAAGTACCGCCGATCACTGAAATACCCAGCGCATTTTGCGCGCGAGAACCGGCACTAGAAGCAATAGCCAATGGTAATACCCCACAAACAAACGCCATGGAAGTCATTAGTATAGGTCTTAACCGTAATTTAACGGCAGTAATAGCGGCTTCTTTAAGTTGCATACCTTGTTCAAGCTTATGCATGGCAAACTCAACAATTAAGATCGCATTTTTCGACGCTAAGCCTATGGTGGTCAACAAGCCTACCTGCAGATAAATATCGTTAGAAAGATTTGCCAACAAGGCAGCAACGGCGGCACCAAATACCCCAAGCGGCACTATCATCATTACGGCAGCAGGTACCGACCAACTTTCATAAAGCGCTGCTAAACATAAAAATACCACCAACAAAGATAACGCATAAAGGAGCGGCGCTTGACCACCACTTAAACGCTCTTCATAGGAAATACCTGTCCACTCATAGCCGATACCAGCAGGAAGTTGTTGAACAATACGTTCAATTTCTTCCATTGCTTGACCGGTACTATAACCCGGTGCAGCCGCCCCTTGAATTTGCATAGCGGCAAAGCCATTGTAGCGCTCTAGTCGCGGTGAACCATAGCTCCAGTATGAACGAGCAAATGCGGTAAATGGCACCATTTCTTCATCACTATTGCGAACATACCACTTGGCTAAATCTTCCGGCAACATCCGAGACTCTGGTGTACCTTGTAAAAATACCTTTTTAACCCGCCCCCGATCGATAAAGTCGTTAATATAACTGCTACCCCATGCTATAGATAACGTACTGTTAATATCAGCTTGGGTGAGTCCTAGAGCTTCTGCTTTAGCCAAATCAATATCTAATTTAAGCTCTGGTTTATCTTCCTGACCATTAGGGCGCACACCTGCCAGAACTGGACTTTGTGCCGCTAAACCAAGCATCATATTGCGAGCATTTAATAATTGATCATGCCCCAAACCAACCCTATCTTGTAAATACAAGCTAAAGCCATTAGCAGTACCTAGCTCCACAACTGCAGGCGGTGCAAAAGCAAACACAAACGCTTTTTTAATTGTCATAAAGTAGCCCATTGCCTTGCCTGCAACGGCATTAACCGATAAATCAGGACGTTGACGCTGATCCCAGTGCTTTAAATTAACAAAACCAATGGCGGCATTTTGCCCTGAACCAGCAAAACTAAAGCCCGTTACGGTAAAAATTGAGCCCACAGCTTCACCTTGATCTTCTAGGAAATGGTGCTCAATTTTTTTCACTACTTCCAAAGTTTGGCCAGCAGTTGCGCCTGCAGGTAAAGTGACTTGGTTAAATAAAAGCCCTTGGTCTTCATCAGGTAAAAATGCCGAAGGTAATTGTGTGAAGATATAAATCATGCCGCCAACAATTAACCCGTAACACAGTAAATAGCGCTTACTCTGGTTAATCATTCGACTCACAAAGCTTTGCGCGCCACTATTGGTACGATCAAAGCCTCGGTTAAAACCATTGAAAAAACGCCCAATGATTGAACTATTACTGTGGACGTGGCTAGGCTTTAACATAGTGGCACATAGCGCCGGCGTTAAAATTAATGCCACCAGTACCGATAAGCTCATTGCGGTAACTAAAGTAATGGAGAACTGACGATAAATACCCCCTGTTGAACCGGCGAAAAATGCCATAGGGACAAATACTGCCGATAGCACCATGGCAATCCCCACCAAAGCACTTTTAATTTCATCCATCGATTTTCGCGTTGCTTCAAGTGGTGATAACTGCTCTTCAGTCATAATACGTTCAACGTTTTCCACCACCACAATAGCATCATCAACCAATAAACCTATGGCAAGTACCATGGCAAACATAGTTAAAGTATTAATGGAATAACCAAAGGCAAAAAGTACCGCGAACGTTCCTAACAATACGACCGGTACGGCGATTGTTGGTATTAGCGTGGCTCTAAAGTTTTGCAAAAACAAGTACATTACTAAGAACACAAGAAAAACTGCTTCGATTAACGTACTTACTACTTTTTCAATTGATAACGAGACAAACGGCGTGGTGTCGTATGGCACCACGGCTTTTAAGCCAGTCGGGAAAAATGGCTCTAGTTCAGCCAACGCTTTTTTAACGCCCGCTGCAGTATCAAGTGCATTAGCGCCACTGGCTAACTTAATCCCGATACCCGACGCAGTTTTACCATTGTAGCGTGCGATTACTCCGTATTGTTCACCGCCTAGTTCAACCGTTGCAACATCTGATAAGCGCACAACAGAGCCGTCGGTATTGGTTTTAACAAATATCTTTTTAAATTGCTCTGGCGTCTGTAATCGGCTTTGGGCGGTAACCGTCGCATTTAGCTGTTGACCTGAAATAGCAGGTAGCGCACCTAGCTGGCCAGCAGAGACTTGGGCATTTTGCGCACGAATCGCCGAACCAATATCACTAGGCGTTAACTTATATTTTTCCAGCTTTGCCGGATCTAACCATATGCGCATAGCATACTGAGCACCAAATAACTGTACTTCGCCGACACCATTAACTCGCGAAATAATATCTTGGACATTAGACGAAACATAGTCGCCAATATCGATATTATTCATGCTACCGTCTTCTGATACAAAGCCAACAACCATTAAAAAGTTATGAGCAGATTTAGAAACTGATACCCCTTGGCGTTGAACTTCTTCCGGCAACAATGGCGTGGCGAGCGACAACTTATTCTGCACTTGAACTTGAGCAATATCTGGATCAGCATCAAAGGTCAACGTTAAAGTTGCTGAGCCGTTTGATTCCGAGGTTGATGACATATACAACAGGCCATCAAGCCCTTTCATTTTTTGCTCAATAACCTGAGTGACCGCATCTTCTAATGTTTTAGCTGATGCCCCCGGATAGTTCGCCATGATACTAATCGCAGGTGGTGCAATTGATGGATATTGTGCAACGGGTAAGCTACGAATAGCCAATATTCCCGCCAACATGACAACAATAGCCAGTACCCAAGCAAAAATGGGTCGGTCGATAAAAAATCGTGACATAATTTTGCTCCGTTATTGGCGAGATATTAGTGTGGTTTCTGCAGCAACTGGTGTTACAGGTGCGCCTGGGCCAATTTTTTGCAAACCTTCAACAATCAATTGATCACCATCTTGCAACCCTTCGGTCACTAACCAATGACTACCTATTGTGCGATCTGCTTTTAGAACGCGTGGCTCCACTGTATTGTTTGCGCTAACAACCATTGCTGTTGGTTGGCCTTTCACATTGCGACTAACACCACGCTGCGGTGCTAATATGGCGTTAGACTTAACCCCTTCAATAATCACGGCACGTACATACATGCCTGGCAATAACAGTTTTTCAGGGTTTGGAAATTGTGCGCGTAAAGTCACCGAGCCAGTGCCCGGTTCAACCGTCACTTCAGAGAATTTTAAGGTCCCTTTATGAGCATACATAGAGCCATCTTCCATAATTAGTTCCACGACTGAATGTAATTTGGTGTCTTTGGTTAATTCACCCTTAACGATGGCTTGTTTAATTTGTGTTAACTCTGTACTTGGCTGAGTTAAATCAACATAGATTGGATCGAGCTGTGTTACCGTGGCCAAAGCACTTTGTTGGTTAGCACTAACTAATGCACCCGCCGTTACTGAAGATTTACCTATTTGACCACTAATAGGCGCCAGCACTTTGCTGTAGTTTAAGTTGATTTGAGCCGTTTTTAGTTGCGCCTGCGCGGTAAGTAAATCAGCTTGAGCACTCTTAAAAGCTGCTGTTGTTTCATCAAACTCTTGCTTACTAACTGCGTTGACATCAGCCAATTCCTGATAACGCGTTAATTTAGCCTTAGTACTAGCGATATTTGCATTTGCTTTAGCCACAGCCGCTTCACTCGTCAGCACCTGTACTTCGAAAGTCGCTGGATCAATTTGATAAAGCGTTTGCCCTTTCTCAACTTCACTGCCCTCAGTAAATAAACGAGATTGAACAATACCGTTAACTTGAGGTCGAATTTCAGCAATTTTTGAGGCAACTACGCGACCGGGCAATTCTCTGGTCAATGTAATTGGCTCACTTTTTAGCGTAATCACGCCAACAGGCATCGCTTGCGCTGCATGAGTTTGCGCCAGCGATTGTTCAGATTCCCCACAGCCACTTAAAACAGTAATACCGACGATAGCCGAGATCACCAAGAAAATGTTACGTGTGCACTGCATTATACTAGAATGAACGATCATTCTAACTTGTCATACTTTGTTTTCAAAGATGATTTTGTTTAGTTATATGTAAAAATTTATGTTGAAAGTTCCGCTTATTTTTGTGCAAATATCAAAAGCTCAAAAATTTTTATGGCAATTCCGAGAGCCCACCACTGTGTATACTTACTTAAAAATTATAACTTTCAGTTAGTTAAAGAGACTTAGAATATTCGACTATAACCTGCCCTGCGATAGAAGAATTTATACTAGGCTAATTGTTAGCCAGCAAAAGGGCTTTGTACTATCTTTTAGAGTAATTGGACTACAAACGGACAAGTACCAATGATTAACTCTCTTCGCAATATTTTGACCATAATCAATACATCTGAACGTTGCCAAAGCACTCTTAATAAAGCGTTATTACTGGCTGAAAAGTCACATGCTCAGTTAACCTTGTTAACCATACATAATAAATTTCTCAATCAGATTTCAACAGGCTATCAACACACTGCTCAATCTTTGATTGATCAGGTCGACACTCAAGGTCAGTTAGCTGCAACTCAAGGGCAAGCTGTAACGGTGAAGCACATCTTCTGTTGGCGCGAGCATCACGCCATCATGCAAGAACTCGAAAATGTCGGCTATGACTTAATAATCAAAGAACGAGATGGCCAACATTACAATTATTTAGGTTTGTTACCTTGTGAAGATTGGCATTTGCTAAGAGACACTACTATCCCTTTGTTACTGGTTAATGGTAATGCATGGAGTGTAAACGGCAACGTTATCGCAGCGGTTGAAACTGAAGATCAAACCAATACTCACCAAAGCCTTAATAACCAAATTCTCCAACACGGCGCTGAACTTAGTGATTTTTTCCACTGTCAGGAACATGTAGTGAATTGCTATCTCGATGAAACTGCTAATATGTATTTTAATTTAGATATTCATACGCTAAGTGAACGAAAAAAACATTGGCAACATCTAGTGCCGTTAGCCGAAAGCTACAAAGTTAGTAACCCTAGTATTCACTTAGCCTGTGGCTTGCCTGATGATGAAGTGCCAGCGTTGGCCGATAAATTTAACGCCAACATTGTTGTACTGGGCACCTCAGAGCATAACGGTTTGCTGCACCGAATTGCCGGTCATACTTCGGAATATATTATCGATAATCTTAAATACGATGTGTTAGCAATTAAGCCTAGCAACTGATAGTAAAGCACTTATTCGCCAAAGATAAAAACCATGCTTATTAAATTGTTAAACGAAATGTAACTGGGCCATCATTGAGCAACGATACTTTCATATCAGCACCAAAAATACCTGTTGGCGCTTCAAAGCCGCGTAACCTTAATTGTTGAGTAAAATATTCGTACAAAGGTTCGCTTATTTCTGGACTAGCTGATGTCGTGAAACTTGGACGCATGCCACTGCTAGTATCAGCAGCTAAGGTAAATTGCGACACTACCAGAATATCACCTTGCGCCTGCTTAACATTCAGATTCATTTTGCCTTGTTGATCTTCAAATACCCGATAGCCAGCAACACGCTCTGCCAATCGCGTCGCTTTTTTCTGGTCATCATCAGGCTCTATTGCCAGCAATACCAACAAGCCTTTATCAATAGCGCCGACAGTTTCATCATCAACCACTACCTTGGCGTAACTAACACGTTGAATTAAAGCGATCATATGGCTGATTATTCCTCAAGAAAAACCAGCATTGTATCTGAGGCTTTGCAAAATGCATCTATTGTTTGCGTCTCAAATCCGCTATGCCCTGCTCCAGGTAAAATTTGTAATTGGGCATTATTCCATACGTTAGCCAAAGCATTAGCATTACTGACCTGACACACCATATCATAGCGACCATGAATGATGATTGCTGGTAAATGGGCAATACGACTAATTTGTTCGAGTATATAGTTAGGGGATAAATCACATTGATGTTCAAAAAATCTGGCGGAAATTATTGCCATACACAAGGCTTGGTGTTTATCGGTGATATGCTGTTTACTAATATTAAAATGCTCAATTGACGATAATCGCAATTCCCACAAATACCAAGCTTGGCTGGCAGCGGCCACGGCAATTTCATTCGTAGAAGTAAGTTGCTGATAATAGCCAGTTATTGGCTGCAATTGATGCTCTTCAGGCAATTGCTCTATAAACTCTTGGTAATATTCAGGAAAAAACTTGGCAGCACCAGAGGGTTGATAAAGCCAATCCAACTCCTGATCAGTTGCTAAAAAGATTCCTCGTAAAATAAAGGCAAATACTTGTTCAGGGTGTGATATGCCATAAGCTAAAGCGAGCGTCGTTCCCCAAGAGCCTCCGGTTATTAACCACTTATCAATCTTTAAAAAGTGTCGTATTTTTTCGAGATCGTTAACCAAGTCCCACAAGGTATTATTGATTAAGCTTGGTGCAGGTTTAGAACGACCACACCCGCGTTGATCGAACAAAATAATCCGATACTTTTCTGGATTGAAGTAACGGCGATAATTTTCACTACAGCCAGCCCCCGGGCCACCATGCAAATAAATGACAGGAATACCATCTGGATTACCCGACTGCTCAAGATAAAGCTGATGGTGTTCATCAACCTTTAACCACTCTTGACGATAAGGGGTAATTTTTGGATACAAAGTGCGCGACATAGCAATAACTTTAAAGATAAGTTATTTAAGTTTAGTGGTTTTCGTCAACTTTGCTATTGTCTGCGCGACTTGCAATGAAGGACTCAATAGTTGCAGTAAACAAAGCACCAAATAACACCACTAGCCAAGATAAGTAGACCCACAAAAATAGGATGGGAATCCCTGCTAAGGCCCCATAAATAGCCTGATAAGAAGGAATTTGGGTGATATATAAAGCAAAGCCTTTTTTAGCAATTTCAAATAGTACTGCCGCCAGTGCAGCCCCTGCCAATGCATGTTTACCTTTAACGGTTTTATTCGGCACTAATAAATACAACAGTAAAAACGCTAACATTGAAATAAACCAAGGTAACGCCCGCAATAAAATACTACTCAATCCCCACGTATCATAATCATCAAGTGATACTAAAGAGACAATATAAGAGGTTACGGCGATACTACCACCGATGAGCACTGGCCCTAGAGTTAACACCATCCAATACATTGAAAATGAAGTAACCAGACGACGTTTAGTATTCACTCGCCAAATTTTATTTAAGCTATTATCAATGGCAGAAATCAATAACATCGCAAACATGAATAAGAAAATAATAGCGATTGCCGACATTTTAGAGGCATTAGCAACAAAACCAGTTAAGTATGTTTGTACGGTATCACCCGCTGCCGGTAGGAAATTTTCATAGACAAAGCTTTCGATAATGGTGCGAATATCAGAGAAAATTGGAAAAGCCGTCATCACAGATAACATCACTAGAATCATAGGCACCAATGACATTAGGGTGACATAAGACAAGTAACCTGCAACGACATGAATGTTGTCATCTTTTAAACGCGCCAATAGGTGTTCGAGAAATTTAGCGCTAAGTTTTAGCTTAGGCAGATACGCTTGGTATAAATTGGCCAACATATAAAATTACCGATTTTTAGTTTTATCCGACAAAGCTTTGTACTATGCTTACACGGTATATAGTTCACAAAAATATAACATAATTAATAGGATATCACTATGGCAGGACAAGGTTCTGGAGGCAATGTACTTGCGGCAATTTGCAGCTTTTTTCTTCCGGGTTTAGGGCAATTAGTACAAGGAAGAATATTGGCAGCACTGTTCTTTTTTATCGCTATGGCCATTTCATGGGTATTAGTTTACATCGCTATTGGCTGGATATTAGTGCCAATTGTCTATATTTGGTGCATTGTTGATGCAGCAAAATATAAAGGTGGGGCAAGCTAATGAAATTCTGGCATCAAGCAACTACGACCATTTTCGCTATTGTGATGTTGGCAGGATGTCAGTCAGCTTATTATTCGGCCATGGAAAGCTTTGGTAAACATAAACGAGAAATATTGGCAGATGAAGTAGAAAATGGTCAAGAAGCGCAACAAGACGCACAAAAGCAATTTGCCAGCGCTCTTGAGCAACTGTCATCACTTATCGCGTTTGATGGTGGTGATCTAGAAGATCAATATGAAGCGACCAAAGCACAATACGAAGCCAGTGAAGAGGCTGCCCATGAAGTGCGATTGCGTATTGGCGATATTGAAGATGTCGGTGAAGCGTTATTTGACGAATGGCTAGATGAAATAGAGCAGTATTCAAGTGCTAAATTAAAAAGCCAAAGCAAAGTTAAATACAATGATACTCGTCGTAAATACGATAAATTGGTAAAAGCAATGAAGCGTGCAGAAAGCAAGATGGAACCTGTATTAGCCGCCCTTAAAGATAATACTCTCTATCTAAAGCACAACCTAAATGCTAAAGCTATAGGCGCATTAGAGGGTGAATACAAAAGCATTAAGACGGATATAGAATCATTAATTAAAGATATGAATGTTGCGATTAAAGAGTCGGAATACTTCCTATCATTACTTAACGATGCCCAAGTCAATTAATACTAGCCACACATATTTCAGAGTAACTGAACTTGTTTAAAGTGAGTTCAGTTACTATCAAACTTACATCTAAAAAATTAACAACGTTTAAAAGTAGTGATTGCCATCAAAGCTGAGCATGAAATGATCACTAATGAAATGCACGAAAGCTTGGGATTATATTCTGTGCAATAAATTGACGTTTACTTAACTTAGTTTGTGGTGAAACTCGCCCTTCATCAATAAATTCAGCATATAACGACTCTAATTCTAGTGTTTCTGATAAATCAGCGGATTCAGCAAGCATTTTTTCGAACAATATGTTCATCCTAGATACTTTAGTTGCTTCCATTCCCAGCCCACCATTATTATTGAACACACTTTAAAGTGTAGCAGTGAAACTGAAGTTCTCTAGCCAAAAGCATTCACAAGGTAATTTGAGTAGACATGGAAAAATTAAATAAATATAAAAAGGCAATTATAAAACATTAACTTAAAAGTGTTTTGGCATGGCGTAATAGCAAAATAATGAGGATTAACTGACAACAGTTTAAGATATTTCTTACAGGCTAATTACCTTAATCTATCTACAACTTTCTAAACCTCACTAACAAAAAAGCCGCACTGTAAATAAACAGCACGGCTTTTTTAGTAAGTTTTATCGCAAACTAGAAATTACTTCTTAGTACGCGACTCACGCTTACGATCAGACTCTTTTAGCCACTTCTTACGAATACGAATATTCTCAGGTGTAACTTCTACTAATTCGTCATCATCGATAAATTCTAAAGCTTGCTCTAACGTCATTCTAATTGGTGGCGTTAATACTTGCGCATCATCTGTACCAGCAGCACGAACGTTGGTTAATTGCTTACCTTTTAACGCATTAACAGTTAAGTCGTTATCGCGGCTATGGATACCAATTACCATACCTTCGTATACTTCAACACCGTGACCGATCATTAAACGACCACGTTCTTGTAAGTTAAATAAAGCGTTAGTTAGCGCTTTACCTTGAGCATTGGCAATTAATACACCGTTAAGGCGCTGACCAATCTCGCCGCCTTTATGCGGGCCATACTGTAAGAACGTGTGGTAAATCAAACCAGAACCAGAGGTTAACGTCATAAACTCAGTTTGGAAACCAATTAAACCACGGCTAGGCATAATGAAGTCCATACGAATACGGCCTTTACCATCTGGTGCCATATCAGTTAGCTCAGCTTTACGTAAGCCCATTTTTTCCATGATCGAACCTTGATGTTCTTCTTCAACATCAACGGTAACCGTTTCATATGGTTCTTCAATCTGGCCATCAACTTCACGCATGATTACTTCAGGACGTGATACGGCTAACTCGAAACCTTCACGGCGCATATTTTCAATCAAAATACCTAAGTGTAATTCACCACGGCCTGATACACGGAACTTATCCGGATCTTCAGTTTCTTCAACACGTAATGCTACGTTATGTACCAATTCTTTTTGTAAACGCTCAAGAATATTACGTGAAGTCACGTATTTACCTTCTTGACCAGCAAATGGTGAAGTGTTTACTTGGAAAGTCATGGTAACGGTTGGTTCATCAACAGAAAGCGGCGGTAATGGCTCAACTTCTGATGGACAACAGATAGTATCTGAGATTTTTAATTCACCTAAACCTGTGATCGCAATAATATCACCAGCATGTGCGATATCTGTTTCATGGCGCTCAAGACCTAAGTAACCAAATACTTTACCTACTTTGCCGTTATGCACAGGACCAGCAGCGGTTTGAATTGTTACTTGTTGATTTGGTTTAACTGAACCACGTGTAACACGGCCAACACCAATTACACCTAAGTATGAGCTGTAATCAAGTTGTGAAATTTGCATTTGGAATGCACCTTCAGGATCGGCATCTGGCGCTGGCACTTGGTCAACAATAGTTTGGAAAAGTGGCGTCATGTCTGTGCCAACTTCACCTTCTTCCAACGATGCCCAACCATTAATTGCTGATGCATAAACTACTTGGAAATCTAGTTGTTCATCAGTTGCACCTAAGTTATCGAATAAATCGAATACTTGATCCATTACCCAATCAGGGCGAGCACCTGGCTTGTCAATTTTGTTGATAACTACAATTGGCTTTAACCCTTGAGCAAAGGCTTTTTGTGTTACAAATCGCGTTTGTGGCATCGGGCCTTCTTGCGCATCAACAATAAGTAGTACTGAGTCTACCATTGACATAACACGCTCTACTTCACCACCGAAATCGGCGTGACCAGGAGTATCCACGATGTTTACGCGGTAGTCATTCCAAGTAATTGCGGTATTTTTCGCTAAAATAGTGATACCACGTTCTTTTTCGATATCATTAGAGTCCATTACACGATCTTCAATTTCAGTGCGTGAATCTAATGTTCCCGATTGCTGTAATAACTTATCAACCAAAGTTGTTTTACCATGGTCAACGTGGGCTATTATCGCGACATTTCTTAATTTATCTAACACGGGCGTATGCTCATAGGGCTATAATTGGGCGCGAATTATACAGGAGTCGTTAAGCAAAGAAAATAAATCACTTAACTAAGCATTGATTAATTTTTCGCACGATAACAATATTGCACTGGTATAAAGCAAATATGTTTTCTACACTCAATTTTGCACCAATATCGACATATCACGCACCAATACCGTGCATTTTAAATTAACAGATTAGCTAGGTGTCCCATTTTTTATGGCTTTGCTTATTGGCATGATATTCGCTTTAAGGTTGCACATGGCAAATGCCCTGCATTTTAATGAATTGTTAGATAACTTCACTGGAGACAATAATGTCACAAGCAGTTTTAGATATGATCAAAGAAAACGACGTAAAATTCGTTGATTTACGTTTCACTGATTCAAAAGGTAAAGAGCAACACGTTTCTATTCCTCATCACCAAATCGATGAAGACTTCTTCGAAGACGGTAAAATGTTCGACGGTTCTTCAATTGCTGGCTGGAAAGGTATTAATGAATCAGACATGGTTCTTATGCCTGACGCTGCTACTGCTGTATTAGATCCATTCACTGAAGAAGTTACTTTAAATATTCGTTGTGACATTCTTGAGCCAGCAACTATGCAAGGTTACAGCCGTGACCCTCGTTCTGTTGCTAAACGTGCAGAAGAGTACATGCGTTCTACAGGTATTGCTGACACCGTATTATTCGGTCCAGAGCCAGAGTTTTTCTTATTCGACGACGTGAAATACAAAGTTGATATGAGCGGCGCAAGCTACTCAATTGACGATAAAGAAGCACACTGGAACTCAAACACTTCATACGAAGACGGCAACACAGGTCATCGTCCTGGTATTAAAGGTGGTTACTTCCCAGTAGCACCAGTAGATTCTTCACAAGACTTACGTTCAGCAATGTGTTTAGTAATGGAAGAAATGGGCTTAGTTGTAGAAGCGCATCACCACGAAGTTGCTACTGCTGGCCAAAACGAAATCGCTTGTCGTTTCAACACTATGGTTACCAAAGCTGATGAAGTTCAAATCTACAAGTATGTTGTACATAACGTTGCTCACGCGTACGGTAAAACAGCGACGTTCATGCCTAAGCCATTAGTTGGTGACAACGGTACTGGTATGCACTGCCACCAATCTTTAGCGAAAGACGGTGTTAACTTATTCTCTGGCGACAAGTACGGCGGGTTATCTGAAACTGCACTTTATTACATTGGTGGTATCATCAAGCATGCTAAAGCATTAAACGCTTTCACTAACGCTTCAACTAACTCATACAAGCGTCTTGTTCCTGGTTTCGAAGCACCAGTTATGCTTGCTTACTCAGCACGTAACCGTTCTGCATCAATTCGTATTCCAGTAGTACCAAGCCCGAAAGCGCGTCGTATTGAAGTACGTTTCCCTGATCCATCATCAAACCCATACTTGGCATTCGCTGCAATGTTAATGGCTGGCCTTGACGGTATCAAAAACAAAATCCACCCTGGCGATGCTATGGATAAAGATTTATACGACTTACCAGCGGAAGAAGCAGCAGCTATTCCACAAGTTGCAACTTCACTAGAAGACGCATTAAATGCACTTGAAGTTGATCGTGAATTCTTAACAGCAGGTGGCGTTATGGATGACGATATGATTGATGCATACGTTGCGCTTAAACGTGAAGAAGTTGAGAAACTTAACATGACAACTCACCCAGTTGAGTTCCAAATGTACTACAGCGTTTAATCGATAAATTTTAATAATTTACTCGGTAAAATGATAAAAAGCTCACTTCGGTGAGCTTTTTTTTGTGGCATAGCATGTATAATTTGTTTAGATTAATGGTTAACCTCTTTTTAGGAGCTATTGCAGTAAACATATGAAGCAACTAATTATTTTCATCATTATCGCCACGTTAGCGACGCCTGTATTAGCAGGACAAGCGAAGGTGTATGTATGGCGTGATGAAAATGGTGTGCTCGTATTTTCTGATAGCCCCAGGGCTGATGCCGAAGAAGTGAAAGTCAAAGAGGGCAATAACATTCTTCCTTCTGTTGATACCTCTATCTTAGATATCAAACCTCAAGTCATTGAAGACAATTATGATGTTGTCATCACTCAACCTGAACCAAACGCCACAATTAGAGACAACAGTGGCTCTGTTTTTGTATCAGGTGGTATTCGTCCTATCTTCAAACAAGGCCACCATGTTCAGCTATACCTTGATGGTGAGCCTTACAAAGAACCCCAAAACCACTCCATGTTCGCGTTAAGAAATATTGACCGCGGTGAACATCAAATAAAAATCGAACTACTCGACGAGAAAGGCAAGGTTATTGCATCGTCAGAGCCAGTAACCTTTTATATGCATAGAGCTTCGGTAAACTAACGTTTTTCGTGCAATTAAACCGGTTTGAATTTATAGTTTTTGATATCGCGCACAATAATGGTGCACCCGGAGTATCCCGTTGGGCAATCAAACTGATTTATTTGAAAATAAGTCGACTTTTCAACAGCAGTTAGCAAATCAACTTGTTACTGCGGTCATTGTATTGGATAAAAATTTAACTATTCAATATTTAAACCCTTCCGCCGAAGCGATGTTGATTAAAAGTTTCAATAAGCTACATAACGTTTTAATTACCGAAATTTTTCCAAACAGCGCTATCGATGCTGAACGATTACTTCATGTAATTGATTCTGGCCAAGCGTTTAGTGATGGTGATGTATCTATTGAACTAGGTGAAGACCACAGGTTTACCGCTGAAATTACAGTTTCTTTAGCTGAGTTTAGCCAAACGCAACACCTTCTAATTGAACTCAAACAAATCGATCAACAAAAACAAATCAGTGCTGAAGCCTTTCAACATCAACAATGGGAATCAGCCCGTGATTTAATTCGTGGACTTGCCCACGAAATAAAAAATCCATTAGGTGGACTACGCGGTGCTGCCCAACTGTTAACTAAAGAGCTCAATTCTGATCAGCAAGAATATACCAACATGATTATCGAACAGGCCGATCGCTTAAGAAATTTAGTTGATCGGTTATTAGGGCCTAATCAGTTGCCGAATATGGCAAGCCAGAATATTCACTTGGTATTAGAAAAAGTGAGCAGACTTGTCAGTTTCGACAATGAAAAGCACATTAAGATCGTGAGGGATTATGACCCGTCAATTCCTGATATTGAGTTTGATGCAGATAAATTGCTGCAAGCGATACTCAATATCGTTAATAACGCGGTACAAGCTATTGAGCCAGACAGTGCAATTACCTTAAAAACGAGAGTAGCAAGTAATCAAACCATCAACGGTAAACGCATTAAACTCTCGATTATGATTAGCATCATCGATTTTGGACCAGGTATACCTGAAGATATTCAAGACACACTATTCTATCCAATGGTTTCTGGTCGCTCAAATGGCACAGGCCTAGGGCTTTCAATTTCTCAAACCCTGATTCATCAACATAAAGGCAAGTTATCTTGCGACAGTCGCCCAGGGCGTACTGAATTTATTATTTTATTACCAATTTCCGAAGAGACAACGCCATGAACGCTGAACAAGTATGGATAGTAGACGATGACAGCTCAATTCGCTGGGTGTTAGAAAAGGCATTTAAAAGTGCCGATATCAGCTGTGCTTCATTTGAAAATGCCCATAACCTATTAACCGCTTTAGATCATGGGCAACCCGAAGTAATTGTGTCCGACATTCGCATGCCCAATATGGATGGTATGGCGCTACTAAATAATATTAGCCAGCAGCATCCTGAAATTCCGGTAATTATTATGACCGCGCATTCAGATTTAGATAGTGCGGTAAATGCATATCAAGGCGGGGCTTTTGAATATCTGCCAAAGCCATTTGATATTGATGATGCAGTTTCACTAACCAGCCGCGCGTTAACCCACGCTAGAGAGCAAAGTGCTAAAGCGAAACAAAAACAAACAACTTCTAACGCCGTCGGTATTATTGGTGAAGCTCCAGCGATGCAAGAAGTGTTTCGTGCAATTGGTCGGTTATCACGGTCAAGCATCAGCGTATTAATCAATGGCGAGTCTGGTACGGGTAAAGAATTAGTTGCCCATGCTCTACATATGCATAGTCCAAGGTCGAACGAAACCTTTATTCCGCTGAATATGGCCGCTATTCCAAAAGACTTAATTGAGTCAGAACTTTTTGGTCATGAAAAAGGCGCTTTTACAGGCGCTAATTCCATCCGCCAAGGTCGATTCGAACAAGCCCATAACGGCACTTTATTTTTAGATGAAATTGGCGATATGCCGTTAGACGTGCAAACACGTTTACTAAGGGTATTGGCAGATGGCCAATTTTATCGTGTTGGCGGTCACTCGCCGATTAAAGTCGATGTACGCATTATTGCGGCCACCCATCAGAATCTGGAAGAGAAAGTGCGTAGTGGAGACTTTCGTGAAGACTTATTCCACCGACTTAATGTTATTAGAATTCAGTTACCAGCGCTAAGAGAGCGCAAAGAAGATATTGAACAACTTGCAAATCACTTCTTAAAACAGGCAGCTGATGAACTTGGCGTTGAGCCGAAAGTGCTACATAAAAATGCAGTTATTCAACTTAGACAGTGTAACTGGCCTGGTAATGTTAGACAGTTGGAGAATATCTGCCGATTCCTCACTGTCATGGCCAGTGGTAAAGAAATTCTACCTGAAGATTTACCAGCCGAGCTCAGTGATAACTTGGCCGTAGAACAATCAGGCTCTGAAAGTTGGCAAAGTCTCTTAAGCCAATGGATGGACGAACAATTAGCGGCTGGTAAAAGCGCGATTTTAGATCAAGCGACTCCAGAGTTTGAAAAAATAATGCTTAATCGTGCTTTAGCTTTTACAAATGGTCACAAGCAAGAAGCCGCAAAGAAATTAGGTTGGGGCCGAAATACCTTAACTCGCAAATTAAAAGATTTCGAAATGTAACTAAATGGAATCTCGTTTCGTTAAATGTGCTGATTAAGCTGAACAGCTATCGGCACATTGTTTACAGCTATTACACAACTTAATATTAATAAAGTGCGATGCCACGATAAGTAAGGCACCAGCGACGATAAAATATGGTTGTAGCTCGACAGAAAAGTCATGCTTTATCCAATAAATACCCACGCCTAAGTACAGTAGATAAAAAGGATATATTTTTTTGTGATAACGCTTGAAGCCAGCAAATAATGCAATTGTACCTAGTACGGCAGTAGCAAGTAAGAAGGTATGCTCCCACTGATGATCAGATAGAAAACTTAATCCTAATAAAGGTAACGCTGGCAATAAAATAGGTAGCAAAATGCAATGCAATGCACATAAAGACGTTGCTGCAATTCCAATTCTATCAAGCACGATTAACCACCTATATTATTAAGTTTTGATACTATATCACAAAAGAGATAATATCACACTATTAGTAGTTAAAATTATGCTTTTTACGCCTGAGCCGTTACAAACGTAATAACATCTTTGATCTGAGATTTAGCTAAAGCCAACATCACTAACCTATCTACTCCTAGCGCAACGCCCGAGCAACTCGGCAAACCTTTTTCTAACGCCAATAAAAATCGTTCGTCTAAAGGTTTTACAGGTAGCTTATTACTACATCTTAGTTGATTATCGTGTTCGAAGCGTTGTCGCTGTAAAGTAACGTCAGTTAACTCTTCAAAACCATTAACCAGCTCTATACCTTTAAAGTAACATTCAAAGCGGTTAGCAACCCTTTCGTCCCGCTCATTTATTGTTGCTAATGAAGCCTGACTCGCAGGAAATTCAAAGATAAAACAAGGAGAGTCATTTCCAATTTTAGGTTCAATGAATTCACAAAATATAAATTGTAATAATGTATCAAGCGAATTTATTTGCGTTAACCAAGATTCAGATTTACCTTGTTGTTCAATATATGTCAGACATTGCTCTATTGAACTGTTGAGCGGATCTATTTCAGTAAATTGAATGAATGCTGCTTGGTATGATAAATAATTAACCTTAGTTAAACCGAGAACACGGATAAGCAATTCAGCAACTTCTTCCATCAATTGCTGCATAGAATAACCTAAACGGTACCATTCAAGCATAGTAAATTCAGGATTATGCAAATGGCCTTGTTGCTCATTTCTAAAAGCTTTTGATATTTGATAAATCGATTGATAACCAGAAGCAAGCAAGCGCTTCATGGCGTATTCAGGCGATGTTTGTAGATATAACTGCTCAGAACCCTGCTCTGCCCAGTCAAACTGCGCCGTAATCGCGTCTAAATGCAGATCAGTTATAGTGCCGTGGCACATCAATGGTGTTTCTACTTCTATTACTTTTCTTTCGGTAAAAAATGCTCTTATAGCGCTAATAATCTCAGCACGCCTTTGAGCGGTTTCCCAACTCATAGTCGGTTGCCAATCACTCATCGTATAATCCAAGGTTCTGAATTCCAGAAAAGAAAAAGCCTAGCATGAGAGCTAGGCCTTGGGAATGGATGCTGGTAATTTCCTACTCTCACATGGGAACTCCCACACTACCATCGGCGTAATTGCATTTCACTTCTGAGTTCGGCATGGGTTCAGGTGGTTCTACAATACTATGGTCACCAGCAAAAAACTGTCTAGAGCTATTGTTAACGCACTATGTGCAGCTCACATATTTAAATACATAGATATATTTAAACAAATCTATATGCCTTGCGGCAAAAAGCCCGACTCAGATGAGTCGGGCTTTGATATTAGGTGCCTAGCGATGTCCTACTCTCACATGGGAACTCCCACACTACCATCGGCGCAGTTGCATTTCACTTCTGAGTTCGGCATGGGTTCAGGTGGTTCTACAACGCTATTGTCGCTAGGCGA
>NZ_JBQMTM010000016.1:0-112526 GCF_053470325.1 Colwellia sp. MEBiC06753 | reverse complement strand
TCTAGGGCTTTTACAGTGTAAAATCAATAATATGCAAATGATGACCATGCCACAACGCCCGTCTTATAAGGGCAATCCGCACCTACGTGTACGACCGCACGTCGGGGTCATTGCGCTTGGCAATGCAATCGGGAATGCGATTGTTCAAGGTGCTATTCAATCTGATTATGAGAAGCGACTAAAACAACAAAATGAAATTAGTGCATCGTTGAATCAAGCCGGTCGAGAAATCAGTCAAAACATTCGTTTTGAGATTGATACACCAACGTTCGATTTTTCTAACCTAGTAGCACAAGGGTACAGTTACGATGGTGGTAGCGAATCTGTTCGTGACGTATCTGCACTAGTAGCTAATTCAACAGAACTATTTAACGATCTAGAATTTAAACAACTTAAACTTGATGCTAGAACGGCGAAAGTTAATTCGTTTGATTATAGCCGTTATAAGTTTGGTGGTGAAAATGGTGTTTTTGATCAATATGACTTGCCGGGAGTAGTTAACGAAGAGTTATTGAGTGCGGAGATTAATCGATACTTTGATGAACATATGGACTTTGGTTTAAGTGGTTTGAATACTCCTATGCCTGATTCAACCCATGAAAGTATGGACACTTACTATTCTAGTAAAGAGTTTCTAACTGATGCGTCTATGTTTGTTGGAGGCATGTCTTTGACTGCCAATGTATTGAGTGGCGTTGAATATCTTCCTGATAGTAGAGGGTTTAATATTGGCTTCAGAAGGCAAGCATTTGACCCATACTTCTCATTTGGTTCTCAATATATGGGAAGAACATTGGAGGTTGGCTCGCTAATGGATAAGAACTTTATTGCTTCTGCTAATGTTAGTACTGATACAATGAAACCTTTACTACTGGCTGGAGCAAAGTATCTAACCACAGGAGCTAATTTGCTTACGCCTGTCGTTGGTTTTGCGCAAGCTTATAATGAAGCTCAGATGAGTGGGTGGAATTCCGGAGAAACTTTGGCAACAGGTGGAAAGGCAATATTTGATACTTCACTAGGATTCCTTGCTTCAGCCAACCCAATTGCTGCATTTGCAGCTCCTGCATATATTTTAGGAGACATAGCTTTATCAGCCATGGGTACAGATTGGCGAGGTGCTGCGGAAATTCATTCTCAACAGACAGAACGGTTAATCAAAATGGGAATGAGGCCAGCAGAAGCTTTAAATCTTGGACCTAAATATTAAGGAGAGAATGAAAGTTGGTTAATCCATTTTTATATATATTTACGGGGATATATGACTATCAATTGAGGTGGGGGGAACCCCACTCAAGAGCTAGAAATATAGCTGCTATGACAACATGCTTGCCATTAAGCTTTCTTGTTGTATCAATGTATTTAGCTTTAGCTAAAGTACTTAAATTAAATTTTCTTGAGATTACTAAAAATATAGGTATGCATCTTAATATACCTTGGGAGGCTGTATGGGTTGCGTTTGTTATTCCGCCTTCTTTTTTAGTTGTTTATGTTGTATGCCTTAAAGGTAAACAATACTTGGATTATTATGAAAGTGATTTCAAAAGCAGTTATTTTCAAGTAAAGGGATTACTTATTACATTAGGGTGTTTGTTTTTTGGCTTTTTCTGCATGTATTTATTTGGTTAGTCTGAAAGGTTTTTAGCTAATATAAATTAACACAGACACCCATTGTTAATTGCTGAAATCTAAATTGCTGAAATCTACTGAAATCTAAGGGGTCAGAGTTAATTGATTTAATTGATTTTGCTCTGGCTCATTCTCTACTCTTTAAAACCGCCAAGCCAGTGTAGAAACCACATTAAGAGTCAGCGGCATTACAGCGGATAATATGGCGCATATTGAAGTGCCGCAAGCCGAGCTTACTTATGGTCAGCAGTATTATTTTGATACCACCACGCTGTTACCACAGTGGGGGCATTTCATTAACTTTGAAACCATGGTGATGGACACCAATGGTCATTATCAACCATTGGCCAACCATGCAGCGAACAGCTGGTTAAGTAATAATGACGGGGTATTAAGTGGCTCGCCGGGGCTAGATGATATTCCGCCAGTGCCATTAAGCCTGAGAGTGATTGCCGATGATGGCTTAGGCAATAAAGCCATTATTGAATTAAGCATCAAAATTGATGGTCCAGTGGCTATTCCTCAAAAGCCGATTGAAGCGGTCAGTGGTGAAACGCGGGTGATTCAATTAGCCAATATGTTCGGCGGTTTTGAAATATCCCGTTATGAATACCGTATTATTCCACTCGATGCCGACGGTAATGACTTACCAATAACGGCAGATACGGTATTACCTGAGGTGGTGAGCTTTAACGAACAAACTGGGCGTTTAGAGCTGCAGCTTGGTGACAAGATGGTGGGTAACTATCGTATTGATTCCACCGCCATTGGCGTGAGTGAGCCTGTGGCTACGCCATTTGCGATGGCCATGAGCTTTGGTGTTGAATCAGCGCCAATGACCTTTGGTATTGAGTCATTCTCAACCAATGAAACCATTACTCGTTCAAGTTCGGTGCTACTGAATTCAGGGCCACGAGCGACCGAAGAGCACTACGCATATCAATACGATGAAGCCGGGCGAGTCACCCGAGAGCGCCTTGACGGCATCAATTCATTTGGTGCCCCCGTTAGCGAAGATAGGGTGTATGTTTACGATGACTTAGGCCGTGTAATGCTATGTAATGTAATTGTTGGTGCTTTTTAGATATAAAGACCGTTAACCTTTTAGAAATGCTTCATGGGCAGTTGATTCCTTTATATCTGATTATAAAAGTTAATTATATTTCAACGGGCTAATAATTTAATTTAGCTATCATAAATAGTTATTCAATTTTCCTTCAAAAACTTAGTTTTATCTCAGTGCAGTTACAGTAGTGGGTAATAAACTAATAATAAATAGTAGTAAGTAGCAAATGAATTTAGTTGTATTGCATTTAAGTGACATCCATATAAAGTCTGAAACAGATCCTATTTTAAGAGAACATTCAAAAATTGCTCAAACCTTATACTCACACATTAATGATGATTCGCATGTCGTTATTTTAATTTCTGGTGATATCGCATTTTCTGGTTCGGCACCCCAATACCTTTTAGCAGAAACGTTTTTAAGAAACATAGAAAGTAATTTAAAGGAAGAAAGGGATGTTCCTGTTAAGTTTGTTTTATGTCCTGGAAATCATGACTGTGACTTCTCGAGCAATCCTATGCGAGAATTCACAATAAAAAGTTTGCAATCAGACAATATAGAAGCGGTTGATTTAGAAGTTTTATCAGGGTGTACATCTCATCAAAATGAATATTTCGAATTTTGTAGTAAATTTGAAAACTCTTACATTGAAAGAGATAGATTGTGGTCTACGCAAGAGTTAAATGTTGGTGATAAGAAGGTAGTTTTTGAAGCGGTAAACCTATCTTGGGCGTCTAACTTGAAGGAGCAGCAAGGTAACTTAATGTTTCCATTTGCAGTATATTCAGAAAAAGCTAAGTTAAGCGCTGATTTAAGGTTTTCGGTTTTGCACCATCCCTTAAATTGGCTGAACCAGTCATCATATAGAAGCTTTAGAACTAATTTACGTTCTATTTCTGACTATGTTATTACAGGCCATGAACATCTTAGTAATGCAATTAATCATGACGATGTAGAATCAGGCGAGACCATTATTATTGAGGGGGGAGTATTACAAGAAGGTAGTTCCATGCTTTCGTCGACACTTGGAATAATTACCGTTGATTTAAGAGAAAATATAAACAGTTATTTTACCTTTGAATACTGTTCTGACGATCAAATATATAAACCCATACATGAAAAGCAACTGTTACGCACTGCTAACAGTTGCCAAAATTCATTTAGATTTAATCAAAATTATAAAACAAAGCTTGAAGACTGTGGCGGTTATTTTAAACACAGTAATGTAGCTAATTTAAAATTATCTGATATTTTCATTTACCCGAATATAAAAAAAGAAACTAGGCAAAAAAATAAACCTGCTAGCATTTCATCTAAACGTCTACTCAACGTAAAAAAATTTCCAAAAGGCATTGTTTTAAGTAGCGAAGAAAAAATCGGTTCAACGAGTTTGCTTTATACATTGGTGTCAGAATATTCTGCGCAAGGATTGCTACCGGTATTAATTAGAGGAAGCAGTATTAAGCAAAAAACAGAACACAATATTAATTTACAAATAGAAAGAGCTCTCAATGCGCAGTTTGATAGTAGCGATATCATTAACAAGTTTAATCAAGAACCAACTCATAAAAAAGTTTTGCTAATTGATGATTTTCATGAAATTAAAATAAAGTCGGAAAAAGCTCGAGATGAGGTACTGGCTTACCTAATGAGTAAATTCCATAAAGTGATTATCACTGTCGATAGTATGTATGAAATTGGTGAGCTTGCTTCACAGGATGATACTTCTACATCAAAATTATTTGAACACTATAAAATTGAAAACTTTGGCTTTGTAAAACGAACAGAATTGATTCGAAAGTGGTACTCGATAGGCCAACAAGATAATGAATCTGAGGCTGAGATAATTGCAAAGTGCAATAAAGCTGAAAAATTAATGGATACGGTAATGGATAAAAGCTTAATTTCACCGCATCCTATTTATTTGCTGACATTTCTTCAAAGTATTGAAACGGGACAATCAGGTCAGCTGACAGATAGTGCTTTAGGACACTACTATAGTTATCTGTTAAATCAAGGCTTTTTAGATGTTGGTATTTCAGCAGATGCTATTGGTATTGAACTTGATTATGCCATGCATTTAGCAAGGCATTTTAACTTACAAAACACTTTTATAATAACTAAAGAAGACTTCAAAGAATTTAATCAAAACTATTCAGATACGTGGCATGAAAAAGAGTTTGCTAAACAAGAGCAAATTCTCGTTAAAGCTAAAGTGTTAATGAAGAATGGGGATGATTACGAATTTAGATATTTGTATAACTATTATTATTTGTTAGGGCGTTATTTAAGTCAGCATATACTTGAAACCCCAGTGCAAAAAGAAATAGCAAATTATATAGAGCACTTATACGTTAAGAAGTACGCAAATACTATTTTATTTTTAGCGCACCATACTGCTTCAGATAATATATTGGTATTGATGAAAGAAGCAGCAGATAAATTATTTGAAGATAACATAGCTGCGGATTTCAATGGTGGTTGTACTGTAGCAAACGATTTAATTCAACATGCTCCTAGCTTGGAGTTTAATAAGAAAACACCTCATGAAAACAGGCAAGAGCTTAGTAAAAAGAAAGAAATTGTTGAACAACGCAACCCAGATAACTTTTTAAAGGATGAGGAAGAAGATCCTTCAAATTTGAATTTGGCAACAAGACTTACCATGCTTTTTAAGACGGTTGATATATTAAGTCAAATAATTAAATCTAACCCGACTAAGTTTCAACGCCCGAAAAAAGTTGAAATATTAAAATCTATATTCTCAGCTCCCTTAAGAGCGTTACAAGATTTTTATAACTTTTTAGAAAAGCATCCTAATGCCTTAATAGAAACAATCAATTTTGATCTTGCGTCAAAGTCTAACAAGTTGTCACAAGAGGAAAGGGAAACTATTGCTAGGCAAGCTGTCTCTAGAGTTATTCAAGGAGTATCTGGTTCTTTTATAATCAAAACAGCCCAAATCGTAAATTCTGAGGTGTTACAGCCTGATGTACCAAAAGCGGTTCAGGACAATAATACTTTAGCATTTGAATTAATTGATCTAGCCATTTCACTAGATAACCATAAGCCAATTCAAAGAAGCAAAGTTAAATATCTATTTGATAAAACAGAAGAGAATATGGTTGCCAGAAAAGCGTTCGATGTGATCATCCTGAATCGCTTACATATGTTTAAACCTTACGAACAAGATATGGTATGGCTGGAAAGCGAGTTAAAGTATAACTTAGATCAACAGCATAAAATTGGTTATAGCAAGCAACATAAAGTTTCAAGGCTAACCCATAAGCGTTAAAAATTGAAATTAGATATTAACTTCCCACTTTTTTGTATTTATGTTGTGTCGCGGCCAATTAATATTGGCCGCTATTATATTCAAGACGAGATGCACATTTAAATTTGAATACTTATTTAGGTACTGTTCCATGGTATATCTAATATTCTGCTGGTGATATTTATAAGACTTCTCTTTGAATCAAATACGGTGCTAATTTCCGTAGATTTTAAGCTACAGGAAATAGCTTAACGATCTTATATCTAATACATCCAACAAGATTGTAGTGCCTACCTTATTTGATAGTTAGTTATATTTGGCTTAGCAGAATTATAGCTATTACAACAAACTAGCAACACATTTTTACGATCTCATAGGGTAATAATAACTGAACTTGTAATGTAGTGTAATGTAATTGCTTTTATAGCTTGTGATAAAAATGACTAGCTAATAAGTGCCTTTAGGTAACTTCACCTACAAACCATCTGTTTAAAAGCTGAAGTAAGACGCCTGCATTAGAGTGAGTTTTCTAACTGTAATTTAGCCATAGGTATTCATAGGTATTAATTCAACGTGTTGTTTTACAATGATTTAAATAACTTACTTGATTTTACTTAATGTGTACTCGTTAACGCCAATAAATCAGAAATGTGTGATTGATAGGAGTTGTTATGCCTGATAATAAATCAATAAAAGCGCCATTAGATGCTCAAAGAGTTAATTTAAGCCAGCCCTATGAGGTTCGAAACTGGTGTCATAAATTTAACTGTACTAAGGATGAACTTGAAAAAGCTGTAAGTGCCGTTGGTACATGGGCTGATGATGTAGAAGCTTACCTTAAGCAACAACGTTAACTCGTAAAGCCTGTTATGTAGACACTAATCCACGGTGTACATAACGGGGGAGCTTTTTAATTTAATGGTTTCCTAGCAGAGTTTTTATAGGGAAGCGACGTCTAACACTGTAATAAGAAGTGAGTATCAGTGTGGAAAATGTTTCTAAAGATCTTATTAATCCTTATCTTTCAATATTGCTTGTCAAGTGTGAAGAATCCCATGTTCATTATGATTATCATAAAGCGATACTTGCAACCTTACTTCCTAGCTTTGGAGAAATTGCACCTCAAGATATATCTGAAACAATTTCCGATGAAATTGGTGACGTGGGCACAGTGCAATATACTTGTTATAAAGAAGTTAAGGCACCCAGTTGGTTGGTAGGAGGAGAGTATTTAAATACTGAATACCATGCAATCATAACTTTTCAAGTAGATACTTATTTAGGTATCTATTTTTCTGATTCAACAAAGAAAGATGAAATACGAGCCGAGCTTGGATCGTCAAAGCTTGAACATTTACATCCGATAAATATAAAACAACTTAATTATAATTTTATAAATGAAGATGAAATAAGCATGCTTTGGCTTTCTGGTACACATGGACGAAATAATTATAAAGCCGATTCTAAAGTGTTAGGTGGAGAAAGTGTCGCGGATACTCTAGATCCTTTACTTGACCAATCATATATGATGTCAGCCGTGAGAACATATATAGCAGGGCAAGATACTACTTATGGTATTAATCCTTTCAAGTCTTCGATTTGGAGAGGGCCATGTAACTCGTGGCAAAAATTTGAAGATAGGGTTATAGAGATTTTAGATCAACTGAGAAATAACCCTCAAGAAGTTGAAAACCCTATTAGTATACTTTCTTATCCAATATCTCATGGGGAAGATTTAAAAGTTCCTTATGACTTTACGTTGCTTGATTATGAGTTTTTACAGGAAAAAGATGGTCAGTATAGGAAGGAGTTACTGAGAAAGCTAAAATATGATTATCGAGCCGAATTGAGGGATCCGTTTGCAGAATCCGGTGAGCTGTTGTTGGATGTATATTATTTAAATAACAAGGTTGGAGAGCTAACCGTAACGCCTGAAATAATTGATTATAAAGTTAAATTTACAATTAGTAATATCTTAGTCAAAAGTGGAGGAAAACGAGCTTTTGAACAATATATTAAAGTGTTTCAATACCCTGATTTAATCAAGTGTTGGTATGAGTCAGGACATGCAATTGTTAATGGCATGATATTTAAAACAGGTTATAAAGACGTAGATTACTCTAAGTTTATGTGGACCTATTTTGATAATCACGATATTACCAAGGAAAAGCCAGGAGTTACTAAAACTAATGTGGATTTAAGTAAAATTGGCTTAAATAATTCTCTTTTTTGCTGGGTAAAAAATAACTGGGATGGTTTATGGTTAGAGCAAAAGGACTTTCAAATCAATGATTCCCCGAAGGGTTGGTTGTATTGTGATGATGGTGCAGGAGAAAAGGCAGATTTCATCCATCTCGTTAACTATCAAGGCTTGGAACTAATATCACTTATACATGTAAAAGCGGCAAAGTCAGATAAAAATACTCGAGATTTATCTGTAGGTGTTCATGATATAGTTTTAAACCAAGCAATCAAAAATATTCGCTATTGCAGCCGGAAAGCTCTTCATGAAGCGCTAAATGAAAGGTTTAATAATTCTGAAAAGAAACTATGTTGGTATGATGGCACAGAAAAATCGCCAATAGAGTTTCTGGATTACTTAAAATCGATTAAAGATAATAACAATGTAAAAACCAGAGTTGTTGTTATTCAGCCTCATACACAAAGATCAAAGTATGACAATGCACAAACCAAAAATAGACGCAGACAGTTAGATGTGTTGTTAGTTAGTGCAGAAAATACAATTCAATCGACAGGGGCATCATTTCATATAATCGGAGTTCAAGATCAAGTTGAGTAGCAATTTGATAGCTTTATTCTGAAAGATTTTTGTAATGATGGGCTTTGAATCAAGTCAATACCTTGATTTTATATTTCATACCTTAAAGCAAGCCAATTCAATGACATTATTCCTAACAAGATTAGTTTCTCCTCTTATTTAAAATATTTTTATGAACGACTGCTATTTATTACGGGATATTTTAGTTAAGTAGCTGATTGCTTGTTATTTAGGTAATCATTTTAAGAAGTATGTATTTAGAGGGAAGCATGTTAAAAAATCCTAATTTTGAAATGATTGTAGGGCTGGTATCACCGATAGGTGTTGATTTAGATAAAGTTATCCAATATATCCAAGATGCAATTAGCGACTATAACTATGAAGTTCACGTTATTCAGGTAGCTGATTTGCCAAATGTGCTAATAGAAGAAAAAGAACCAATTAGTCGAGGCTTAATTGATCAACTTAGCTCCAGTATGCCAAAGCTTCGTGAAATTGCTGATAGCCAAATAGCTTCTGATGACGTTCAGGGGGATGATATATATGCTGCATTGATTGTTAATCAAATACAAAAGATTCGTGCTGCTGATCCTGATGTTACAAAACGTCTATATATTCTTGATAATTTGAAACACCCTCAAGATATTATCTCTCTTCAAAGAGTTTATAAGAAAGCTTTTTATTCTGTAGGTGTGACAGCAGATATTAAGCAGCGAATTTTATTTAAACACCCTAAAACGCTGGCGAAACTTTCGATAGAGGACATTTTGGCTGATGAACAAGGGCTCAATAAAGCCGCTACTGAAATTTATGATGATTTTTATTTTGTCGCTAATGATGACAATTTAAACAAATGGGCAAATTCAATTAGTGAAGCTTATCAACTATCTGATTATTTTATAAATTTAGGTGAGTTCCCGAAAGAGGTTGAACAAAAATTACCTTCTGTAATTCAGCGATTTGTTGATTTAATTTGCGGTGCGCCAATTATCACTCCAACAGCAAGAGAGCATAATATGTTTTTAGCGTATATGTACTCATTGCGTTCCGCAGATTTATCAAGACAAGTTGGTTCAACGATTATTAATGATTCTCAAGATATTCTGGCTTTAGGAGCTAATGAGGTACCTGTTTCTGGTGGTGGTCAATATTGGGCAAATGAACAATATTGTGCCCATACCAGCGAAAATGAACTTTTGCTTAAAGAGCAAAAAGATCAGCGAGATTTTGTTTTAGGTTATGATGCCAATGCCAAAATTAAAGAGTCTATATTTGCTGAAATTGTTAATACATTAAAAAATAACGCATTAATTACTAATGCGGACGATATTGATCAAGAAGTGATGAAAGCGCTAAAAGATACATCGCTAAATGATATTACTGAATTTGGTCGAGTAGTTCATGCTGAAATGTCCTCATTGATGGCGGCTGCAAGAAATGGTGTTTCTGTAAGAAATGCCCATATGTACTGTACTACTTACCCCTGTCACAACTGCGCAAAGCATATTATTGCATCTGGTATTCAAAGTGTTGAATACATTGAACCATACCCAAAAAGTAAAGCCACTATACTGCATAAAGACTCTATTTTTGATAGTGATGCCATTATTGATGAGACTGATTTAACAAGAGAGGAAGTGATTGAAAAGCTAGTTTTGCATATTGTTAACACTTATTTTGAAACGCCTAACAATGACTCAAAAGTTCAATTTAAACCTTATTCTGGGATTGGCCCGAAAAAGTATCTAGATCTTTTTTCAATGAAGTTAGGGGATGGCCGAGCACTAAAAAGAAAAGAAAAAGATAAGTCTAATGTTGTCTTTCTAAAGCGTTCAGCAGAGCTTATGCCCAGAGTACCTGTAATTGTATAGCAGCTTAAGTTTAACGAGTTACAGTTTTTAAATGTGATTGATGCTGTTAATGATGGTGCTCTTGAAAAAATAATATTGGAATATAAACAAGAGATTAGAGTATCAAACGCAGAAAGGTTTAATTCTTACATCAAATACTGGGAGCCAAAACACAAGTGGGGCTATATTAAGTCAAAACAACCTGGCAAAGACTATGGCTTTAATTTGTCAAACTTAAGCGAAAACAGTGATGAAGGGTTAATAGAGATAGATGCACACGTTAACTTTACGTTAAAGCAAGGAAGTGATGGTGTTTATTTTGCTGATGATATTAAATTTGTACAAGCGGAAGCTAGTGAGTTTATTCCAACTATTAAATCTTGGAATAGTGTTAAAGGCTCGGGGTTTATTAATTCAGCTGCTGGAAAAGATATAGTATTTTTTAAGGATAAAATAATTAGTGGTAATTTAGAATCAATTTCCCCCGGCGATAAAGTGGAATATAAGTTGAAGGTTAATCATAAAAAAGTACCTTATGCCGTTGATGTGAGTATTGATAACTAACTACTTATTTTTATTAATTTAACTATGTTTAAATGTATTACTTGTTAATTTACGTGATTATTAATCCGTATATTTGTAAGAATAAGGGGCTATTGCATTGTTTTAACAGCTTAGCCCTTTAAATACTACTGTTAATATTTTTTGCACATTGACCTAGTTAGTTAATTGAATTTTACCTCTAACAAAGTCTCTAGTTAAATCATACCGTTCACCCTGTTTGGGGCATTACTTTTATATCTAATTAAGTGAATTCATGGAATTTAAATCTCATAAAATTAAAGTTGATCAAAGCAATCCTTTTTATCACGATAAGTTAAACCGTAAACCACACGTCGATAACTTCTCTATCCTATTAGAGAACGTTAAAGCTCCTACTGTTTTCTCTGTCAATGCACCATGGGGGCAAGGCAAGACTACCTTTCTTGAAATGTTACACGCAAACCTTAGGAATAAAGGTAAACATTCTATTTTTTTTAGTGCTTGGGAGACTGACTTTGCTACAGATCCATTGCAAGCATTTATAGGAGAAATAAACAATCAAATAGAATTGCTTATTAATGGTGATAAAGAGAAAAACAAAGCGTGGGAGACTACCAAAAAGGCTGGTGCGCATATATTAAAAAAAGGTGTGCCGGCGTTTGTCAAAGTTGCTACCGCTGGAGTTCTAGATACTGAAAAATTAATTGAGGACGAGACGGCCAAATTATTGGAAGGCTTTACTAGTGACTTTTTAAAAGATTACACCACAAAAAAGGAAGCTATCAGTCAATTTAAAGCTGGCGTTGCCAAAGTGCTAAGTAATAAAGAAGGTGGTGCTACTCAACTATTTATTTTTATCGACGAATTGGACAGGTGTCGACCAACTTATGCAATTGAATTACTCGAGCGTGTTAAACATCTTCTTGATATTGAGGGGCTGGTTTTTGTGCTGGCGATGGATAAGCTGCAATTATCCCATAGTGTCAAAGGTGTTTACGGTAATGATTTTGAAGCGTTAGGTTACTTAAGGCGTTTTATTGATATTGAATACACATTACCTGAAGCTGATTTAGGGGCTTTTATCGAACATCAGTTTGTCAATTTCGGCTTTAATACTTTTTTTCAGGCACGCATGCAGTACAGTGAGTTTCAATACGATGGTCAAAATTTAAAGGATATATTCAAAATCTTAGCCAACGCAAAAAGGCTATCGCTGCGTGAAGTAGAGCAGCTTTTCTCGAAAGTCAATTTAGTAGTTCTAGCAACAGGTCAAGGAGTTCGCCTTTACCCTATTTTATTAGTATTTCTCCTTATCGTTAAGGAATATTATTTCGAGGACTACGATAATTATATGAACAAAGGGAATACACCAGAAAAGCTTATAGAGATATTATATTCATTAATACCAGAATCAGAATTAGTGGAATTGCACATAGGGGCACTTATAGAAGCGTTTCTAATTGCAGCGAAAAATTTGGACGACAATAGCAGACTTGGAATGTCATTATCTCGGCATCAAAATATGTTAAGCGCAGCTAACGGGTCTAAAGAACAAATACGTTACGCTAGAAAAATCATTGGCATTGTCGAAAGTATCGATAGATATAACAATACAATTAGCCTAACAAGTATTAAGCACCGTATCGACATGATCGAAGCGTTTGATTTTGCTGACTAAGTGACTAACAAGCCGTCTAGATTTTTTAATTAGTTTTGGAAGTGGCTTACAATAGGAAAGCTTTTAGTACATGAAATTTCGCGACCTTATTCACTCTGTCTATGGGAATAAAATTACGTTCAAACTGCCTATTAAGTCTGGCAACCACGTCTATATGTCCATCCAAAAGAAAGATTTTTGTAACGATAAGCGCTGTGTTGTGTTGGTTAACAGCGAAAATTTTCTTCAGCTGTGGCGAAATGAGCCTTGGAGTATTCACGATGAAGAGCGAATGGGCAATAAACATACATGGCCTAACGATAGAAAATACCCAAATGCAGTTAAAGTCTTTTCTCATGGCGAGGAAAGCCCTGTCCCTCTAGCAGAAGTAGGTGCAGACATACATGATGAGGTAAAAACAATCTACCAAAGAAAATGGCTCTTATTTAACGTTAAAATAGGGGTAGAGCGGCAGCGAACACCTTTCGTCAGTTTTAATGATGGTATCACGAGAACACTATGGTTAATGGTCAATGGCGCTGAATACTTCCTGGTTAAGTGTGATGTTCCTAGCGCTTTAGTTCTAGCGCAATATGCTGGCGTTGATACTGATGCCTATATTACTGTTGATGACTTATTTAATCGTGTGGCTCACCTTAATGTTCCTGCTCATGAAAGACCGTTAACAGATGTTGAGCTTATTGCATATGCGAACAATCCTTCGAACTTGGTAGAGTTTGGCCAATGCGATGCAAATGCATGTCGTTTTTATCGTAATTATCAGTGGCGAGGTGATATAAGCATTTATATAGGTAAGGCGCAGCGGTTTAAGGATGGTAGATTATGGGAGCCTGTCGATCATGTCTGGAACGTATTGTCTTATCGCACTGCTAACGGCGAGTTAGCAACTAAGGTCGTCGATATTATTAACTATAAAGCTGGTGTTGCTGGCGAGTACCAAAATCATCAAGGCGAAGAAATCAGTATTGAATCGTTAACAAAAAGAAAAGAATCTAAGCATTTAAACCATCTTTGATATTAAAGGTAATAAAGCAGTACATGAATGAGAACTACAATAAAAGGTTATGCCTTTTCCTCGATATTTTAGGGTTTTCAACACTCGTAAAATCAAATGAATGTAGTAAGGTGCATCAAGTCATCGGTGACATTAAGAGCACGCTAAAATCAAATAAAGAATTTATGGAAAAAATTGGAAGCGAGCCAATTGCAACCACGTTTAGCGATTGTATTGTGTTGTCTGTTGCAGCAAAAGCACCTGAAGTTGAAGAAGCTGCAAATATTTTGGCTACAGCCACGGTAAAAATGCTACAAGATACCTATCTTAACCAAAAGATTGCACTTCGTGGCGGTATGTCCTACGGAGAGTTATATCATGCAGAGGACGCAGTATTCGGTCCAGCTATGATTAAGTCTTATGAACTTGAGAGTCAGTTTGCTGATTGGCCCAGAGTTGTTTTTGATAAATCGGTTATTGATATGCTTTCTAATAAGGAAGCTTTACCTAGTGTCGGCATTAAGGATTACTCTGACGGGTTTTGCGGCGTAGATTGTTTATCGAGAATTGAAGATGTTTTACATAGCGAAGTGTCTACCTTATTTTCATCCGACGCTGGTAAAGAGGCTTTTGAACAACTTCATCAAGTAAGTAATATTACCCAGCAAAAATTGTCGGATAGTTATGGCAACCCCAAGGTGTATGCTAAGTACTTAAAGTTAAATTCTAGGGTTTATTCGGTAATGAAGACCTTTGGTCAAATACCTTGCATAGAGTAAAGGTATTTTTGCTATATAAAGAAGTAAAGAGTATTGCAACGTGAATACCAGTTTTAAGCAACAGAACCTGCAAGAAATTGAACAAAATGGGGACTGTAACGGTATGATTTAACACTGAGCTTTGAGTCGACTACTTATTGGGGAACGCGCCCACCAGGCGTCTCAAAGTCGTTTGAACGGGATAGATTTGGGGCAAAATTGGGGTGAAAAGGAAACCATAGGAGACTACCTTAAACCAAATGGAGATTTTGAAAACTCATATAAATAAATGTCTAGAGAGGTGTTTGGTGGTTTAAGTTAGATTATAGGAAGAGTTCGAATCTCTCCGTCACCGCCATTCTTTATCTAGCCCGTTAATTCTCTAGGGTTCTTTAATATCAAGGCGTGTAGCTAATCTAGTAATAAGTCGATTGGTACAAAAAGGTGGTACAAAATGCCTTTTATGACTAGTCCTTTCAAACATCTTAAAACAGGCGTTTATTTTTTCCGTCATTTTCTTCGATGCGCAGCCAAAGCAGAGTAAGCTCTGGCCGCTAGATAACAAGGAAAATAAAAGGATTATTTATAAATGCTATGCAAACTGCTATAAGTAACCTTTGTTTAAAGCGTTAGATGAACTAAGGAAGGTTTAGATGAAATTTCAAATACTTAAGTTAATGTCTATTTTTTCACTCGTATTTGCATCGTGTGCAGGTGCAAAAAACTATACTGACGTAAAGTTAACCCATATAAAACCTGAAAAAGCTAATGCTCAATGGATTAGAGCCAAACAGTTCACGCCTCGTTACCCTATGGAGCTGGCAATGAATGGTATTGCTGGTTGTGGTGTATTTAAAGTTACCGTAGATGAAAACGGTAAAACAGGTGATGTTGAATTGGTTAGCTCAATGCCAAAGAAAGTGATTTATAAACCAGCAAAAAAGGTTATAAAAAGTTGGGAGTGGAAAAATGTTTCCGGTGAGCCTAACTTGACTGAAGAAAAACTCATTCGTTTAGATTTTTGCATGGGTGGTAAAACTGAAGCGAAAGCTAAGGCAAGGTGTGCTGAACAAGCAAAATTGGAGTGTAATGCGTAAGTTTACCTAACAAGTCAATCATGGCAAGGGCGCAATCGCCTGACTTGCGCTCCTTCGTCGCTAAGTTTAACCAAGCATTATCTGCTTTTTATTGGGGCGTTAGGTGTAATCGAAAGTAAGGAGGCGCTTATGGCGGATAAATATCGAGGTTCATGCCTTTGTGGTAATGTGAAGTATGAGCTTTTAGGTGAGTTCCAGTCTTTCTTTTTATGTCATTGTACTCGTTGTCAAAAGGGTACAGGCTCAGCTCATGGTGCAAATTTGTTTGCTAAAGCTGGCACCTTAAATTGGTTAAACGGTGAAAGTGATGTCAGAACGTATAAGCATCAAAATTCATTTCATGCAAAAAGCTTTTGCTCAAAATGCGGGTCTGCACTCCCAACGTTTGCAGAAAGTATTAACAGCGTAGTAGTTCCGGCAGGCAGCCTCGATAGTCCAGTTCCAATTACGCCTACTGCTAAAATCTTTGTTGGTAGTAGCGCTAAATGGTCTATGAAATTGTGCGATGTACCTAGCTACGAAAAGCTTCCAGAATAAGCTAAGAGCTAAACACATAACAAACGATTCAAGCAAGCCCCTAACGCTTTCGGTTTGCGTTGAGTTTGGTGTTTACTACGTGATGCGGGAAGTGAGTCAGGGCGTTTCGGGCTACTTAATAGGGAGTTGCTTAGTTAGTCCGCAAAAATGTTAGAATATCGCCTTTAAAATCTTTATCTAAATAATCGGTATGTTCTGGTTTAGAAAACGTGGATACAAAACCAAGTCCAAGTAGTTTTTTCGCCAATTTGTTTTTTCTACCTCTGCCTGGATCTACGATTATCACTTCGCACTCAGGGTTTGAATGCTCCTGAATGAAACTCGTGAGTAATTCAACGTGCTCATCTTCATACAGCAGATCGCTGCCTATTATTAAGTCAAAGTGCCCTAGAGTATCATCGTTATCTGCCCAGCCGGTTCTTTCAAAAGTTATTGCGTTGTCCCCATTAAGCTTAGTGTTTCTGTTTAAAAAATGTTTTGTTTCGGGGTGATAATCAGTTGCTGTAATATCTACATTCTTTTTATTCAGCAATAAACTACTTAGAGCAGTTCCACAGCCAATTTCAAGAACTCGTTTTGTACCAATAGCATAGTTATTCATGTAATGCGCGAGTACTAAACTTGACGGCCAAATAATTCCAAAAATAGGCCAGGCTGCCGAAGAAATTCCTAGTTTATCGGCAATCCCGTCAGGGTCGTAAAACTCTTGCTTGCTACGTAGCGTGCATAGGTGAATATCTATATTTCCAAACTCAATAGTTTGGTAGCATACGCGTAGATTTGTCATTTGGCTGCCTCAAAAAGTGAGCGCTCAGCCAACTATCAAGGATAAATGACAAAACGAATGGCCTATTAGATTACAGTGATTGGCTGAGAGTGCAATGCATTTAACAAGAGATGCAACGGATCGCAAAAAACTCTCACTTGTTTTGCCAAATAAAAACGGCTAAACAACAGCAATTTTTTTGGCAGCTGAGCCGAACGTTAAGCTATTTAGAGAATTTTGTGGCTAGTTCAGAATGGTTCTATTTAACAATGACTTTCACCTCAAGTAACACTGGTTGTAATTTTGTTTGTCAAAAACTAATAAAAACAAATGGACGCATTGCTTGTGAGACTGCCTTCGTCCATCCCCTAATTCAATAACGTCTGTTGAGCCCATAACTCTGTCAAAGGCTGAATCAAGGTATTTGTTTAAAAGAAAGTGAAGTTTAGGCTCTATCTGCTTTATTCCAACTAGAAAGCTTTAATAATTACCGCCTTTGTTTCTACTGTTTCATCATGTTGTTTTTAATGTGCTGTAGCAAAGTTGTAGGTACATTGAGGTAAAACCACATATTTATATAATGTGACCTACGGTTATATCTATAGCTCTAACTTAAAATGAAACTTTTCATGGAGTTTGGTTAGCATATTAACAAAATGAGTTTTATTAATATCGTAATGGCCAAACTTTAGCGTGTATCGGCGCTCAAAATTATTTTTGCTTTTAACATCTAACCAGCAAGTATTTGCTTTTAAATCTACGTAAATGCAATCTATTTCTTTCCACAACACTACAGTAAACGCGTCGGGACGCCCAAACTTGATCGCAGTATCTGAGATAATTAATAAACGCTTCTGTACATGTTGGTCAATTAAATAAAATATAACTCCCAGCAGGGGGCCAAAAAATACAGTAAGGTAAACAACATCCGCTTTACTGGTAATGTTTTTAACTCCATTGACTTCAAATGCGTAAATCAATACTGCCGACATCAAAAACATGGGGAGTGCAATAAGGTACACCCCCCAAATAGCTCTGAAAATATTTTGGTATACTTCTTCTTTCATTGCTTAAGGCCAAATATTTCTATTCGGCTAACCTTTGGTAAGTAACTTCTCAGTCAGTGTTAATAGGTGGATATTCAACCTGTAGCTAATCAACTTACTAGATTAGTTAAAGTTACCATTGGCTAATTTGGTTATATAAGAAGTGTCGTTTAAATTGTTACCTTTTACTCGACATGAAGGGTATGGCATACACAATGGAATGATAATATCTTTTGCGGAAGCTGAAGTATTTATTACGTCTTTGCCAATTGATGCAGCTTGTGCAGAAGTCGACGTCATTGATGGTGCGTTAAATAAAACAACAGTAGTTAAGATAAGTGGTAATTTAGTATTAAATTTCATGGTTGTTAGGCCTTTTAGTTAAGTTAGTAAAACGACCTAAATAATTCAGCAAAACACGGTATCTCCGGTACCTGCTTTTACCTGCTTTTCCCTTAAATAACTGTTTTTATCGATTATTTTTGACTTTTTAAGACAACCTCAGCGATGTAAGTATCGTTCAATGCTTGTTTGCTGAAGTAAAGGTTGTTACCAGTGAAAGTTACATCATAAATCGTCTGAAAAGCTGTTATGTCTATTGGTTGATACTTTTCACCCTTATTAAGGTATAAATTACCTTCATATCGAAAAAAGACTTGGCCATGATAAATAGCCCATTCATCATTATGTATGAGGTTCACATTCTGCAATATATGCTTATCAGAAAACTCTTCATTTGAGCTTTCGACAAAAATTCCAGATTGATTTTCTTTTGTTAGGTACTTTTGGTTGGTTTGGCAGTCAAACTGTATACCAGAAACATTCTCGCGTTCTTTATTAATTACCTTGCTTTTAATGTCGAGTGATGAAAGCCCCCAGATATTATTCATTTTAGATGACAAATATAATTTATCTTGATTACACGACCAGGTTAAATTTCGGTATTTAACTGGCGTGTCTGAGGTATTCATAATGACTTTTGATTGTTCTAAGTCCACTTCTCTTATTTCAATTGCCCCATCTTTTAAGTAGGCGAGATAGTTTTCTGAAGGCGATAGTATTAGGTCTGAAATTTTTGTTTGTATCGTATAGTTACTAACTTGTATTTGTTTGCCATCATAGGCTATCCATATTTGATTTAGCCCACTTCTATTTGAAATAAAATAACTGGCTTTGTCATTTTTCATTATTGCCGGGCTGTAATCATCAAATGTAGAGTTGATAACAGTTTGGATCGAAAAGTCAGTTGGATCTAAGCGCTTAATGTCACTCTGATAGATGTTGCCATAACCAATATACATTTTACTGTCGTTTGTAGTGCTAATTGAATACGCAGCCTGTTCTAGTGTTGCTAGTTGATGCTTAGTCTTAGATTTAAACTTAAACTCTGCAATTGTATTTCGTCCGTCGATAAAAAATACTGAGTTCCCATCAGGAGCCCAACTAACGTTAAACATAAGGTGTTCATAATCAAAGTAGCGTTGTCTAGAGCCGTCTTGCAAATCCAAAATATCAAGGTGACTGATATAAGATGCATCTGTGTTTAATATCGCTAGCTTAGTAGCGTCGGGGCTAATATTAATACTGTAATCACCATAACCATCACTTTCACTTACTGTCATTGACTCGACATTACCAGTTCTTAGATGCATTCGTTTTACAATGCTTGGCGAACTGATATCACTTTTAAAGGTAAAATACAGCCAATCTTCATTGTTATCTATTTGCGGTTGACTCTCACTCGGCTCTACACCACAAGAAATAAGGTTTTCTGGAGGTAAAAATTGCTGTTCTTGAAAGAGTGCTCGGCTTATCCAACATTGCCCATTGTCAAATGATGAAAAATACAGTGCTGTGCCACGACTATTCCAATTGGGCGATGTTGAATAGTCGCTAGTGATTAAGTCTAAATATTCGTTGGTATGAAGGTTTTTTACTTTTACTGATAACCGCTCTAAACCTGTTTGAGAGTGGCTAAAGGCGAGGTATTTTCCATCTGGTGACACTGCAGGCCTTAATTCAACGCCTTCGATATAGGTTTTAGGTAACGGAGTAACTTTTATCGGTGCAAGTGTTTGTGTTTTAGATGTTATTAATGCGAGCAAGAAAGCTAAAAAAATTAAGCTTGCACTAGCAATTAGCCATTTGAAGCGCGTTCGTTCACTTTTAGTGTGGTTTTTTGGCGCAGTGCTCTTTTGTTCATTTTCTTGTTCACTTGTTTGTTCATTTACTAGAGTGGGAGCTAAATCTTGCTCAATCGCAATGATCTGTCCTCTAAGCAGGTATCCTTCACCATGCTCATTAAATAAGTATTCATCTTTGCCCCAATTTAACTTGTCTCTGAGTCGCCTAAAGGCTGATGAGTAGGTTTTTTCTTCAATCAGCTTTCCCTTCCATACGGTGTCTTTTAACGTAGCATGAGGAACAACGTTGCCAGGAGAATGAAGCAATAAGGTTAGAATTTTCGATTGGATAGGGCTTAACTTTACGGTGTTGCCATCATCAAAGGTTGCAACTTTATGCTTTAAATCAATGGTTACGTTACCTATTTTGTATAGTTCTGCCATTAAGCTACCGTAAGTGGATAATTTAAAAATCTAAAAAAGTTTAACCCGTCAATAGTAACTAGCGAATCAGTTACAGTGATGATTTAAACAACTAAATTGTAAAATAACGAAGCAGCTTTTTAAGTTAAGTATGTCTGCGACAAAATCGCTGCTTTAAGCCTGCATTCTTACACATTTTAACGCGAGGGCAAAATGAAACACCGCCGTTTGCCTAGTCTTTAATCGAAAGTATAAATTTAAAAAGTAATTGTATGATTTTTGAATTATTTTAGATTAAGACGCTAGATGTTTTGAGAACAAAATTACAGGAATTTATTTATATTGATTCTTATGAGATTAGTTTTAAACATAAAGGTTTATTTGATATAGCGGAGTGTATATGAAAATTTTTTTAGTAAGTTTACTCAGTTTTCTCATAGGTTTAGTCATGGCAGGCTATGTGGCTTTAACGTTTTTCGTCTATGGTGGCCAAAGTGTTGTGGCTACTGAAATTCAGTTTTATGCCAATACGCTGCAGTTAATTAATGTCAATAAACTTGATGAAGTGGTTAAACGCTCTTGCTTTGCATTACCGATTGCCTTAGAGAATAAAGCGCAATTGGACGGTTCGCTCTTCGCATCGAATTTTGAATACGGTATGACTGATAGTGGAGAGCCAATTGAGAGTTTGGCAGCCAAACACTTTGCAAACTCAGGGATTTGTCATCAGGATTAAAAGCGCTTTACCATATATAACTTGAAGAAATTTCTACATCTAACCATGTCAGCAGGTTCGCTCTTTGGAAAACTTTTATTTCCTGGTTAACTACTGTTTAAATAGCGTTTAGCTAATGTATTAACTGTTGCTCTACTTTAAGATTTGGCTAAATACGGTTTTGTTGTTGCTTTTCGCGACTGTCTAATTTAATAGCTCGCAGAAAAATTTCAATAATTTCGCAACTTTGCGTCAATTTTAAAGTCAATAATTAGGATAAGTTACAAATAATTGAGATAGATATGATGAAATGGCTTGTCTAGTATAACTTTGCTAACTAAATGACTTAGCTGCTTTTTCGATTTTTGAAACTTTCATTACTTTCACTACTTTTGCAATTCTTTCACCTAAAGTTTTGCAATTCTTGCACCTAAAGTTTTGCAATTCTTGCACCTAAAGAAAGGAACGCTATGAAAAAAATAATACTAATGTCTTTATTATTGGCCGGCTGTGCCAGTCAAGGGGTAAAACAAGCAGATCAAAATGTCATAATTAAAGAGTTTTACGCATCCGTAGAGTCTGTTGAGCAGGTAACCTTGTCATCCCATGTTAAAACCGGCATAGCAGGGGGCGCAGCTGTTGGTTTAATTGACGAGCTTGATGGTAACCATGAAGACATGATTGCAGGTGCATTAGCTGGTGCTATAGTCGGTGGAATAGTCACTGCCGTAGCCGAGGGTAGTGATCAGGCTTATCAGTATCAGCTAAATTCGGTTGACCAAGGTAAGTTTTCATTGATTCAAAAAGAGTTAATAGATCATCAGTCAGGTTGCGTTAAAGTGAGAGTGGCTAGCACAGCAACGTTGTTACCAGCACTTGTAAGCCAATGTCAGCTTAACTAAAGTTACTGATTTTTATGATTTTTCTAATGTGGCGAGAAGTCGCACTTTAAAAGGCAAATAAAAAGGCAAGAAAAAAGCCACCGTTAACAGGTGGCTTTTTAGTGTGTACGAACTACTCAACTCAATTCAATTCTATTTTATTCAACTCAATTAAATACTGTCAGGTTGATTGTCTGGCGCTGCATCAATAAAAGCATCAAGCTGGTTACAGTTCTGGTAAATCGCCATAATTTTCGGAAACTGAGTCATATCTACCTTAAAGCGCAAGGCATTAAATACTTGTGGAATAAGATAAACATCTGCCATGGTCACTTGCTGTCCGTTGCAATAAGGACCATCAGATAACTGCTGTTCTAAGGCACTAAAACCTACTGTCATCCAATGGTGTAACCAAGCCATTTTACCATCATCGCCAGCAGCTAAATCGTTCGCTACATAATTAATCACCCTTAAATTACAAATAGGGTGAATGTCACAAGCGATTTGATTACACCAACTTCTCACTTTAGCACGCTCGAAGGCATCAGTTGGCAATAACGATGTTTCTGGAAATGCTTCCTCTAACCATTCCAAAATCGCAGGTGATTGCGTAAGTACATGGCTGCCATCAATTTTTAAGCTTGGCACTAGCCCTTGCGGATTAACCGCAAGGTAGTCGGCTGACTTATGCTCTCCTTTGAGTAAATTCACTGGAATTTGCTCATATGGCACCACTTTATAGTTCAAGGCAATTCTTAAACGATAAGCGGCTGACGAGCGAAAGTAGCTAAAAAGTTCCATTAAGTTAACCTCAGTTATCTATTAAATATTCGCAGGCAAAATAGTGCTAGCCACTTCACCAAAACCAATGCGTTTGGCACCACCACGCTGACAATAGCCGCGCATAATCACGGTATCACCGTCTTCTAAGAAAGTACGAGTTTCGCCATTAGCTAAGGTAATTGGCTGTTTGCCACCTTTGGTTAATTCAAGTAATGAACCTGCTTCAGCTTCGTTAGGACCTGATTGCGTGCCGCTACCTAGTAAATCACCAGCCTGCATATTACAGCCGTTTACTGTGTGGTGTGCCACCATTTGCGCGACAGTCCAGTATGAGTGCTTAAAGTTTGAGGTTGATAGCTTGTTTTCAACATCTGAGTTTGGCGTTTTAATAAAACAATCTAACGTCACATCAAACTGGCCACGCTCAGAGTTCGTCGCTGATGTTAAGTAAGCCATCGGTTGTGGATCATTTTCATCGCGACTAAACGCTTGTCTAAATGGTGCTAATGCTTCAGTGGTAACAATCCAAGGTGAAACGGTTGAAGCAAAGTTTTTCGCTAAGAATGGCCCTAATGGTTGGTATTCCCATGCTTGAATATCACGTGCTGACCAGTCATTAAATAAACATAAGCCAAAGACATGCTCTTCTGCCGCTTCAATTGAAATTGGTTGACCAAGCGCGTTACCTTTACCGATAAAAATACCCATTTCTACTTCGTAATCTAGACGCTTACATGGGCCAAAACTTGGTTCTACAGCATCAGGTGCTTTGGTTTGGCCACAAGGGCGCGGGAAAGTTTGACCTGAAACATCAACACTTGATGCGCGACCGTGATAACCAATCGGTACCCATTTGTAGTTTGGTAATAACGGGTTGTCAGGCCTGAATAATGAACCTACGGCTGTTGCGTGGAAAATTGATGTGTAAAAGTCAGTGTAATCTTTAATTTGGCACGGCAATTTAAATTCAGCATCAGCCTGCGCCACTAAGCAAGTTTCAATTTGTGCTTGTTCAGTTGCACCTTCGCGTAATGCCCGAGATAAGGCTAAACGTAATGCACTAGAGGCTGCTGCGCCCATATCCATAAAGTCATTTAACTCAGCTTGTGAACAAGCAACTAAACCTTGTTGTGCTAGGCCGTCAAATAACGCTAGTTTAGCTAAAGCGGCTAAATCGACAATTTGATCGCCAATGGCGACACCACCACGAAATGATTGATCGCTCCCTTTTACGCGAAATGAAGCAAACGGTAAGTTTTGAATAGGAAAATCGGTGTCGTTAACATTGGCTGAATCAACCCAACTTGTTAAGTTAACGTCATGGGTTTCATTTAAATAGCTCATTTTTTATACCTTTAATTTCTTTATAATCTGTGTCGAGTAGATTTACGCGTTAGCGTTATAAAATTTTTGCAGGGAGTTCCAGCATTTTAAATAATCTTGTTGCTTAGCAGGGGTTTCGAGGGCGAATTTAGTCGGTGAAATTACATAACGCGACTCGAACATAAATGCTAAGGTGTTTTCATAGCGCTGCGGTGCAAGTTCTGCATTTGAAGCATGTTCAAAAACATCCGCTTCTGGCCCATGTGGCGTCATACAGTTATGCAAACTCATTCCGCCGGGTTCAAAGCCTGCTTCTTTGGCATCGTATACCCCTTCAATTAATCCCATAAATTCACTCATAATATTGCGGTGATAATAGGGCGGGCGGAACGTGTGCTCAGCCACCATCCAGCGGGCAGGGAAAATCACAAAATCAACGTTCGCTGTGCCTGCAGTATCTGAAGGTGATGTTAACACAGTAAAGATTGAAGGATCAGGATGATCATAGCTGACCGTATTCATGGTGTTAAATCGTGATAAGTCATACTTATAAGGTGCAGAATTTCCAACCCAAGCAACCACATCAAGTGGTGAATGATCGATATCGGCTTGGAATAAGTTGCCTGCAAATTTAGTTAGTAACTTAAAGTCACCTTCTAAGTCTTCAAACCAAGCAACTGGGTATTGGAAGTCGCGATCATTGGCATAACCATTAGCGCCAACTGGCCCACGCTCAGGAAGTTCGAGTGGCGCGCCATAGTTTTCGCAAATATAGCCACGCGCTTTACCATCAGGTAATTCAATGCGAAATTTAATGCCACGTGGTATCACTAAAATTTCACCGGGTTTAACGAATAATTTACCCAATTCGGTAAACGCCAATAGCGCACCTTCTTGTGGGACAATTAATAACTCGCCGTCGGCATTGTAGAAATAACGTGAATGCATATCGGTATTAGCGCAATAAACATGTATGCCGATCCCCGTTTGGCCTTTAGCATCGCCATTGGCGGCAATGGTAATTAAGCCATCGATAAAATCTTTATCAGTTTCAGGGTATGGCAGAGCATTCCAGCGCATGACATTCGGTGGCGTTACCGCTTCAGTAATTGGGCTGGTGCGCACTAAGCCATTATCCATTGGTGAAAAATCGCCCATAGCAATCGATGGACGAATACGATAGGTCCATGTGCGGCGGTTTTTATCACGCGGCGCGGTAAATGCGGTTGAGCTAAATTGCTCGGCGTATAAACCATATTTCACTTTTTGCGGGCTAAATTGGCCTATGGGTAAAGCACCCGGCAATGCTTCGGTTTCATGTTCATTACCAAAGCCTGTGAGATAAGTTAATTGATCAGTCATATTCTTTGCTCTCTAAGCAATATTTTTATCATGGGATAACTGCTGCACATGCGACAGTAATTTATTGGTTATGGTTCTAAGTTGCTGCTGCTGTTCAGTGGTTAACACAGCCAAAATTTCATGATTTGATGCCATTACGTTCGGCAAAATATCTTGATAACGCTTTACGCCATTGTTGGTTAGGCTAAACCTTGAACAACGAAGATCTTGTTGATCATGGGTACGTTCAACATAAGCTAACGCTTCCAGTTGCTTTAATGCGCGGCTAATTGGCATTTTTTCTAGTTGAGTAAACTGACAAAGCTCTTTTGCGGTCATTTTATCTTGCATAGCAAGCACCGCCATTACACACCATTGGTTGCGATTAAGTCCGCACGCTTGTTGATAATAAGCACCAACAAGGCGAGCAACGTGGCTTTGTAATATCGATAACTGATAAGGAAAAAATTGGGTTAAATCCAATAATGCCATTAATTGTGATTTCTTTGTGCTAGATCATAAAACCATATTAGTAACAAATGTTACTAATAGAAAGTAAATGCGGTTTTTGTTGAGCACTCAGCTTTTTAATACGCCGATAATTTGTAAAGCAGGAAATACAGTAATGATAAAAATTGAACAAATCCATCATGTTGCTTATCGATGTCACGATGCCAAAGCCACCGTTGCTTGGTATCAACAAATGCTAAATATGGAATTAATGGTGGCGATTTCAGAAGATAAAGTACCGTCGACCAAAGCGCCAGATCCTTATATGCATGTATTTTTAGACGCGGGTAACGGTAATATTTTAGCGTTTTTTGAATTGCCTAATTCACCCACTATGGGCAGAGACTTAAACACCCCTGACTGGGTTCAGCATATAGCGTTTCAAGTTAACGATCAGCAAGCACTGCTGGATGCCAAGCAAGAGCTGGAAGCGAAGGGGCTTGATGTGGTTGGCGTGACCAATCACGGTATTATCCATTCAATTTACTTTTTTGATCCGAACGGCCATCGCCTTGAGCTTACGTATAAAACCGGTACTGACCAGCAAATGAAACAGTTAAAAACGGTTGCTCAAGAAATGATAGATGAATGGGCCGTTACTAAACAAGCGCCAAAACACGCAGCTTGGTTACATCAACAAGAATTTAATCAATAAGTCGTTAATTTACCGCTGAAATCTGAAATTGTGTTTCATCAATATGGTGAAGTAGTGGCGATAATTCGTTTGGCGGTGAATTAAACCAGTAATCAACTTGGTTATTAGCAATAATCACTGGCATCCTATGATGTATTGCTGCACATTTTCCGTGAGGCTCAGTGGTTAGCGTGACCAATTGTGGTTGTGCGGGGTTATATAGGATGCCGGCCATAAACATAGGCTGATTAGTTGCCCTAGAAATTTCGTACTTTTGCTTTTGACCATTTTGACTTTTCCATTCAAACCAACTGTTAAAAGGGACTAAACAGCGGCTATGACTGAATGCTTGGTTGAGCGTAGGTTTGTTATTGATGGTTTCAGCCTTTGCGTTAATTAATAACTTTGGTGACCAACTTGGCTTTATTCCCCATTGCGCGTTCACTTGTTCAAAACCTGATGGCGGCTTGATAATAGTTGCCATTGATTGTGATGGACATAAGTTGTGATTGGTGACAGTGTTAAGCTTTAATCCTAAGGTCTCTGCAACAAACTGACAAACTGCATCGTCGATAACATTTAATCTTCCACACATTGCTTGCTCCTAGGTAACGATCATTTTGGCTGGTTAATTATTCGTTGGGTTAATTTCTTTTTGAGTTTAGCTAGGTTGGCAATAGCAGCCTTTTGCATCAGAAACGATGATGTTGGCGCGAAAACCCTTATTGAGGTTATTTAATACTGTTTGGGCGAAGCCTTGGCTATTATTGCAACCAATTCCCTGACCATATGGGCCAAAGTACAGTAACTCACCCGACTCAACAATTGCAACCGCTGGTGTTGATGGAATAGCACTATGGTTAGCCGAAACGGTAATTTGTTTAATGCTAAAGTGATGAGCTGCTTGATTATTCAAAGCCATTATATGGCCGCTACTCACTTGATCACATTGGCAGTTTGGTGATTGAAAGTGGACAATCATATTACCATTTTCGTTAAGCGCTTCAGCTAATAGATTGTCTTGAGCCAATGCAGTTAATAATGACTTTGGGGTGTGTTGAGCCAAGCCATACTCAGGATCGAACATCACTAATTGCTTATTGAGTAAATAAGCAAATGCCGTCATGGTAAATACCAGCCAAAGTATCACTATCAACAGGTGTTTTATACTGGCGATCGATTTAGTTGCCGAAATTACATTATTTAAAGCGGGCAATGCTTTGCTCCATATCTATTGATACTTGGCTGATCGCGGCGGTTTCCTTAGCGAGTAATTCGATTTTTTGAATATCTTGCTGGCTAGTCGCTCGTAAGTTTTCGGTGCTTTTGGCAATACCATCGGTTGTTGCTGCTTGTTGTTCAACTGCGCTGGCAACGTTGGTGGAAATATTATTGGCTTGTTCAACAATATTGGAGGCTTGTGCAATTTGTTGTTGTGCCCTTTGCGTGCGCTCAATCACCCCCTGGACAATTTCTATACTTGAGGACATTGATGCGGTGGTTGACTGTGAGTAACCTTGCAATAAGGTAAGGGTATTATTAATTTTATCTGTACTTTCTTTGGTTCGGTTAGCCAGAGCTCTTACTTCATCTGCCACTACAGCAAAGCCGCGACCTTGCTCGCCTGCACGAGCAGCTTCAATTGCCGCATTTAATGCCAGCAAATTAGTTTGTTCGGCGATACCGGTAATTTCAGACAGCACGGTCGATATCGCTGAAGTGGAATTTGCTAATTCGGTCACTTGATCACTGGTACTTTTAAGCGCCTCAGTTAACGTTTCATTTTGCTTAGTGATGGCAATAATTTCTTCGTTGGTGGCATGGGTGAAGTCATTGGCATTATGCATTTGTATGCTCAGTTGTTTTGCTTCCTCGGCGATTGCCGCAACGGTTACTGCCATTTGCTCTGCCGAGGTGGCAATAGCGTCAGTTTCAATTTGTCGCTCTTGAGTAGAGTTTTCGATGTCACTGTTTGCACTAGCTAGGTTGTTAGCGTTTGCATTAAGATTTTGCACTTGTAATTTAACGCCATCGATTACCGACTGCAGTAATGAAAGCAAGCGATTAAAGGCGATTAACGTTTCATTTGCTTCAGTGGCCCTAATTGATAAGTCTAAAGCCTGTTCATCTTGGGTTAGTACCATGGCAACTTCAGCCAATTCATCACCGGTTTTTTCTTCCTCAGCCACTGTTTTAGCCATGTAGCCAGCAATTACTGCTTCAGCAATTGCATATACTGCATGAATAATAACAGTGGTAAACGCTAAGCGATCAGCATCAAAAATATATACACCTGTATTGTTTGTTTGCAGGTAGTAAAAAGACAAATGATGCACGGCTACGGTTGCGACAGCGCTGATAAAAACGCGCCAATCTCTAAAAATTATTAAAAACGCCATCAAGATAAATATTTCAAAATGAACTTCTATTAAGCCATTGGTTTGGTGTATATGCAGCGCAGCAAAAATCATTGCTGCAATGGCAGAAACATGGCGTGTGAGCCAAAGTTCAGGCACGGTTTTAATAAAATAAAGTGGTACTAGTAAGGCGGGTAAGCCAATTACAAATGCTGCAATGAAGCTTTGATAGATAAAGGCTAACGCAATACTTTCTATAAATAAGCCGACAAACAGGTAGGTAAAAAGCTTGGTGGTATTGTGCATAAAATTCTCGCTAAAACTGTGTAAATAAACGAAAATCCATTTCATAAAGTAACTATAGTCAGAATCGAGAAATTCGGATCACAAAGTATTTATTTTTTAACGACTTTATTACACAGCTAATAGCTGCTTTTGTGCAAAATCGCTGAAGTTTTAAGCAATTAAGAACTATCTCGCGGGCTAAGTATATTAAGTGTTTCAAATGCGGTTAGGTGGTGTTATAAACGATAAGTTAAATATAAAAATAAATGCTTAAAGCGCGAAAGGGAAAAGGGAGTAACTCGGGCTTGGATATAGAATTACGCAATGCATTGGAAGATTTTAGCCAGCTTAATGTGCTAGTCATCGATGATAATACTTTGGTTCATGGTTTACTTACAAAAACCTTTTATAACCTTGGCATTCGAGAAATACGCTGTGCTCAAAATGCTTACTATGGCATAAGATTGTGCCAATCCATGCATTTTCATGTGGTTATTTGCTCTTTTAACGTCCAAAGTGATAAAGATGGTTTTCATCTGTTGGAAGAGCTGAAATTTAAAGGTTATGTTAACAAAAGTACGGTATTGATATTTTTAAGCTCTGATACCGATCAAAGCCTGGTTAACTCAATTATTGAACTACAACCCGATGATTTTTGGGCAAAACCCTTATCATCTGCAAATGTTGCTAAGCGATTAAAAGCTACTTTAGAAGTTAAGCAAAAACTTTTTAATATTTATCAAGCCATTGATAATAAAAACTTCTCAAAAGTTATCTATTATGCAGACCGTCATTTATTAGACGGTAGTTTGCGTCAATATCATTCAAATATTTTACGGATGAAAGGCGAAGCGTTAATTAGCTTATTGGAGCTTGCCGAAGCCGAGCATTTCTTTAAATCTTTGCTAAAAAGTTATCAGTATTCTTGGGTATATCTAGGTTACGTAAAAGCGCTATTAAAGCAGGGGAAGTTGCAAGAGATACAAAGCTTGCTTAGTGAACTTATTGAGCGTAAAGACACCCGATTTGCTACTCATGACATGTTGGCGCAGTACTACATAGAGCAAGAAAACTATAGCCTAGCTTATGAAGAAATCAAAAAAGCAACCGCGCTAGCGCCACGTAATATAGAACGAAATAAAAAATATTGGGATTTAGCCCGATTAAACCATGACCATAAAGGACAATATCAAGCAACAAAAACGATTGCACAAAATGCTAAAAATTCGGTGCATGACTCGCCATTATTGCTATTAAATGTGATCCGAGCAGGTATTGATTTGTCATGCACTCTCTCAGAGCAGAGTGCGCTACCTATATTAAAAGAAGCTGAGCGCTATATTGATACACTTGAGTCGAACTATGAGGATGCTCACTTATTTAAAGAGCAAATATTAGTGGCGCAAGCGCGAATTCATCATGTTCGTAATGAAACCGCGCGTGCTAAAAGTATTGTTGATAATCATCTTTCATTAAAAGCTAGTGTTGAAATAGAAGATAACCTAGATAAAGTTAAAGTATTTCACGAGTTAGGTATGCGTGAAGAAGCACTGATAATTCTAGAAGCTATTAAAAATCAAATATCTGGCGACTCATTAACTAGCCAAGTAGTTAATCGTTATGTAGAGCAAGAAATTGAAGAACGAAAGGAAATTCATTACACACCAAAACATCTTTATGAGATGGCAATTGAACACTTTCAGAAAAATCGCCTAAAACCAGCATTTGATGAGTTAACTAAAGCCTTAGTGTTAGCTCCCACCAATGCTAAGTACAGTATTAGTTTATTAAAGGTGTTGCTAGCGATGGATAAAGCGAATGAACTTTGTGAACAACATATTAGTGCCGCTGAACAGGCAATATCTGTGCTCGATAATATGCAATTTACAGGCAAGAATTTAGATACGGTAAGCCAATTAAAAGCGCAGTGGTTATTGGTACATCAGTAATTTAAATGAATGGCAATTGCTATACAGTAAATTGATTAGTCCAGCGTTTAAAAGCGCTGGCGCCTTGCTAAATAAAATAAGCAATCATTTAACGCCAGTTCAGGGTAGGAGGTTGCCATAAACAAACGCATATCCTGCTGGCAAATTAATTGATTACCGTTAAGGTAAAAATAATCTTCCAACTTGCCGTGATGCTCATCACCTTCAAGCGATAAATTAGCTAAACCATTTTCATCCAGCCAAGCAATGGTTTCACCATTAATGTTGGTTAGGTAATTTAATTGTTCAATATCACTACGCATGGTGATATTGCTTTGTTGTGCTTGATTGCTATAGGTAAGAGAACAGTTTTCCGCTACTTTAATTCGCATTGGCTGGTAAATAACTTCCACTGATTCTAAGTGCTCACCAGTGTTTAAATCTTCCCTTAATAAAAACCGAGTAAGTCCTTGGCAGGCTAATTCGTGTGAAATTTCTTGCTTGGCACCACCACACTCAACAGTGATCACCGGACAATCAAAAGACAATTCCATTAACGCGCCTAGCTTAATATGTGTGACTATCATAACGTTGCAGAACAAACTGGCTAAGGCTAAATGTTCGTGGCTTTGGTGACAACTTACGCTAAAGGCGGGGCTATCGCCGGAGGTATTGTGTAAATCGATAATCGCTTCAGGATTAACTTGGCGAATACTGCTAGCGATCATCTGTGCCCTAAGATAATAGTGACTTAAGCTGGTGCTACCGAAACATCGATTAAGATCAAAACCATCACTTGGAAAGCGCTGACTAAATTCTGGTTTGTATTTGGCCGCTTCCACTGAACCAATAATCACACGAACATTAATTGCAAGGTTTTCAAAGGCGTTGGTTTTTATTAGCTGGTGCAGCGCATAAAAGCCAGAAGGCTCATTACCATGTAATAATGTGGTTATTGCACGCCAAGGCAGTTGTTCATTGTTAACAAAGTCAATTACAGTAGTTGAAGTTAACTGGTGCAGCCATTGCAAAGGCGAATCTGGAATTTCAGCAGGTTGTGGGTTTTGCAAATAATCAAGTTTACTAAAATCAATCATGGTTATAGCTCCCACTGAGAAACAGGCATATCAATGCGACTATGTTGTTGGTAACTTTTAACGAGTTGTTGGCAGGCAGTTTGAAAATCGAATTGTTGCTCAAGCTGCGCCAGCTTATCTAATTGCCACTGCGCGCCATTTTGTTGGTTATCCAGCCGTTGCTGAATAACGGCTAAATATTGCGCACTTTCAGCGGCGTCTATACCTAAATCGGTAAGTCCTTTACTGGCGATTGGGACAAGTGTTTGCAGCACATCGCTGATTGCGACTTCTTCACAGCGATATTTATTGTTTAACGGCCATAATATATTGGCATTTAAGCCATATTGCGCCGCGCGATAAAAATTATATTCAGCATAGCGAAATGGGATCAAGCTGATCAGGCGTTCTATATTGTCAGCTAAGCCGTTGGCAAGTCCGATCGCAAATGCTGCATTTGCCACCATATCAATTGCACTTGGGCCAGCGGGAATCGCTCTAAACTCAATACGAATGTGACCATTGCCTTGATTGCTGTACACCGGACGATGCCAAGGCCATAAAGTGCCCATATGTAAATTTAGCTCATTTAGAGGCGGTAAAGTGGTACCGTCAGTATTTTCTGCTTCTTCTGTAATCGCAGGCAAAATTACCGGGTAGAGCGATACCGCTTCAGCAAAAAGTTGCCAAGGACTATGTCGTAGCCAGCCAAAGCCAAAGTTTACCCGTGTTGGCTCTTGCCAATTCACCTTATCACGGGCACGAATATCAAGTGATTGTTTAAATAGCGCAATTCGAGTTTCATGCCATAACTTTTTGCCAAGTAGAATCGGTGAATTAGCGGCGATAGCGGCGACTAACGGAGCAGTAAGTTGTGCGGCATTAAAGACGGATACAAAGCGTTCAGGCTTTACCATTAAATGCACTTGAAACGATGTGTTAGCACCTTCGGCACAAATATCATTAAAGGCTATTTTAAGCGACTCTTGGCCATTGATGTTGACTGAAAAAGCTTCGCCACGTTCTTGGTACAAATGATTGGCTAAACTCTGATAGCGAGTGAGTTTGGTCATGTACTCCACCGACAAATGGTGCTTTTCTAAGGTAGGCAAAATACCAATAGCAACAGGGGTGATATTGTGCGCTTGCGCTACTTCATGTAATTGCTCAGTTTTTTGTTTGATTTCTTGATGCAGTTGACTTAATGGTTGTTGGCTATGTAAAAATGCTGATAGGTTTAATTCAAGGTTATATTGATTAAGCTCAGGTTGAAATTGGCTATCGTTAAGTTGTTGCAGCAAAAACTGATTAGTAAAGCTAACGTTGCCACTATTACCTGTGAGGTACATTTCTAATTCAGCACCAATTTTAAGTGGTGCATCACCAAAGTTTGGACGCGCTAATATCGTGTTTAAGGTTTCTAATTGCTGGTAGAGTTTTTGTTTAAATTGTTGATAATCTTGCTTGGTAAATGTGCCTTTGTTTATCGCTGTGCCCATAATCTGTTGACGCCTTTTTTTCGTTATTTAATCGAGAGTTGTCATTATTTTTCGTTCACTGCAATTACCAGTATTGGCTATCACATCTTAAATTTCAAAGCCTTGCATCATTGGCTATCACTGTGACATGAAACGTCCGATAAATTGTTGATAGAGGTCAAAGTTTTTTGCAAAAGCGTTTTAGCGGTTTAAAATTGCTTTTACATATTTAGCAACACCTTAACTTTTTACATTTAGCTAAGTTGTTTCATAATCAATGTCGACAAGAACAACAAGGAATAGGCTATGCAAATTTTGAAAATACATCAGGTTGGAAAATGGTTATCACTGGTAATTTTATTAGTCACTAACCATGCGTTCGCAGCTGTGCCAGAACGCAGTAATGAAGATATTGCCAGAGATAAAACCAGTAAAGGCCAAGCAATCATTGAAATGGCCAAAATAACGCCAGGTATGAAGGTATTAGACTTACTGGGTGGTAGTGGTTATTACAGTGAGTTACTAGCCGCTAGTGTTGGGCACTCAGGGCTGGTTTATTTGCACAACAATAAAGCCTACATGCCTTATGTTGAAAAGCAATTAGTTGAGCGCTTGAAAGATAAACGCCTGCCAAATGTAAGACGATTTGATAAAGAGTTAGGTGATTTAGATTTTGCTGACGAAAACTTTGATGCGGTGTTTTTCGTTTTAGGCTATCACGATATTTATCATGTTACAGATGGTTGGAAAGTTGATCGAGACGCGCTGTTAAAACAACTGCAACTGGCGGTGAAAAAAGGCGGTAAATTAGTAATCATCGATCATGCCGCAAAAGCTGAAACCGGCACAAAAGACTCGCAAGATTTACATCGTATTGATAAACAATATGTGATCAATGAATTAACCAGTCTTGGCTTCGTCTTAGATACTGATAGCAACTTATTAGCTAACCCTGATGACGATCATACGCTAACACCATTTGAGCCAAGTATTCGGCGGAAAACTGATCGCTTTGTGCTGATTTTCACAAAAGCATAATCAGTTATTTTAAAAACAGTTTTATTTAAAAGAATTATTCTTTAAAAGAACGATTAAAAGCTATTTACAAACGTGCACAAGATACTAATTTTAGTATAAAAGCCCCGCAATAACGCTGGGCTTTTTTATGCCATTAACTTGTGGTTTTTTTAAGTTTTCTCAAGGTTAAAACAAGGCGAATTTAAGAACTTTTTAACGCGTTGACCTATCAACATCCCCGCTTAATATCAGCCAATAAATGTTGCTGAATATTTCACCAAGTGTGTCGAATTATGTCGAGCTATTGCAAGGCGTTTCTAGGCTGCAGTTTATCTTGATTTAACCGAGTTTCATCCTATTTTAACTAGCGAATAGTTACCTTGTTGTTACTTTTTATTCACAAACAATTACTTTGCTAAATTGCTTACTGAACGTATTTAGCTTGTTACGATTCAGGGACGGAGAATAAAATGAAACTAACGTCGACAGCACTTCGCTCACCAGCAGCTGTATCGGTTACTGTAGCGTTAATCCTATTAGTGGGGTTAATCAGCCTAGTTAAATTGCCCATTCAGCTTTTTCCAGATATTGAGCGGCCTCGTATTGCCATTCAAACTTTCTGGCGTGCAGCGTCTCCGCAAGAAGTTGAATCAGAAATTATTGAACCACAAGAGCGAGTGCTGCGTGGTATTCCTGGGCTGCATTCAATGAATGCCTTTGCCAACCGTGGCTCAGCATTTATAAATTTAGAGTTCGGCGTAGAAACCGATATGGATCAAACGCTGATTGAAGTGATCAGCCGAATGACTCGTGTGCAAAATCAGCCGCGAGATGCTTTGCCGCCAAGAGTTATGTTAGGTGGTTTTGGCGGTAATACTCCTGCATTGACTTGGTTCTTCTTACAAGCCTTACCCGGAAATAACCAGCCAGTAGATAGTTTTATCGATTTTGCCGATGATGTGATTAAGCCGCGTATTGAAGCAATTTCTGGCGTGGCTGGGGTTCAAACTTTCTCTGATCAAAATCGCGAAGAGCTACAAATTCGCTTTGATCCAGTTAAGCTTGCCGAATACGGCATTGAGATTCCCCGATTAATTTCACTGGTTACCGCTAGTAATAATATCTCTGGTGGCTTTGTCGATGTTGGTCGGCGCCAATACACCTTACGTTTCAACGGAAAATACAAGCAAGATGAACTGACCAATCTGATATTAGAGTCGAGAAATGGCAGTAATATTCGCTTAGGTGATGTTGCGAGCGTTGATGTTAGAAGACAAGATCGCCAGCAATTGGCAATTCAAAATGGCAACCCTGCATTTTCGATGCGCATTGATCGAGTTAGCGGCGCAAATGTCTTAGATACACTGAATCGGGTTAAGCAAGAAGTCGCACTGATTAACGACGAGTTACTGGCTGATAAACAACTAACTATGGTGCAATCATTTGATGCTTCAGTGTTTATCTATCGCGCCATTAACCTAGTGCGCAACAACTTGTTTGCCGGTGTCATTTTATCGATTTCGGTGTTATGGCTGTTTATTCGGCGAATACGGGCAACACTGATTGTCGCTACCGCAATTCCTATCAGTTTATTTACCACTTTTATTGTGCTGCATTTAACTGGCAGAAGTTTAAATGTTATTTCGCTCGCTGGCTTAGCCTTTGCCGTGGGGATGGTGCTAGATGCCGCCATTGTTGTATTGGAAAACATTCTGAGAATGCGTGAGCAGGGCAAAGATAATCATCAAGCCTCAGAACTTGGTGCCCAGCAAGTGTGGGGGGCGCTATTAGCATCAACGGCGACAACGGTGGCTATTTTCTTACCTGTGTTCTTTTTAAAAGATATTGAAGGGCAGTTATTTGGTGATTTAGCGTTAACCATTGCCATTGCGGTATCCGTTTCTTTGCTAGTTGCTGCGGTGTTATTGCCGGTGCTGGCGAAATACTTTTTACGTAACCAGCAAACTAGCGATCCACATCAACTGCTTTGGCAAAAGTTAACATCTACTGTGATGAGGTTGACCAATAATAAAACTAAGCGCTTAGTGATGGCTTGTGTCTTACTGCTAGTGCCAATTGCAGTGAGTTATGTCGCCATGCCCAAACTGGATTATTTACCGCCAGTTAAACGTGATGCAGTTGATGGTAATTTACAATTTCCACCGGGTGCCAATATCAACACCATTGAACGCGAAGTTGTTAGTAAAATTGTAGCGCGCTTACAACCTTATATGGATGGTGAAAAGCAACCGGCACTAAAAAATTACTACCTGTTTAGTGGGCCATTTGGCGGCAGCATTGGTGTTCGAGCGTTAGATCAATCCAGAGTGGATGAATTACTTGATATTGTTCGAAATGAAGTGCTGGCTGATTTGCCGGATACTCGCGCATTTGCCTATCAAGGCAATTTATTCGGCGGCTTCGGCGGTGGTAGACAAGTGCAAATGCAGTTGCAATCTAAAGATACCCGCGCACTGCAAGAGGCGGCAAAACAAGGATTAACCCTAGTTGATAACGCCATCGAAGGTGTAAGCGTTCAAGCCAATCCTGGTGTTGAAATGGCAGAGCCAGAGCTAAGTTTAACTCCAAATGATCGCATGATATTAGAGCAAGGTTGGGAGCGTCGTCAGCTTGGCAATGTTGTCAGAACGTTAGGTGACGGTCTTTATGTTGGTGAATATTTTAACGGCACTAAACGTATTAATATGATTTTACGTGCGGAAGGTTGGGATGATCCGGATAATTTAGGCGACGTGCCTGTGGTTACTGGCAATGGCACTATTACTCAACTTTCTGAATTAGTGCGAATCGATCGCACTGTTGGACCAACCCGATTAACTCGAGTCGATGGCAATCGCACAATTACGCTAAATATCAACCCGCCTCAAGGTTGGTCATTAGAAGAAACGATTGATGTCCTTAAAAATCAAGTTGAACCAAAGTTACGTGAACTGATGCCAGCAGACGGCCATATTTTATATGGCGGTAGTGCCGATCAGCTTGAAAAAGCCATCGGCGTGATGAGTGAGAACTTTGCTTTTGCTTTAGTCATTTTATTCTTGTTGATGGCGGCATTATTTAAGTCAATCAAAGATAGTTTACTTGTGGTTATCACTATTCCGTTGGCAACGGTTGGCGGTGTGTTGGCGTTACAACTGTTAAATCTTTTTGTCTTCCAACCATTGGATTTACTGACCATGATAGGTTTTGTCATTTTGTTAGGTTTAGTGGTTAACAATGCCATCTTGCTGGTGCACCAAACACGGTTGGCTGAGCTTACAGGTTTGAGTCGAGAGCAAGCGGTACAGCAAGCACTTTTACTACGACTAAGACCTATTTTTATGAGCACCGCCACTAGTTTCTTCGGTATGTTGCCGCTGCTGTTAATGCCTGGCACCGGCAGTGTTATTTACCGAGGTTTGGCTGCCGTGATTGTTGGCGGGCTAGCGGTAAGCACGATTTTTACCATAGTGTTATTGCCGTGTTTATTGCGCATTACCCGTCAGGATTTTTATTTAAAACACGCAAGTGCTACGCCAATGACACCTATTACTCATATTACCGAAAAGAATTAGTACCCAACAGAACTAGTACTCAACAGAATTAGGAAGATTTTATGAAAACGTCATTTTCAGTTATTGCCTTAACAGTGGCTTTTACTGTCACCAGTCATATTAACCAAGCCTTGGCAGCAGATGCGCCAAAACCGCAACTAGTTAGCGTAGAATATGCTAAAGCAGAACAAGTTAGCCCAACCATGTGGCTACCAGGCAATGTTATTAGTCGGCGCAACTCACCACTGTCGGCGGAACAAACGGGTCAATTATTGTGGGTAGAAGATGTTGGCACCAGTGTAAAAAAAGGCCAAGTGCTAGCCAAACTTGATAATCGCCATTTACAGTTGCGATTGGCTCAGCAGCAAGCAGAGCTTAAACAACATCAAGCTGGCGTTGTTTATTTAGAAAAGCAACAATCGCGGATGTCAAAGTTAAATCAAATGAATAATACCGCTTTAAGTGAATTAGAGCGCATTGTCAAAGACTTAGCAGTAGCGGTCAGCGAGGTAGATGCACTTAATTTAGCGATTGAGCAAACCCAACTAGCTATTGAAAAATCAGAAATAGTAGCGCCGTTTGCCGGCAGTATTAGCCAGCGCTTCGTTAATGAAGGGGAGTTAGTTACCTCAGGTCGCCCTGTGTTGCAATTGGTTGATACTCATCATTTAGACATCAAAGTTGCTGCACCTTTGTCAATTGCCCCTTTTATTCAAGCTAATGAAAGTGTATTGGTGAAATGGCAAGGGCAGTTGCTTGAATTGCCAGTACGCACATGGAGTCAGGCCGGCGATCAAAACTCTCGTACATTTGATGTTAGGCTTGCAGCTGATGGCAGCAATATTATGGCTGGAACTGCTGTAACAGTGTCACTGCCTAAAAGTGCTACTGCTATGGCGACTTTGGTTCCACGAGATGCATTAGTGTTGCGTGAACAAGAAACCTTTATTATGGCTGTTGAAGGTGAAGATGTTGCTAAGAAAGTTAATGTCTTAGTGGGACAAGGTATAGGCCAATGGATTTCAGTATCGGGCAATATTTCAGCTGGTGATGAAGTAATTATTCGTGGCGGCGAGCGTTTACAGTCAGGTCAAAAAATTCGCCGTGATCAAACAATCACTGAAGTGGCGGCTATCATAGACTAATCACTTATATTCTCTTGTGCTGGGCATCAACAATCGATAAGTTAGCTGTTAGTTTTTCTTAATTTGCGTGATTTTCAAACAATGAAGAAGTTGGTGGTGTTATCAGGTGCAGGGATGAGCGCAGAAAGTGGCTTAAAAACCTTTCGGGATGAAGATGGACTTTGGGAAGGGCATGATGTGATGGACGTTGCCAGTATTGATGGCTGGCACAACAATCCGGCGTTAGTGCTGGACTTTTATAATCAACGTCGACGCCAATTATTAACGGTAACCCCTAATAGTGGACATCAATTAATCGCATCACTCGAACAACATTTTGATGTCTCTGTTGTTACGCAAAATGTTGATGACTTACATGAGCGCGCTGGCAGTTCTCAGGTTATTCATTTGCACGGTGAGCTGTTAAAAGCCCGCAGTAGTGACGATGACACGCTTATTTATCCTTGTAAAACAGATATTGAACTGGGTGATAAATGCCAACTTGGTAGCCAGCTTCGGCCTTATATTGTTTGGTTTGGTGAAATGGTACCTATGCTTGATAGGGCGGTACCACTTGTAGAGCAAGCAGATATTATCATTATTGTTGGCACTTCAATGCAGGTCTATCCTGCGGCCAGTTTAGCTGGCTTTGCTAAACCTTCAGCAGATATTTATTACATTGACCCAAAACCGGCAATTAATCAGGCGATTAATAACTTACATCATGTCGAAGTGATTGCAGATATTGCCTCTATTGGTCTAAGCCAACTTGTTAAGCAGCTAACTTAATCATTCTATAGTTAAGACCTAAGTAGTGCCTTAGCAGAACCTTAGTTACGCCTTAGCAGAAAAACCTGTAAGTCTTTTTGGTTTTTTAAATAGGCGTTATAGCGCTCCGCTAGAAACGGGGCGAGTTGTTCGGTAGTTGCCATAGCAAAAGCGTTCGATTGATAAAATGAGTTAAGATATGGCTGGCTAAAACATACGATTTGGTCGAAATGTTTAGGTAGCGTTTGTTGGCTAAACGTGATCAGCTTGCTGGCAACTCCTTGGCCGCGAAAGCTGTTATCTACCACTAAAGCGTGTAGTAACAATTGCGTATTTTCCATCACTAACTGGCTATAGATACATGCCGCTATTACTTGGTCATTTTTACTAGCGGTAAACGCATGGTCAAAGCCTTTAAACTTAGCCGAGTATTGCTGAGCTTTATAAAACTGTTTTAGTACGCGTTTATCAGGCTCATGTTGGAAGGTAATAGGATAGGTAATCGATAGCGACAAATTGACTCCAGCAGTCAATAATCCGTTTATTGGTGTGGCAATTGTAGCGTATTAACGTGACATTCAAAATAATGTCAGTAACTAATGATTGTAAAACCGATTGGGGTTAAGTCGTTATTAAAAAAGCAGATATTAAAAAAGGTAGGTTAAACCTACCTTTTCAGTTAAATGTTTAGCTTGCACTAATCCCTAAATAATACCTATATGCGTAACGCTTTTTCGCCTCTAGCAATACCTACACAACCAGAGCGCACGGCTTCAATTATTTCAGTTTCGTTAGACATCGCCTCAATAAAGGCGTTAAGTTTGTCTGAATCGCCCGTAATTTGTACGGTGTAAACTTGTTTGCCAATATCGATTATTGCACCACGGAAGATATCGGTAATTCGCTTAACTTCAGTGCGAGACTTATCATTCATTGCTAATAACTTAATTAACAGCAATTCACGTTCGACATGCTTACGCTCAGTTAAGTCAGTAATTTTAATGACATCAATAAGCTTATTTACTTGCTTAATAATTTGCTCTAACACTCGGTCATCGCCAATAGTTGCAATAGTAATACGCGAGATGCTGGCATCTTCCGTCGGCGCTACTGTCAAACTTTCAATGTTAAACGCGCGTTGCGAGAACAAGCCAACAATGCGCGATAAGCTGCCAGGTTCGTTTTCTAATAAGATGGCTAAAATACGACGCATTATGCTTTTTCTCCTTTTTTGATCCACATATCATCTACCGCACCATGGCGAATTTGCATTGGGTAAACATGCTCAGTTTCATCCACTAAAATATCTAGGAAAACCAATCGATTTTTAATGGCAAATGCTTCCGCCATTTTTTGTTCTAGCTCACTTGGATGATTGATTTGCATACCAACGTGGCCATAAGATTCAGCCAGTTTGACAAAATCAGGTAGTGATTCCATATAAGATGAAGAATGGCGACCGCCATAAATCATATCTTGCCACTGTCTTACCATGCCTAGTGAACGGTTATTAAGCGACACAATGACCACTGGTAAGTTGTATTGTAAGCAAGTCGATAACTCCTGAATATTCATTTGGATCGAACCATCACCAGTGATACAAATAACATGGCTATCAGGAAACGCAATTTTAGCGCCCATGGCTGCGGGTAAACCAAAGCCCATAGTGCCTAAGCCACCTGAGTTAATCCATTGGCGCGGCTTAGCAAATGGATAATATTGCGCTGCAAACATTTGATGCTGGCCAACGTCAGAGCACACATAAGCTTCACCATTAGTTGCTTTATACATGGCTTCAACAACTTGTTGCGGCTTAATTTTTTCACTGTCGGTTTCGTAACTAACGCTATTAACTTGACGCCAACCATTAATTTGCTGCCACCAAGCATCATTAGTTGCTGGGGTGATTTGATAATTAATTGCATCCATTTCCGCCATTAATTGCTCGATTACCTTATCAACTAAACCAACTACTGGAACATGGGCGTTGATGGTTTTAGAAATAGACGTCGGATCAACATCAACATGGATTATCGTAGCATCAGGGCAGAATTTTTTAACATTATTGGTTACGCGATCATCAAATCGCGCACCCAAGGCTAAAATAACATCAGCGCCGGCCATTGCTTTATTGGCTTCTAAGCTACCGTGCATCCCTAGCATACCGATGAAATTTGGGTGTGTGCCTGAAATGCCACCTAAGCCCATCAGGGTATTAGTAATTGGCGCATTTAATCGTTCTACTAGTTGGGTTAATTGTTCTGAAGCATCGGCTAGGATAATGCCGCCACCGGTATAAACCACTAAACGTTCAGCTTTGGCAATGATTTTCACTGCTTTTTTAATTTGTTTAGGGTGACCGGTTTCTGTTGGGCTGTAAGAGCGAATTTTGACGTCGGTATCAATATGAAACTCACCTTTATTTTGTGGAATTAGCATATCTTTCGGTAGTTCAACTACAACCGGTCCTGGTCTGCCTGATTTAGCAATATAAAACGCTTTGGCAATGATATTAGGAATTTCTTCTAATTTTCGGCAATTAAAGCTGTGTTTTACGATAGGGCGAGAGCAGCCGACAATATCTGTTTCCTGAAACGCATCATCACCAATTAAGGTGGTGGCAACTTGTCCGGCTAATACCACCATAGGAATCGAATCCATATAAGCAGTAGCAATACCGGTTACACAGTTTGTTGCCCCAGGGCCTGAAGTTGCCAGTACTACACCAACTTCACCAGTTGCCCGAGTATAACCGTCTGCCATATGAGTGGCGGCTTGCTCATGTCTAACCAAAATGTGTTCAACTTCATTTTGGTTAAAGATGGCGTCGTAAATATCGAGTACTGAACCACCGGGGTAACCAAAGATGTATTTTACCTTCAATGCTGCCAATGCTTTTACTACCATTTCAGCGCCGGTATATCGCTCCGTTGTCATAATCTCGCCTTTTTCTTAAAAATAAAAAACCCCCGGTCTTTTCAGAGCGGGGGCTTTAGGTGAATTCATATTTAGATTTATTTTAAACAACACCAACCCCGCAATGATTTGACAATCACCACGACCACGAGCACTACGTTGAGGATTAAAGTTGTTTTCACTGTGTTTAATTCACATTGTTTTGATAAATCTTACCGTCTTTTTTAAGGCGTTTATTAGGGTATGTCAACCATTAATTACATTATGTTCGCAATTTATCTAAAGAATAGTTTAAGTATGCTTGACAGATATTGAATCTATTCAGATTAAAAATTTATTGGTCGGTTGATAAAAACTTACAAGTTTTTAACGTTCTTTCGATGAGGAACTGTTTGTAAAGGTTTATTATTAACTTTGTGATTTTATTTAAAATATCTTTGTTATTTTATGCCTTTCGCGTTATCGTGAATAAGCTCTATATATTTTTGGTTAACGCATTGTAACAACTTTCACTTAATTATTTTGTATACTCAATCTAGAGCGTAAATTTGCCATTACTAAAGGATGTTTATGATGAAGATAGTAAAAAAGGCAGCGTTAGTTGCATTAGTCGCCATTATGGCAGGTTGTTCTTCAACGCCAACTGCTAAAGTTAACTTTGATAGAAATGAACAAATTAGCACGGCTAATTACAAAACCTTCGCTTGGTTAACTCCATCAAAAATATTGGCTGCTCCTATTGGTATTAACTCTGTCGCTAAGGTAAGAATTGATAAAGCAATTGAAGCAGCGTTTATCGCTAAAGGTTATCAGTTAATTGAATCTGCCGATGATGCTGATTTCACCGTGTCATATACCGTAGGTAGCCGAGATAAAATTCGTGTAGATACTTACCCTGCATCATATCGCACTGGTTTTGGGTGGGGCAGAGGCTATTATGGTGGCTTTGCCATGGGTACTGAGTCTACCGTGAGAAGCTACACTGAAGGCAAATTAGCAATTGATGTTTTCGATGTTAAAACTAAACAGCCAGTTTGGCATGGTTGGGGCACAAAACGTGTGACATCCTCAGATAAAGATGACCCAACAACGACAATTAATGCTGTGGTTGATCAAATAATTATGCAGTTTAACTAGCATTGTAATACTAGTTTAGCTAAACCAAAAAAAGCGCTATTTAATAGCGCTTTTTTTGTATTTGACACTTGCTAGTTTGTTAATTTTTAATGTAATTTTAAGCAAACTGTGCCAGTGTATATTACACTGATAATAACTTTTAAAATCGATAACTATTTAGTAATGAACAAGTTTATTTTTAAGGACGAAGCGCCAGAAGAGGTTTCAACGAAAAAGCCAGAACAAAAATACTGGCGTATTTTAGTTGTTGACGATGATGAATCTGTTCACCAAGTCACTAAACTTGTTTTGGCTGATGCCGAAATAGAACATCGCAAACTTGAATTAGTCTCTGTTTACTCATCGCAAGAAGCACAAGCATTATTAAAAAAAGATAACTCTTTTGCCATGGCATTTATCGATGTGGTTATGGAAACGGATCACGCTGGTTTAGAATTGGTGCAATGGATCCGTAATGAGCTTAAAAATCAGGCTATTCGCTTAGTATTAAGAACCGGTCAGGCCGGTACTGCCCCCGAAGCTAAAGTCATTAAAGAGTTTGATATTAATGACTACAAGGAAAAAACCGATTTTACCTCTGGGAAAATGGTGACCACAGTATACGCAGGTATTCGAGCGTATCGCGATATTATGACCATTCAGCGCAGTTTAGATGCGTTTAAAAAGCTTATTGCCGCTACCCATGATTTACTAAAAGTTAAGCATATTCGTTCTTTTGGCTCGGCGGCACTGCAACATCTTTTATCTTTAATGAATGTTGAAAGTTCAGCGCTATATATTGCACGTAATCAGCTGGAAATTGACAGCCAAACCACCAATATGATTATTGCCTGCACTGGCAAGTATATTTCTGAATCTGACAGTTTAGAAAAGTCAGATATTGATGAGGACGTTAAGCAACGCATTACCGATACCTTTAAAAGAAAATCTCACTATTCAGATGAAAATTGCTTTATTGGCTATTACGAAACGTCGAGCAATGCGGCCAGTGTTTTGTATATTGAATATGAAAATGATGCCGAACACTTTAAAGCTAATTTGGCCGAATTATATGCCACTAATGTTGCATTGATATTAGAAGGTTTAACTAGACAGCATCAAGTTGAAAATACGCAGAAAGAGTTACTATACATAGTTGGTGAGGCAATAGAGGCAAAAAGCAAGGAAACTGGCGCGCATGTACAACGAGTTGCACTTATATGCGAGTTGTTTGCTCAAAAACTTGGTTTAAGTGAACAATTTATAGATGCCATTAAACTCGCTGCGCCGCTGCATGACATCGGCAAAGTGGCAATTCCTGAACGAATTTTAAATAAGCCTGGTAAATTAAACGACGAAGAGTGGGCGATAATGAAAACGCATGCCGAAGTCGGTAGCGACATGCTGGCTAAGTCAACGGCAGGCATTGCTAAACTCAGTGCGCGTTTGGCGCATTATCACCATGAAAATTGGGATGGCTCAGGTTATCCCGATGGGCTAGCGGGTGAAAATATCCCGTTGGAAGCTCGCATTATGGCGGTTGCTGATGTCTTTGATGCGTTAGGCTCTAAGCGCTGTTATACGGAAAAATGGCAAGAGCAGGATATTAAAGACTTTATTCAGGCCCAACGCGGTATTAAATTTGAACCCAAATTGGTTGATATACTTTTTGATAATTACCAAGAATTTACCGAAATTCGCAGTTTGCATCCTGATGAGTGAGCAATACTATGCAAGGTGTAATTCAAAATATTATACAAGGCATATCATACAGTTACGGTAATGCTTTTTTTCAGCGTATTACCATAGCGCTTGATAAAGCAATAGATTCTGATTACACCTTTATCGCGCGGCTAAATTTCAAACAAAAAACTTCCACAACAACTTCCTTGGTTAGCGATGGCAAGTTATTAGATAACTTCACTTATGATTTAATGCATACGCCATGTGAAAATGTTGCCAATGACTCAGTATGTATTTATCCCAAAGATGTGGTCAGTCACTTTCCTCAAGATCAGTTGCTCATTGATATGGGCATCACTGGCTATTTGGGGACGCCATTACATGATTCAAAAGGTCAGGTTATGGGGTTAGTAGTGGCGCTGTATAAAAAGCCAATTAAAGACCAAGAGTTTACCGTTTCATTATTTGAATTATTTTCTGGTCGTATAGCTGGGGAGTTTGAACGTTTAGATCATGAAAACAAGCTAATTAAGTTAAATAATCAGCTTGACCAAAAAGTGGCTCAAAGAACTCAAGCATTAGAGCAAACTGTTAATGACTTAAAGAGTGCTCACCAGCAACTGATTGAATCTGAAAAAATGGCGGCTTTAGGTAATTTAATTTCGGGGGTTGCTCATGAAGTAAATACGCCACTAGGAGTTGCGATTACGGCGACAAGTTTAGCGATGGATAAGTTTACTGACTTTCGTAAAAAATTAGATGGCGAAGGTATTTCAATTAACGATATGAATAGTTTCGTCGCACAACTGGAACAATCATTTCCGTTAATTGAAAATAACCTCATCAGAGCAAAAGAGCTAATTGATGATTTTAAATTAACCGCAAAAGAGCAGGCAGATATCAAAGAGGCCTATATCGCATTGAATCCATATTATCGCCGCGTTATTTCGACATTAACCCCATTATTAAAGCAAAAAAATGTCAGCTTTGAGTATCAGTGCTGTGATGAAACGATTAAAACGCTACCTGGTTGCCATGCGCAAATTTTAACAAATTTGGTAAAAAATAGTATTGAGCATGGGTTTACCTCAGGCAGTGATAACAAGATAAAATTGGTTATTAGTAAAGCGCCGAATGGTGGCTTTATCGCGCATTATCAAGATAATGGCAGTGGTATTGAGCAGAAAATGGTTGCTAGATTTATCGAGCCATTTGTAACCACCAAACGATACGCAGGGGCAACTGGCTTAGGCCTGTCTATTTGCCACAACTTAGCAACGAATGCTCTACATGGAAGCTTTAAAATTAATCATAGCGCCAATGGCGTAGACATTCTTTATACGTTTAAAGGGGCGGCTTAATAAGTTGGCGTTTCATTAAGCCTAACGTGTACCTTTAGTGATCATCTAACGCTAATTTATCGACACTAACAAAACAGTGCTCTTCAAATGTTTCTAAGAAAAACGCAACTTCTGGCATATCAGTTTTAAAGCTTGCTAACATATCGAGTAATCGCGTTTTAACATGGCTAAATTCACGGTTACCAAAAGAGATCTCATCGCTGGCCTTTAAATACGCAGAGATTAAATCAGCGGCTTTAACAATTTTTTTATATTCAGGGTCAACTTGAGATTGTACCAATAATGGTTTGAAATCTTCTTGTAACGCTTCAGGCAGGCTATTTAAGCATTCAAGTTCGGCCAACTCTTCTAACTTTTTAAATTCTTTAGTCAGTGCTGGGTTATGGTATTTGGTGACATGGTTAATATCTTGTAGCTTAGTTTCAGAAACTTCATGGTAGAGCGCGATTGTAGCCGCGCGCTCTGGATTGATATCACCATCAAAATACTTATTTCTAATAACCGCCAGTAAGTGGGCAATAACCGCAACTTGTTGCGAGTGTTCGGCAATATTTTCTGGCTTTACCGTATGCATAAGTGCCCAGCGTTTAATAAGCGGCATACGTAAAATCCAAGCCAGAAAAGTGCTTTTGATCATGAAAATTCTCCTTATTGCCTGTAGGTGCTGAAGAAATGCCCCATACGCTCTATAGCTAACGTGAGTTCTTCGACATGTGGCAGAAACACCAGTCGAAAATAATTATGCTCTTTGATATTAAAAGCCTTACCATGTGCAAGTAGTATTTTTTCTTGTTTTAATAAATCTAAAATCATCTTTTCATCGTCTTTGATGTTGAATTTTTTTGCATCAACTTTGACGAATAGGTACAAGGCCCCCATCGCGGGTTCGCAAGATAAACCATCTATTTCATTAATCATTTTGTGGGCTAAGTTACGCTGTTTAAGCAATCGTCCATCGCCGTTAATTAATTCATTAATACTTTGATAGCCACCTAATGCGGTTTGAATGGCGTGCTGGCAGGGGACATTGGCACAAAGGCGCATGGAAGAAAGCATATTTAAGCCTTCAATGTAATCTTCGGCCAGTAATTTGGGGCCAGTTATTACCATCCAACCAGCTCTAAAGCCAGCAATGCGATAGTTTTTCGATAAGCCGCCCATCGTAATAACCAATACATCATCGGCTAATCTCGCAGTAGGGGTGTGCTTTGCCCCATCGTAAAGAATTTTGTCGTATATTTCGTCACTAAAGACAATTAGCTGGTGTTTGCGGGCGATATCTAAAATACCACGCAACACTTCTTCCGAGTAGACAGCGCCCGTTGGATTGTTTGGGTTAATTAAGACGATGGCTCGCGTTTTTTTAGTAATTTTATTGGCAATGTCTTCTAAATTTGGGAACCAATGGTTTTCTTCGTCACATTGGTAATGCACAGGTTTACCACCTGATAACGACACCGAAGCTGTCCAAAGCGGGTAATCTGGTGCTGGAATTAACACTTCATCCTGATCTTCTAGTAGGCCCTGCATTGCCATGACAATGAGTTCACTAACGCCATTGCCAAGAAAAATATCATCAACACTAACATTGAGAATGCCTTGCTGTTGAAAATATTGCATTACAGCAACACGCGCAGAGTATATGCCTTTTGAATCGCTATAGCCCTGAGCCGTCGGTAGGTTATGAATAACATCTTTTAAGATATCGTCAGGCGCTTCAAAGCCAAAAGGTGCAGGATTGCCTATATTGAGCTTAAGTATTTTATGGCCTTCATCTTCTAAACGTCTGGCTTCGGCGGCAATTTGTCCTCGGATCTCGTAACAGACATTTTTGAGCTTTGAGGATTTTTTCACTGTTTTCATAATTGAAACGCCACCTATTAAAAAGAAAATAAAGGAATTAGAATAAAAATTCTATTGTGCCAATTTATATTAAATTTGAAATAGTTACTTGCAACTTTTTTATATCTATTTTTCTAACCCTAGCTATTCTAATAATATCAAGTCAATAAAAGCGTTGATTATTGGAGTGTTAAATGCCATTACCGTTATTTTGGTTGGGGGCTGCGGCTATCTCGGCATTAGCTGTTAAAGAGTTGGCAGATGATAGGAAAAAACAGCAACATCAAAGACGAGATTACTCGAGTGAACGGTTAAATCCATTGGATATTGATAAGTCACCTGTGGCCATTTATCCCAGTGAGTTATTTAATACTGAACAAATTGCTACGCCAACCGTTGGCAGTATTTTATGTTGTGGTATCGGCGGCTTACTCGACCATACAGGCATTTGGGTAGGTGATAATACGATTATTGAATTAGATGGTAATGGTTTAGTAAAGCCAGTTTCCAAAGAACGATTTACCAAAGAGCGTTCAGGCAAACACATATTTGTTGCCTGTGATGCGAATGCAATTCCGCTAAGTGATGAAGTAGCGGCACATCGGGCGATTCAGCAAATTTATCAATATCGAGAATATGATCTGATTAAAAATAATTGTCACCATTTTGTCTGGCAATGTTTTGAACCGGGCGCACAACGGTTAACAACATTTAGTGCGTTGAATAAAAAGATTGCCAAGCGTTTTAATCAAAAAATTTATTGGGATTTATGCCAATTTTGACAATTTAGGCTGTACAGCAGTTAAGCCACACGCTATAACATGCCTTCTAAGTTCAACTATCTCTAAAAGCGTTTGAAATACTTCATTTTATTCATCGGCTCTTTCTTCGTTATTTGCCTTATCTCCTTAAGTATCTTGGCTGTTAAAGTTATTGACTTTCAGCCCTTAGTTACCCAACAACATCAAATCAATAGTGCTCATGCTGATCATAGTAAACAGCTAGCAAAACGCTTGTATAAAGTGATACGAGGACGTTCGTCAGAAAGTAGCTTGCGACTTACTCTGCCGGAAATTAACGGGCTTAGCGCACTGCTTCACCGCGCGGTAGCTCAAATAGCAGTAGATATTAAACTATCAGAACAAGGGGCAACACTTAGTAGCACTGTTTCGTTAGCTAAGGTTATTAGCGGAGCCTATATAAATTTCAGTACAACATTATTACCGTCTGCTCATGGAATTAATCTCTCAGAAGTAAAGCTAGGCACTGTTACTTTAAGTGGTGACTTTAGTATGAGTTTAATTAAACTCATTGTTGATTACTTTACTGGCGAAGATACCGCTCAGCAGCTACTTGATACGGTCAGGGCGGTGGCGATTAAAAATGATGAACTTGAGGTTACATTAAATGTCTTAGAAGATTTATTGGCGCTAACAAGTGAGCAAAGCTTGTTTAATAGTCTTAGAGATAATTTAACCATATCGGGAGACAAAGAACTGATAAAACAGTACTACCAGTATCTTATTTCGCAATCACCAATTGTTGGTCGTAACACTAGCTTGGCCGATTTTTTTAACCTTGCCTTTAGTTATATTAATCAACTTAACCTCAAACAGCCTGCAAGTTCTTATGTCGAGCAAAATCGCGCAATGTTAGTGGCTTTAGCCTTATATTTTGGTCACGATAACTTTGCTGTGTTAATTGGTAATATCGATAAACTGACACGCACTGAAACGAATAGGCAACGAATTCATCGTCGTAGTGTTACGCTGGCAGGGCGTAATGATTTGCAAAAACATTTTATTTACTCTGTAGCCATTCAATTATTGAGTAATAATAGCGCCAGTGATGCGATAGGCGAATTTAAAGAGTTTCTTGATAGTAATAAAGGGGGCTCGGGCTTTAGTTTTGTAGACTTGCTGGCGGATAGGGCGGGTACGCGTTTGGCTAATATTGCCACGTATTCAGAGCAACAAGGGCAACAGATTCAGGCGTTGTTAGTGTCTGTTACCGATGAAGCGTTACTGCCAAGTATCGAAAATTTAGCCGAAGGGTTAGATCAGCAAACCTTTGAAAATAAATACCAAGGTGTTGACTCTAAACAATACCAACAGGTGCTAAAGCAATTAGATTCGCACCTTAAGACCTTACCGTTATATCAAATGGCATGGCGTTAACTGTCAGTATTATTGTGTTGGCCAGTAATATATCCACCGCCATAGCAGTTGATTTAGAATAAACATGAAAAAGCCAGCGTTAGCTGGCTTTATTATAAAATATCTAAACTCGTTTAGTGCGTGTATCTAACGCTAAACTGATGACTAAGCTTAAGCAAATAGGCTCATAATATTGTCAATAGCAACCATCGACTTTTCACCGGTAATACGGTTTTTCACTTCAATTTCTTTGTTGTCTAAGTTGCGCTCGCCAATAATTAATAAGTAAGGCGTACCCATTAATTCGTGATCGGCGAACATTACCCCAGGGCGCTCTTTTCGGTCATCGAATAACACTTCTACACCAGCGTCTTGAAGTTGCTGATAAATTGAATCTGCGGTTTCTTTAACACGCACAGACTTATGCATATTCATCGGCACAATTGCCGCTTGAAACGGGGCGATTGCAGTTGGCCATTTAATGCCATTTTCATCGTGGTTTTGCTCAATTGCTGCTGCAACAATACGAGAAACACCTATACCGTAACAACCCATGGTTAATGTTTCGTGCTTGCCATTTTCCATTAATACGCCACAGTTCATGGCATCGGCATACTTTTTACCTAATTGGAAGATGTGACCAACTTCAATACCACGCTTAATAACGATTTTACCTGTGCCACAAGGACTAGGATCGCCTTCAACCACGTTGCGAATATCTTCTACGCTGTAATTGGTTGCATCACGGTCCCAGTTAGCACCAGTAAAGTGGAAACCATCTTCATTCGCGCCACATACAAAGTCAGCTAAATGCGCAGCGCTACGATCAACAATTACTGGGATGGTTAAAGCAACTGGACCAATTGAACCGGCGTTGCAACCAACTGCCGCTAAAATTTGTTCATCACTGGCAAAAGTTAATGGCGCAGCAATTTGTGGTAAGTTTTCGGCTTTAACTTCATTTAACTCATGATCGCCGCGAAGCACTAAGGCAATAATTGGTTGTGTTTGACCTTCTTCCGCATGCCCTAATACTAATAAGGTTTTAACCGTTGCCTTAGCATCAACATTTAATGTTTGTGCAACAGCGGCAATGGTTTTGGCATCCGGTGTAGCTACTTTAGTTAACTCTGCTGTTGGCGCAGGGCGTTCGCCTTGTGGCGCTAATGCTTCTGCTTTTTCTACGTTGGCTGCGAAATCACTGCTGTCACTAAAGGCAATATCATCTTCACCGCTATCGGCAAGTACGTGGAATTCGTGTGAACCTTCACCACCAATTGACCCGTTATCCGCAATTACCGGGCGGTATTCTAAACCTAAACGTTCAAAAACACGGCAGTAGGCATCAAACATCACTTGATAGGTTTGTTTTAAACACTCATCGCTAGTATGGAAAGAATAAGCGTCTTTCATTAAGAATTCACGGCCACGCATTACACCAAAACGCGGGCGAATTTCATCACGGAATTTCGTTTGAATTTGGAATACGTTAATTGGCAGTTGTTTGTAACTGGCAATTTCATTGCTGATTAACTTAGTGATCACTTCTTCATGTGTCGGACCTAACACAAACGGACGTTGATGACGGTCGTTTAAACGCAGTAATTCCGGGCCGTAATCATCCCAACGTCCCGATTCTTGCCACAAATCAGCAGGCTGAACCATAGGCATTAAGGTTTCTATAGCGCCCGCGCGCTCCATTTCTTCACGGACAATTGCTTCTACTTTACGAAGTACTTTTAGGCCTGTGGGTAACCAGGTATACAAACCAGAAGCGACATTACGTACTAAACCTGCACGTAACATTAATTGATGACTAATAACCTCGGCACTTGCTGGGGTTTCTTTTAAGGTAGAAACTAAATATTGACTGGTACGCATTGATTCAAATCCGACAGGCGTGTTTAAAAATTGGCGCTATTCTAGCAGGGCAGTTTAGGAAAAAAAATGGCGATAAACGCTTTTAATGACAAATAACCGGTGAAACTGAAAGAATTGTTAGATTTGGCTGCTGGTAACACCGTGAGATCTTAGTTGCAGAACGCATTGAAATTTCGTCAGCGCGTCATTTTTTTCACAAATACCACCACGAATAGCGCAATGGTGAAGCTGCCGGTAAAGGCTTCAAAAGCGGCAATGGCACGCGATATGCCTATTGGGGTAAAATCGCCATAGCCTAATGTGGTAAAGGTTACTACTGAATAATAAAGGCAGGAAAAAAATAAACTCATGTTATCAAGCAGGCTAGCGCTGGCTTTGAACATTTGGACTTCACCACGATAATTTAACCCTGTTATGGCATAAAGCAGGGCGCATAAGATGATCATGGCAATGGATATGCCAATAATACGCAGTGGCGCTTCACCATAACCACAAAATAAATCAACAACCTTAGAGTTAAAACGCTTAACGCTGTATTTGGGTTGTTGCATACGGCGCATGGTTAGCTCTTTTTGAATTAACCATCCAGAAAGCGTAAATATGCCTTCATGCTCGGCATGTTTTCTCAAATCGCGGTAAACTTCTTCGGCTTGTTCATAGTAATCAATAGCTTGCGCTTTATGGTGCGCTTTTTCCGCTTTATTTGCGCGATGCTCTTGTAATACTTTACGACCAACTTTGATATTTTCTATTTTACTCTCTGACCAACGCACACCTAGAAGATTCGTTTCAATCAAACTGGCACAATTTAGGTTAGCTAAGCGCAGGTCGGCTTTCATTAAGCTGCCATGATTTAGCTTTATATTAAAAAGGTGCGCACCTTCAAGGTTAGCTTTATAAAAATCAGCGTAAGTAAAGTCGTATCCTTGCTTTTGATGGTGATTAACTAAATTAATATTTGCTAAGTTGGCATACTTTAAAGAAATGCCACGCAACAGCCCGCCGGATTGAGCATAAGCTTCTAGCTTTTTTTTGACATCATCACCGGATTTATCGATTTCTTGATCATGCCAATAACATAAGCCATTACCAATATCGGGCTCTTGGCAATGACAACCAGTGAAATCAGTGTATTGACATAATTTAGTCGTTTCATTCATGCTTTTAGTATAGTGTGGCAAACCTAAATTGCTAAAGGAGCAAATTGATCAATGTCGTTAATAGTGAAAGCTGTTGATTATCAGAATCAGCAACAAATGAATGAGTTATTGGAATTACTTGATGGCTATGCCAAAGATCCAATGGGAGGTGGAGAGCCACTAAACGAAGAAGTAAGGAACAAATTAGCGAGTGAAATGGCTGCTCGTGGCTTTGTTTTTAGTTTTATCGCTTATTTGGACGATGTACCTGTGGGGCTAGCGAACTGTATTGAAAGTTTTTCTACGTTTGCGGCAAAGCCTGTGATCAATATACATGATATGGCGGTCGTTAACGGCTATCGTGGTAAAGGTATCAGTCAGGCATTGTTGGCTGCAGTTGAAAACCATGCTAAAAAAGTTGGCGCCGCGAAAATCACGTTGGAAGTGTTAACGGGTAACACAGTAGCGATGAATGCTTATAAAAAGTTTGGTTTTAACGGCTATGAATTAGACCCAGCAATGGGTAAAGCCGAATTTTGGGAAAAGAAATGCCGTTAATCTACCGGCTTTAAATTACCGTTAATTACCTTTACTTAATTAACGGTAATGGAACAACCTAAAGGCACTAGATTGCAGTGCTAGGTTGAGGACTAGGTTAGTTGGACGCGCTGAATTTAAAAGCATTTAAAAACTTGTTCTAAAAATTAATTGCTCGGCGTTTACCTGTTGGCTTTTTAGTTTCTTGCTTTTTATTTTCTTGTTTATTCTTGGGCTGTTTTTTGGTTCTTTGACCGTGTTTAGACTTTCCTAGATTTTGCTGATTTTTACTGCTTCCTTGGTATTGATCGTTTACATTACTAGGTGATTTTTCTTTTATTTCTTGAGGTTCTAGGGGCGTTTTTATTGGGTTATGACTTTGATTGTCAGCATCTGTTGTAACTTCAAGCTGCTCAACAAATTGAACCTCGATAATGTAATCACCAAATTGAATGTAATCACCATCGTATACTTTTTTACGTTTTTGAAACTCCACTTCGTTATTTAATAAGACATAACCTTCGCTAATGGCAACTTTTGCTTCGCCACCACCAGAAACTAAGTCAGCAATTTTTAATAATTTATAAAGCTCGATGGGTTGTTGATCTATTTCTATTAACAAGACATTAGGCATGATTTGGATAATTCGAACAAAAAACTAATAAATTAGTAAAATATTATCATGAATTGTTTAAATCTGCATCGCTAATAAATACGCGGCTTAGCGCGTTTTTTAATCAATTTTAACGATGGGGATTTTATCAAAAATGTAATGTAAATGAAAAAAAGTGTTGTGTAACAATGTGTAATCTGTATAATTCGCCGCGCAAGAAACGGCAAGGTATCTGAAAGGGTATTACGCAAAGCTACCGGTCTAAGACTCGACTTAAAAAGTAAGGGTTATGACAGCGGAGCTACCTAATGCAGCAGGGACCTTTTGCGCGTTTCAAAAATTTAACTTAATTTATTGAATTGTTGTAAAGGATATATCTAAATGAAAAAATTACTTCTTGTTCCTGTTGTTGCATTATTAACTTCTGTTTCTGTAGCTCCTACTGCTAACGCTTCAGATATTGCACAAAGCTTATGTGAATATGTTGCAGCTGATAACAAAAAGCGTTTACGCTCTTTCCTAAAAAGCAATGATTTAAAAATCCGCTCTGTATTTGATTTAGTTCAATGTAATGGCCAAAACTTATTAGAGTTCGCATCAACAAATAACGCTGTAGATACTGGTTCATTAATGATCAGCAAATTACCTAAATCAACAGTTAAAGGTATGTTAGCGTCAATCACTTCAGTAGAGCTTGCAAAAGAAGCTAATGCTCGTGTAAACGGCTAGTAAAAAGAAATTCCATAAAAAGCGAGCCTAGTGCTCGCTTTTTTTATGCCGAAAATTTTATTATTTAAAATAAGAGCTGTTTTTATAACTCTGCCGCTTTAAGTAATCCTTACTAATGTAGTGAATATAGCACCCGAAAACGCTAGTAGCAGTTATTTCTAGGGGGGGTAGTCATACAGTAAAAATATTGGAATTAGTCGAAAATTTAAGTGTTAGTAAAAACAGAACTTTTAGAGAAGTTTGGATAAAGAGTGGTGGGCGATACTGGGCTTAAACCATTTAAATGGCACGGGTTGTAAAAAGTAGAAGGTGCTTGCTTGCACTGACAGCGCTTTATTCATCGTCCACATTGCAGCGTTTGTGAAGCAGATTAATGCTTTGCCTTAGGTCGTCCTCGAAGTCTTTTAGTCGAGGGGCTTCAAGAAAAATTAGGAGATTCCAGCTTAAGAGACCACTGGAATGACGAATATCGAGCCTATAATTCACTGCATTTAAACGCAAGAGTAAATATCACTTAGAAAGATAATCTAGAATGAGTAGTGGTGGACGATACTGGGCTTGAACCAGTGACTTAGTAAGGGTTGTAAAGAGTAGAAGGTGCTAGCCTGCACTGACAGCGCTTTATTCATCGCCCACGTTGCGGCGTTTGTGAAGCAGATTAATGCTTTGCCTTAGGTCGTCCTCGAAGTCTTTTAGTCGAGGATCTTCAAGAAAGATTAGGATATTCCAGCTTAAGAAACTGCTGGAATGACGAATATCGAGCCTATAACTCACCGCAGTTAAACTGCAATAGTAAATATCATTTAGAAAGACAAAATAGAATAAATAGTGGTGGACAATACTGGGCTTAAACCAGTGACTTGCCGCGGGTGGTAAAGAGTAGAAGGTGCTCGCACCTTAATAATTAGTGCAAATGAAATATAGAACAAATAGTGGTGGACGATACTGGGCTTGAACCAGTGACTTGGTGCGGGGTGTAAAGAGTAGAAGGTGCTTGCACCGTAATTAAAGCTGCATTAAAAAATATCACTTGGAAAAAACAATGAAACAAATAGTGGTGGACGATACTGGGCTTGAACCAGTGACCCCCGCCTTGTAAGGGCGGTGCTCTCCCAACTGAGCTAATCGTCCATATCTGGAAAGATAATGGCCGATTAAATGCGTGGTGGACGATACTGGGCTTGAACCAGTGACCCCCGCCTTGTAAGGGCGGTGCTCTCCCAACTGAGCTAATCGTCCATATCATTTAATCAACAGAGTGCTCTAGGTTAGCCATGTTTTCACACTTTGTACATTTGTTTATGCAAACATAAAGTGGTGGACGATACTGGGCTTGAACCAGTGACCCCCGCCTTGTAAGGGCGGTGCTCTCCCAACTGAGCTAATCGTCCAATTTTATGGTAACTAAGAGATGTGTAATCACTTCTAAAAACAGAAGTGGTGGACGATACTGGGCTTGAACCAGTGACCCCCGCCTTGTAAGGGCGGTGCTCTCCCAACTGAGCTAATCGTCCGTCTCTGTGGGGGCGTATTATAGGGAGAAGTAAAAAGCTGTCAACACAAATCACGCGATTTTTAGAAAATTTTAAAGATTTTAATTTAAGTGCAGAAATTTTAGACATCGTGATTATTTTCTAAGCTTTTCTTGGATATATCTCATATTAGTCACAGACAAAAGTGTATTAAAAAATGATTGCCTGATAAAATAGCCGGCAATTTTTTACAGTAATTTAGATTCGACCAAGTAATGGTCGAATGTTTGAAAATTTGGTGAGCTAAAAATGACATTAACAACCCGATTTGCCCCGAGTCCAACTGGTTACCTTCATGTAGGTGGAGCTCGTACCGCGTTATACAGTTGGTTATATGCCAAGAAAAATAATGGTGAGTTTATCTTACGTATTGAAGATACCGACTTAGAACGTTCTACGCAGGAGTCGGTTGATGCCATTATGGACGGTATGAATTGGCTGAATTTAGATTGGACGCAAGGCCCATTTTTTCAAACTCAACGTTTTGACCGTTATAAAGAAGTTATTGATCAGTTAATTGCATCGGGTAACGCTTATCGTTGTTACTGTACGCCTGAAGAAGTAGATGCCATGCGTGAAGAAGCACGCGCCAAAGGTGAAAAAGAAAAATATAACGGTATGTGGCGTGAGCGCACTGATTATCCAGAAGGTAAGCCTTTTGTTATTCGTTTTAAAAACCCGCTTGATGGTAACGTGGTTATTAACGATCAAGTTAAAGGCGAAATTGTTATTGCTAACAAAGAGCTTGATGATTTAATTATCGCCCGCTCTGACGGCAGCCCAACTTATAACTTAACGGTAGTGGTTGATGACTGGGATATGAAAGTGACTCACGTAGTTCGTGGTGATGATCATGTTAATAACACCCCGCGCCAAATTAATATTTTAAAAGCGTTAGGTGCACCAATTCCTGAATATGCTCATATTCCAATGATTCTAGGTGACGACGGTAAACGTTTATCAAAACGCCATGGTGCGGTATCGGTAATGCAATATCGTGATGATGGCTACTTACCAGAAGCATTACTTAATTATTTAGTGCGTTTAGGTTGGTCTCACGGCGATCAGGAAATTTTCTCTCGCGAGGAAATGATTGAGCTATTTGATTTAACTGGATGTAACCGTGCACCATCAGCATTTAATACTGATAAGCTAATTTGGGTAAATCAGCATTATATGAAAACGTTAGACCCTGCTTATGTTGCTGAACATTTAGCATGGCACATGGCAGATCAAGGTATCAATACCGAAAACGGCCCTGCGCTTGAAGAAGTGGTAAAAGTACAAGCAGATCGCGTTAAAACCTTAAAAGAAATGGCAGAAATCTCACGCTATTTTTATCAAGATTTTAGTGAGTTTGATGCAACAGCACTGAAAAAGCATTTACGTCCTGTAGCTGCTGAGCCATTAACTTTAGTGAAAGAAAAATTAACGGCACTTGATGATTGGTCAGCAGCGCCAATCCACGCAGCAATTAACGAAACCGCTGAGCAGTTAGAATTAGGTATGGGTAAAGTAGGTATGCCACTTCGTGTTGCAGCAACAGGTGCAGGTAACTCACCATCACTTGATGTGACATTAGCATTATTACCTAAAGATAAAGTATTAGCCCGAATTGATATGGCGTTGGCGGCAATCGCCGAGCGCGCAGCCAATAGCTAATTAACTATTTCGTTATTTGATGTTAAGAAAGCCAGCTTGTAATTGCTGGCTTTTTTATTTTGTTCTTTCTAAAGATAAATTTGTGTTAACCCGTATTACGTTACTGACCAAATAAAGGTTATAATAACGCGTTATTAGATATCACCGCTATTAGGAGCTTCGCTTGAATTTTAAAGACTTTGGATTAGATAAACGCTTAATGGAAACCATTGAACATAAAGGGTTTACTGAGCCAACTGAAATTCAAGCAAAGGCAATTCCTATTGCTATGGCCGGGCATGATTTAATTGCCTCATCAAAAACCGGTTCAGGTAAAACCTTAGCGTTTATTTTGCCTGCCTTACAGCGTTTAAGCACGCAGCGAGCATTATCGAAAAAAGATCCACGCGTGTTAATGCTAGCGCCCACACGTGAACTGGCAAAACAGCTTTATGCACAGCTAAGATTATTTACTGCCAATACTCAGTTTAAAGCGGTATTGATTTTAGGGGGCGAGAACTTTAATGATCAGGTCAAAACATTAGCAAAAGATCCGCATTTTATTGTCGCGACTCCAGGGCGTTTAGCTGATCATTTAGATCAAGGTCACTTTTATTTACAAGGGCTAGAGCTGCTAATTTTAGATGAAGCAGATCGCATGCTCGACTTAGGTTTTGCTGAACAGTTGGCAAAAATAAATAAGGCGGCCGATCATCGAAAACGCCAAACCTTGATGTTTTCAGCAACGCTAGATCACGCACAAGTAAATGAATTTGCTGCTGATTTATTAAAATCACCTAAACGCATTGCTATTGAGCATGGCCACAGTGAACATCAGGATATTACCAAGCGCTTTTATTTAGTTGATAATTTGGATCATAAAGAAGCGTTATTAAATCACTTCCTCGAACATGAAACTATTCAGCAACTCATTATCTTTACGGCAACTCGCAGCGACACCGAGCGATTAGCTAAAGCCTTATCAGAGCAGGGGCGTTCAGCCATTGCTTTATCTGGCGAGCTAAACCAAAGTCAGCGCAATCAAATTATGGACAGTTTTGCTAAAGGGCGCGAGCAAATCTTAATTACCACAGATCTAGCCTCTCGAGGTTTAGATTTAGCCAATGTCTCCCATGTTATTAATTTTGATATGCCAAAGCATACTGAAGAATTTGTTCATCGTATTGGTCGTACGGGGCGTGCGGGTAATAAAGGCGATGCAATTTCGTTTGTTGGTCCTAAAGACTGGCTAAGTTTTAAAAATGTTGAAGCGTTCTTACAGCAAACCATTAGTTTTGACAAAATTGATGGCCTTGAAGCGAAATTTACTGGGTTAAAACCTAAAAAACCGAAAGTAACGAAAAAGCCAGTGGCGAAAAAGGTTGCAACGAAGAAACCTGCCGCAGCCAAGGCAAAACGCATTAATAAGAAAACTCAGTTTACTCAACAAGACGTTGGCGATATGCCGGTCATGCGTAAAGGGCCAAAGTTAGCGCCGCAAGAAATAGATAGCTTTGATGAAGAGATTGATTAGCTTAAATACGTGACGCAGCTAATGGCAAGTTGATTCAAATGAAGTACTTGATAGCAACCGATATATTTGGTCATACGCAAGCGCTTGATGAATTTATTCAGGCGCTTAATTTATCTGGGCAAGTAGAAATATTTTGTCCTTACCAAGCTGTTACGCGTACCGTCATTAAGCCATGTTTTGAAAATGAGGCGACGGCTTATCAATACTTTACTCAACATATTGGCCTTGACGCATACGCTAATGCGCTATTTGATTATATTTCTAAACAATCTGAACCTGTAAGTTTACTTGGTTTTAGCGTTGGTGCTTCGGTAATTTGGCAAATAGCTGATAAATTGAGTACTGATGGGATTTGTGTTGATGCAAAGTCTGTAGTGCCTACAGTTACTGGCGCATTGTGCTTTTACAGTAGTCAAGTTCGACACATGTTAACGCAAAATACATCAGTACCAATTACCTTTGTTTTTCCCAAAGCTGAACAACATTTTGATGTCCATGCTGTGATGGCGACGTTAGCTGAAAAGCCGCTGGTTAAATGCGGACAAGTGGCATTTAACCATGGATATATTAATCAGCTTTCGGCAAATTTTGATATTGATGGCTATCAACAAGTTATTGTCGCGATTAATCAACTTGCCGATAATGCATCACTGCACCTTGTTAAGTATTAGTATGCTTGGTTTTAGTATATTAGGTTTAAAAACGTCTTAGTTTTAACATACAGGGATAAATTAGAGCCAAATACGCTTATTTTGTCGCTTGTGGAATTTTAGTTGCTTGCCAAGCGACAACTTGCCATTTGCCGTTTCGTTTAACCATAGTGCCGGTATTAAAGTAAGTTTGTTTAATTTCATCGGTATCAGCATTTTCTTTATGCATTAGCTTAAATGCAACTATTGCGGTATTACCATAAACGCGAACATCTGTATTTTCTGCCCAATATACTGGTGGCTTTTCGTTTGTTTCATTTGACTCACTTGCTTGCTGATTAAAGCTTTTCATAATATCGGCTTTACCGAAGCGAAGACCCGCTGAACTCGTATAAATTAAATCATCAGCCCAGAAACTGTCATGGTTAAGCTTGTCATTTTGCACTGAGTTGGCAAGAAAATTATCAAGCAAGGTGTTTACTTCTATGATGGCCGGATCTGGTGTTGTTTCATTGGCATGAATTGCAGTACCAATCAAAGCGGTTAAAAGTAAGACGGTTTTTAGCCATTGTTTGATGTTCATGATGTTACCTTTTTATATTTTTATTTGTTATTTGAACAATTGCTTTGAGCTGTTGTTGTTAAATAGCGGTAAATAGGGCTTTTCTTCCATAATGCCAATTAGATTATCATCAGGATCGCGAATAAAGCCAATCCAAAGTTCGTGATCGGGCATTTTTGCCGCAAGTTGTGGTGGGCGCTCAATATCAATATTTTGCTGGTTTAGGTAGTCAAAATATTGTTCGATATCATTGGTTTGATAGTAAATTACTGAGGTGTGATGATCGTCTGTCTTACCTTGCAACGTGGTGATCATTAGACGAATACCTGCCAACTCAACAAAAACCAGATTAGGCGGCACGTCAAAAAGCAAAGGTAACCCTAAAACATTGCAATAAAAATGCTTGGCGGCATCGATATTATTAGTGGCAATGGCAATTTGTTTAATGGCTGATAGGGCTGGTTGTGCTGATGCATTTGGCATAATGACGCTGTTATATATTAATTTGGCTTCACTACACTTTAGATTGATTTTTAACTAACCACCACATAAACACCAAAATCATACTTAGCCCAATAGCAAATGTTGCTGGGTAGGCTAAGTTGATATGCTCACCAAAAAATAACGCAATGCCCGTTGGCCACCAATAGTCTGCGCCGCCCACCTGTATGGAGGCAGAGATTATCGTAATTGATAATATTCTTAAGAATAATTTTAGCCAATAGTTGTTGATATTAGCGGATAATGCATAGGTTATGGCAAAACTGCCAACTAAGATAAAGACAAAGCCGGGAATAAACAGCACCATAAGGGCATCGGGATTTGCGGCAAAGGCAAACGGTGCAAATAATAAAATGCTGCAAGCAACCAAATAAAGCAAAATATTCATGAGATTCACTCATTGTTATCCTGCTTTAATGCTAGCTAAAATTTAATCAGCGCTAAGTAACAAGTTGTAAGCTAATTTTGCGAATGTTACATGGCAATGCATATTCAGTATTTTAAACTAGCAAGTGTATGCCGTATGCTTATTTAACATGCTTATTCGGCAATCAATTGGCGTAATACTATTGTCGAGAGCTCGTTGCCTAGTAGCTTAACGAGTTCCGGCAAAGATTCAGCTAATAAGTCATTTAATTGCCAAGGAGGATTAACGATAAATAATCCGGTGCCTGTCATACCATAGCCGTCTGAATCAGGCTGAATAAGCAGCTCTACTTGCAATACATTTTTCACGGTACTTGCTTTAAATTGTTGCTCCATGGCATCAATATAATGACGATTAACTACCGGATACCACAAAATATAAGTGCCAGTAGCAAACTTCTTATAGCCGTTAATGATGGCGTCAACCGCATTAGGGTAGTCAGTTTTAATTTCATACGGAGGATCAATTAATACGACTGCACGTCGGGTTGGTGGTGGTAATTGCTTCTGCAAGCCTTTGTATCCGTCTTGATGAAGTACGGTGGCTTGGCGCCAGTTTTGGCAATACTCTTCAAGCAATTTTACATCAGTGTTATGTAGCTCAAATAACTTAGCATTATCTTGTTTACGCAGTATTGCTTTGGCAATGCCCGGCGAGCCAGGATAAACGGCTAGCTCACTTGTGGAATGCTCTAGCGCATGTTGTTCAAGCTGGTTAAGCTGTGTTATTTGTAAAACGTAGTCATTGAGAAGTTCAGGTAATTGAGCTTGGTTGGTAAGTAAGGCAATACCTTGCTTATATTCTCCGGTTTTTTGAGCGTATTCGCTGTATAGCTGATACATGCCAGCGCCAGAATGGGTATCTATATAACTAAAGCCTTTGTCTTTTTTCGTCATATACTCAAGCACATAGCGCAATACACTGTGCTTTAATACATCAGCAAAATTTCCGGCGTGGAATGCGTGGCGATAACTTAACACGTTGTATCCTTTATTCAGCGCTTATGGAAGCGGAGTTATCAGACACTAAAGTCGCTTTCACTTTAGTGCGATTATTAGTGTCTCGGCTAGTTAAAATTAAATGATTTGTGCTTGATAGTGTCGGTAATTTAACTTGTCTATCGTATAACACCACATTTACCGACGCCGCAAGGTTTAAGCAACCTATAGTTGGAATATAGACTACAGCATCTGCTTGATTAATGACTTCTTGAGTTATAGTGCCGTCTTCTGGGCCAAAAATATACAGCGCATTTTCTGGGTGCTGAAAATCAGGTAAAGGTATTGCACCTTCGACTAAATCAACGCAGATCACCTGACAATTACTAGGTTTAGCGCTAATTAAATCATCAACGGCAGTAAGGTTAACACTTGATTTGGCATTGTTAGTATCGGTTTGATACTTAGCGGCACGATCATATCGGCTACCAGTATAAAATACACCCGTTGCATCAAAACAGCCGGCGGCACGCAATACCGAACCAACATTTGTTGGGCCTTTAGGGTTAGTTAAACCGATATAACATGTCATTTGATTATGCTTAGTCGCCAGAATATTAATAGCTAGTGAAGAGCAGCACGATGCGGCAAATCAGCACAAATATTTGCTTCAGCAATTAGAATTTCTTCTAAGCGAGTATCAACATCGGCTTTTTCAAAATATTCATATGCTAGTTCAACAAATAAGTTTTTATGCTTTTCTTCAGACTTAGCAATAGCGACATAGAAGTCTTTATCTTTACCTTCTGGTAGCGCTTGTGCCACTAATGAAAAGCGTTCATGACCGCGAGCTTCAATGACACCTGCAACCAATAAGCGATCCATTAAAAACTCATCTCGACCATTACGAAATAGTTTGCGAATTTTGATGATATATTGATCTTTTTTATCGTCAGCTAAAATAACGTCTCTGGCCATTAGTAACTTTAAAACCTGTTTAAAGTGGATCAACTCTTCCAGTGCTAAGTCAGTCATCGCTTTAACTAACTTAATGCGATCTGGGTAGTGCGATAGCATCGACATGGCCATGCCTGAGGCTTTTTTTTCTGCCGCAGCGTGATCTTGCAAGAAGGCATCAAAGTCAGCTAAAACTGCTTCGGTCCATTCAAAAGGTGTGTGGTATTTTAATTCAAACATCAGGAGATAAAATTACAGAAAAATTTGCCGGCGATTTTACCAGCCTAAGCGCAAGTTACAAAGACCAAGTTACAAAGTTTTATCGATTTTTCCATCGCGAGTCGATGCTATTTTTAACGGGTGTTTTATTTCATTCCATGCGGTAACTTTTCCACCCATATTTATCGGCAGAAAACCTGCGTGATTTATTGGTGGGCTAATTTCTAAAAATTTCAATAATTGGTTAAAACTGCCGTCGTCACTAACATCTATTGTGAGTAAATCATTAGGTCTGTTTGTAAAATACAGTTGAACAGCATCTTGATGGCGCTGATAACAATGCTTAAGAAAGTCATCGCTTTGAATATTAGCTAAAGTTAGCGGTTTAAAAACCTCGTTAAAGCAGCGCTTTAAATAGGGGTTAAAGCCGCCATCTTCGCGTTGAAGGTTAGTGTGCATACGTAAAAGCAACTGACGAATTGAAGGCAGCCAGTTTGTTAATTCACGGGTAAGATTAATAAATTTGCTACCAGCAAAGCGTTGGTCGAATATCGGATAATCATAAAATATCGGTGTGTCGGCAATAACTTGAGCTTGGTTTAAGCAAGTTTGCGTATAACACGTGTGGGCGGTTTTATAGCCTAAGCCAAGCATTGCTTGGCAAACACTGGTAGTTGCCGTTCGTGGGAGGCCGATAATCCAAATTTTCTTGTGGTTCAAATGTATATCCTTATAACCAACGTCTAACTGATTGGCAGTAGCTGTGATATTCATCACCAAATAATTCGGCGAGCATTTGCTCTTCGGGTTTTATTTGAAAGCGGTTCATATAAGCAACAAATAGGGCTAAATACGGTAACGATAAATAGTGTTGGAAAAAGATAACCTCAGCAGTAAGTAATCCTAAAAAACCCAGATACATCGGGTTACGTGTAACCTTGTAAATGTTTGAAATAACTAATGAACTTGATTTTTGAGGCTGGGTTGGATCAACTGTAGTTTTAGCTCGTCTAAACGCAATGACACCCATTAAAATTACAACTATGCTTATTACAAAAGTTGTGGCTGCAATGTAAGTTAGTAATGTTATTTCTATTTTAAATAATGGGAAGGAACGTTGCGTTAGAAAAATTATCATCGCAAAGACCGCAGTAAGTACTAGTGGTGGTATTTTTAGTGACAGCAATCGATAATCCTTTATTTATCGTCCAAATAATATTCTGGGTGTTCGGTTTGAAAATTAAGGATAATTTGTGCAAATTCTCCGGATTCAAACATTGAATTAGCTACTGCTTTCAAGCGATCTATGCTGGTTATTAACGGAGATTTTTTTGAAATTGCAATATACGTTTGGGTGTCTTTGGTAATATGAAAGTCTGCTTTAACTATGCCTGACGCAAATTCTGGCGACTGTGCTAACCATTGTTCACCATAAAAGTCAGTGGTGATAACTGCGTCAACGCGTCCTTTGGCTAGCATAATAAATGCTGCGTTCGTCGAGCTGACTTCTACTTTAGAAAAGAGTTTATCTTCTTCATCAAACGCTTTAAATTGCTTAACGCCCCTTAGTGTGGCAATAGTTAACTGTTTCAGATCACTAAACTTATTGATGGTGGGACCGTCTTTATGAACAAAAAATCGTTTATGGGTCAAATCATCATAAAGTAGCATTTCAAAGTCTTCACGACGCTGCTTAGATTCAAGTAAGCCCACCATAACATCAACTTTGCCTAGTTTGAGCATTTGTATACAGCGACTAAATGGCGTGTCGACAGTAAACGTTAAATTAATATCCAGTTTAGAAAAAAATTGTTTAGCAATCTCAACATTCTCACCGGTTACATTGCCGTTTGGCGTAAAAATTTGGAGAGGTGGGTAATGATCGACACACATAGTCACAGGCTGAGTTTGAACGCCGTGTTTAGCAGCAGCATTTGCTTGATCGACCGTGTTACTAGCAACGGTATTGGTCGCGCTAGTGCTAGTGTATTGAGCTACATTCTGGTTAACATTATTGATTTGTGTTTCACCAAAGCAGGTAACACTGCTTATTAGCATAATGCTAGCTAGGATATATCGCTGACTAAGAAGGTATCTTTTTAACACTTGTATTAATTTTTATAGATAAACAGTTGATAGTTATCAAAACAAATTTTGCCTAATAATACTAGGTCTGTTGAGCTTTGCTGCTTCAATGTCGAAAGCTCAACAGACTCTTTTTTGCGGCCACTATTACTACTAGTGGCGGCTTTGTCTTCATTACTTTTACTTGTACAGAGTGACTTTTACTTGCCTTGAGATGCTAAGTATTCGTCATAAGTACCTGCAAAGTCATTGTAGCCGTCTGCAGTTAATTCAATAACGCGAGTGGCCAAACTTGAAACAAACTCTCGGTCATGTGAAACAAACACTAATGAGCCTTCAAATTGTTCTAATGCCATGTTTAATGATTCGATTGATTCCATATCTAAATGGTTTGTAGGTTCATCCATGACTAAAATATTTGGTTTTTGCATCATTAATTTACCAAATAACATCCGGCCTTGTTCACCACCTGATAATACTTTTACTGATTTTTTAATATCATCAGCTGAGAACAACATACGACCAAGAAAACCGCGCACGACTTGTTCATCGTCATCGGGCTGGCGCCATTGGCTCATCCAGTCAAACAGATTCATGTCTTGTTCAAACTCATGGGCATGATCTTGAGCGTAATAACCAATGTTGTGGTTTTCTGACCACTTGATTTCACCAGAGTCTGGGGTTAACTCACCCATTAAGGCACGGAGAAATGTGGTTTTACCAATACCATTTTCACCAATAACTGCGATACGTTCACCTACTTCTGCCATTAGGTTAATGTTTTTAAGTACGTGTTGTTTACCACCATTTTGATCGTCAAAACTTTTATTTAAGTTCTCAATTTCTAATACGTTTCTAAAGAGTTTTTTCTCTTGTTCAAAGCGAATAAACGGGTTAACACGGCTAGACGCTTTCACTTCTTCCAGTTGAATTTTATCAATTTGCTTAGCACGAGAAGTTGCTTGTTTCGCTTTCGACGCATTAGCTGAGAAGCGGGCAACAAATGATTGTAATTCTGCAATTTGCGCTTTTTTCTTAGCGTTGTCAGACATCAAACGGGCGCGGGCTTGTGTAGCTGCCAGCATATATTCATCATAATTGCCCGGATAAACGCGTAACTCACCATAATCAAGGTCAGCCATGTGAGTACAAACACTGTTTAAAAAGTGGCGATCGTGGGAAATAATGATCATAGTTGAGTCACGTTCATTTAATGTTTCTTCTAACCACTTAATGGTATGAATATCCAAGTTGTTGGTAGGCTCGTCCAGCAACAAAATATCTGGATCAGAAAATAGCGCCTGCGCTAGTAATACACGCAGTTTCCAGCCAGGAGCAACTTCGCTCATTAAACCATAATGTTGTTCAACTGGAATACCAACGCCCATTAATAATTCACCAGCGCGGCTTTCTGCACTATAGCCATCCATTTCAGCGTATTGTGACTCTAAGTCGCCTACACGCATACCATCTTCTTCACTCATTTCTGGTAACGCGTAGATGCGATCTCGCTCAGCTTTAACTTCCCAAAGCTCAGCATGGCCCATAATTACTGTGTCGATTACGGTGTAATTTTCAAAGGCAAATTGGTCTTGTTTTAACTTACCAATACGGTCGTTAGGATCTAAGCTGACATTGCCAGATGTTGGCTCTAAATCACTACCTAAAATCTTCATAAAGGTTGATTTACCACAGCCATTCGCGCCGATTAAACCATAACGGTTGCCATTGCCAAATTTTTGCGAAATATTTTCAAAAAGTGGCTTGGCGCCAAACTGTTGAGTAATGTTATTTGCTGCTAGCATAGTATCCCTTGGATTTCTTTATATCTTTGATTAAATCTTATCTATTTCGTTGCTGACATTTTGATGAGTGTCAGTAACGTATTAAATATCGAGTAGTTATCACGCTTAGTTGAGCTAAAAGTTGAGGTAAAATTAGTCAACCAACTAGCGTGTGTATTTGCGTTTATCTGGGCTTCGCTGGTCTTTTTTTCGGTTTACCGTTGGTAAACTGGTTATCTGAAAAGCGCGTGAGCCCTTGTTTACCATTCCTACCGCTATTATTCGTGCTATGGCTGTTGCGGTTAACACCTTCGCCTTTTTTAAAGCCCTGAGCATTGTTTTTACCTTTGCCCGCTTTTTTGTAATGCTGATAATTGCCGTCACGCACACCTTCTGGTGGTACTAAACAACCGGGTTTAGTGCCAATAAGCTTTCGTGCTAAGCCCATTTTGGTGAGTGCTTCACGAATTAATGGCCAGTTATTAGGATCGTGATAACGCAGTATTGCTTTATGCAATCGACGTTGGCGGCCACCTTTAGGCACCACCACGCTTTCACTGTTCTTGCGGACATTTTTCAGTGAATCAATTTCGGTATGATAAAGCGTTGTCGCGTTTGCCAGTGGCGACGGGTAAAAGTTTTGTACCTGATCAAGCTTAAAGTCATTTTCTTTTAGCCATAGTGCTAGGTTGATCATATCCATATCTGTGGTGCCCGGATGGGCAGAGATAAAGTAGGGGATCAAGTACTGTTTTTTACCAGCAGCTTTTGAGTACTTATCAAATAACTCTTTAAATTTGTCATAGCTGCCCATGCCCGGTTTCATCATTTTATTGAGCGGGCCTTCTTCGGTATGTTCAGGGGCTATTTTTAAATAACCGCCGACATGGTGCTCAGCCAATTCTTTAACATAAGCGGGGTCTTCAATAGCTAAATCGTAACGTACGCCAGAAGCAATCAATACTTTTTTGATGCCTTTAACTTTACGAGCTTTTCGATAAAGATTAATGGTTGGCGTATGATCAGTATCTAAATGACCACAAATGGTTGGCCACACACAACTTGGTTTACGACAAGTTGCTTCGGCCTTTGGACTTTTACAACGCAGCTGATACATATTGGCAGTCGGTCCACCAAGATCAGAGATTACGCCGGTAAAGCCAGGCACTTTTGCTTTAATATCTTCAATTTCTTGTAAAATAGAATGCTCAGAGCGCGATTGAATAATGCGACCTTCGTGTTCGGTGATTGAGCAGAAGGTACAGCCACCAAAACAGCCGCGCATAATATTGATCGACGTTTTTATCATGTCATACGCTGGGATTTTTGCATCGCCGTAAACCGGATGTGGTACTCGTTGGTAAGGTAATCCAAATACGCCATCCATTTCTTGTTCTGATAAAGGATAGGCGGGTGGGTTTAACCATATAATTCTATCGCCATGGCGTTGTACTAGTGGTTTAGCACTGCCAGGGTTAACTTCTTGGTGAAATATCCGTGAGGCATGAGCATATAATACTTTGTTGTCTTTAACCTGCTCATAGGTCGGCAAGTTTATATAAGTTGTTTCCCATGGCTTGTTTTTATCAGCCCAACTTTTATTACGAAACTGGCTATTACGATACTGTGATATTTCAATAGGCTGCGCGGTTTGGGTGATGTCGTTTTCTGGCGTTATGGTTTGTACAGCGTCAGCGCTTTGTTCACTAGCGCAATTTTCACTGGCAGTCGTATCAATGTATGGGTTAGGGATGGGATCAATTTTCCCGGGTTTGTCTATTGAGCGAGAGTCAATACCTTTCCACAACGGCAGCGCTTGCTTAGCAAGAAATGCTGTACCTCGAACATCGGTAATTTCACTGATATCTTGACCTTGAGCAATACGATGGCTCACTTCCACTAGTGGTCGTTCGGCATTGCCGTAAATTAATAAATCAGCTTTAGCGTCAAATAAAATAGAACGTCTAATTTTTTCTGACCAATAATCGTAATGGGCAATTCGGCGTAAGCTTGCTTCAATGCCTCCTAAAATAACAGGTACATCTTTATAGGCTTCTTTACAGCGCTGAGAATATACTAAGCTGGCACGATCGGGTCGCTTACCACCTTCATTATTTGGCGTATAGGCATCGTCATGACGTAAACGCTTTTCGGCCGTATAACGATTAATCATTGAATCCATATTGCCGGCGGTTACGCCAAAATAAAGATTAGGTTTGCCTAAAGACATAAATGCATCTTTCGACTGCCAGTCTGGCTGGGCAATAATACCAACACGAAAGCCTTGTGCTTCTAACATCCGTCCAATTACTGCCATACCAAAGCTTGGGTGATCAACATAGGCATCACCTGTAACTAAAATAATGTCGCAGTTATCCCATCCTAACTCATCCATTTCTTTGCGCGACATTGGTAAAAATGGCGCAGTGCCATAGCACTCAGCCCAATATCTTGGGTAGTCAAATAAAGTGGTTTTAGGTAAAGGGATCATGCATTGAGCCTATATGGTTAGTTGTCGCGCAGTTCACGCTTATTTACCTACTTTATCTCGAATAAAGCGGGCGCGCGATTATAGCAAAACTTGATCACATTTTTAATGTTTATTGTAATTTTACACTGTTTACACCGCGGTAAGTATGAACAGCCTAGTAACAAGTATTGATATCGTTGGAAATTCAGGTATGTTAAACCGTCTAAATTATAAAAATTATTTAATTCAACTTTATGTACAGTACCTATATCGCTAGGCAAGCCATTTTAGATCGCAACTCAAAAACGCTGGGTTATGAACTACTATTTCGAGATAGCCCGAAAAATGAGTTTCCGATGATAGATCCTGATATAGCGAGCTCTAAGATTATTATTCAAAATCACTTACAAGGTGATATTGAAGCTATTACTATGGGCAAACTGGCATTTATTAACTTTACCGAACAATGTTTAGTGAATAAGTTCCCAATGTTGTTTGATCCTAAAACCATAGTAATTGAATTGGTTGGACATAAAGTTGTCAGCGAGCGTTTAATTAAAATCGTCAAGTATTATCATGAACATGGATATAAATTAGCGCTTACCGAATATGATACTGCTGAAAAATGGGATGTATTATTTCCTTATTTGAGCTTTATTAAAGTTGATATTGAAGCGATAAACTCTAAACGGCTATTGGCGGTAAAAACCCGTATTAAACCGTTTAATATTCAATTGATTGCAGAAAAAGTTGAAACAAACCTTCAGTTACTTTCTTTGGTTGAAGTTGGTTTTAATTATTATCAAGGTTATTTTTATCACGAACCGGAAATTATAGAAGGTCAAACCTTAGCGCCAATGAAAACTCAGATGTTGAGTTTAATGGCGGAAACATTTAAGTCGCCACTAGAGTTTGATGTTATTGCCGAAATTATTAGCCACGACGTTCAACTCAGTGTTGGTCTGTTAAAAATGGTGAACAATGTCGCCACCGGAACCCGAGTTGAAATTACTTCATTAAAGCAAGCTGCCTCGTATTTAGGCGAAGATAAATTAAGGCAGTTTGTTTCTATATTGGCATTGTCGAAATTAACCAGTGACAAAACTGAAGAAGCAGCCAAACAGGCATTAATAACCGCTAAGCTAATGGACGCTATTGCAACGCACGGTATATTTACCGAAGTTAAAGACTTTGCCTTTATTACCGGATTATTAAGTGCAATTGAAGTCCTGTTAGGACAGCCAATTTCCGAAATTGTTAAGCACTTGCCATTAGCCAGCCAAATAGAGCTGGCATTGTTAGGTAAAGATGGCTTACTTGGCGAGTTATTATCGCTTGCTCGAGGTTATATTTTGGGTAACGACGAGCAGGTAAATATTTTAATTGATACGTATATGCTTGATTCTCATGATTTACATCAGGAGTTTGTTGCGGCCAGCAAATGGTGTAAAGATATCGTCGGTTAGTGAGCGTAGCAGACAAGTTTAATTGGTCTTAGTTATTGGTTAATTAGTCGTGTAGTTGAGTTTTAGTGGTTAATTTTTTGTAAACTAAAACTTCGATTTATTGTGATTAACGAAACTATTCTACCAGATCATGAAAAAACTTATAATTTCCGCGTCCATCGCGATAGCCATTACTTCATGCGCATCGACAACTCAACAAACAAGCGCTCACAATAGTGCACAACCTGCTGCGGTTGTGCCATTAGCGATTACTTCCCCAAACACTCAAGTTAATAACCCTGAACAGCCAATCACGCTAGAAAAAATCATGAGTGATCCCGATTGGATGGGCAACGCTCCTCAGCAGTGGTATTGGGGTGCAGACAGCCAACATATTTATTACCATCAAAAGCAGCAGGGCAGCCCGTTACGTGATTTATTTCAAGTTTCATTAGCGGCTATTGATAGTGCTGAGCAAGTAAATAATGCTCACTTACATGTGGCTGCTGATCAAAATGGTCAAACGAATGCATCAGGTACTCACCGAGTTTATGTATTTAAGGGCAATGTTTTTGTTAAAGAAATAGCGTCGGGTGTGGTGTCGCAGCTGACGTATACATCGGATGCTGAAACCGATGTGATGTTTTTAAATAACGGTGACGTTGCATATCGCGTAGGTCATAAGTTTTATCGTCATCAGCTAAATGGCAACCGCATCATAGAGCTGGCTAGCTTAAAATTTATTGCCGATCCTAACGCTAAACAAGACAACGAAAGTTATATTGCTAAAGAACAACAAACACTAATTGACTATATTGCGTTAACTAAACGCAATCGTCAGTTGAAAAATGATCAAGCTGAACGATTAAAAGCACAAAATAGTACGATTACCCAAACTGAGTTTTATTTGGGGGATAAAAAACGATTAGTTCATTCAAGTTTATCGCCAAATGGTGACAAACTGTTGATCAGCATAACAGACGATAAACCGAGCCGAGCTGATAGCGATATCATGCCTAACTATATTTCTGAAGACGCTATGGTTAAAGCGGAGAAAGTTAGGGCGCGAGTTGCTGATGAACGTCAATATCAAGAGCAGTTATTGCTTCTGGATTTAACCTCAGGTCAGCAGTTCCCATTAAGCTATGATCAGCTACAAGGGTTTGATCAAGATGTATTGGCGTCAGTAAAAAAAGAAAACGCAGAGCGTGAAGGCAAAAGCTATCAATCAACTTCTTCGTCAAGAAATATTCATGTAATGCGTATGAACCAGCCAATTAAATGGCAAGCAGACGGTAAAAACGTAGCGGTAATGCTAGAAGCTTGGGACAACAAAGACCGTTGGCTTGCATCAGTAAATTTATTGGAAAATAAGTTAGTTCAACAACATCGCTTACATGATGATGCCTGGATTAATTACACATTCAATGAATATGATTGGTTAGGTACAAACGGGCAACTTTACTATTTGTCAGAAGAGTCGGGTTATTCACAGCTATATATCAAAACCATTAAAGGTAAAGCAAAAGCGCTTACTTCTGGCAAATTTGTTGTTAGTAATGTTAGCAAAACATTAGATGGTTCAACGCTTTACTTTAAAGCCAATATAAAACATCCAGGCATTTATGAAATTTATTCTGTCAATGTAACTGATGGCAAAATTACTCAACATACAAACTTTGAAGGGGTAACTGATTACGCATTAAGCCCAGATGAAAGCAAATTACTGTTAGCGTCATCGACAGTAACTATGCCAGCGGAGCTTTTTGTTAAAGAGCTTGGTAGTAATGGGCAGTCTAAGCAAATTACCAATACGGTTTCAGAAGAATTCAAAGCTATGCCTTGGGTTGCGCCTACTGTAGTTGCTATTCCTTCAAGTCATCAGCAAGAGCCAATTTATGCTCGTGTATACTTGCCAAAAGATTTTGATAAAAAGTCGGAAAAGTTACGTGCAGTAATGTTTAGTCACGGTGCTGGCTATTTACAAAATGCCCATTTAGGCTGGTCAGGTTACTTTAGAGAATTTATGTTCCATTCAATGTTAGTTCAGCAAGGTTATGCGGTAATTGATATGGATTATCGAGCATCTAAAGGCTATGGCCGTGATTGGCGTACGGCAATTTACCGTCATATGGGTAAACCTGAAGTGCAAGATATGCTTGATGGTGTTGAATGGCTAGTGGAAAATGCCAATGTAGATCGTAATCGCATTGGTACTTATGGTGGCTCTTATGGTGGTTTTCTTACACTTATGGCATTGTTTACTGAACCTGAAACTTTCCAATCAGGTGCGGCACTTCGTCTAGTAAGTGATTGGGCATATTATAACCATGGTTATACTTCCAATATTTTGAACACACCAGGTGTCGATCCAATCGCTTATGAGCGTAGTTCACCAATTTATTTTGCTGAAGGTCTAAATAAGCCATTACTGATTAATGCGCCTATGGTTGATGACAATGTCTTTTTCCAAGACACGGTACGATTGGTGCAAAGGTTAATAGAGCTTGAAAAGCAAGACTTTGAAACAGCTATTTACCCTGTAGAACCTCACGGCTTCGTTCAGCCAAGCTCTTGGTTAAATGAATATCGTCGAATCTATAAATTGTTCGAGCAAACACTATAAGTAGCCGTTAGCTTTTCAAACATATGAATGTAAAGAAAAGCTATTTAACTTTCGAATAATAGAAGTAAAAACGCGCTATATATTGGCGCGTTTTTGTTTTTAGCAGTTAATAATATCGAGAGGTAAATATTCGCTACAGCGTTTGTGAAAGTCAGTTTAAAGCAATGACTTTTCGCTGGTTTATGATTAAGATGACCTTACAATTTTCCGTTAATTTCAAATCACTTTGTCCCATATTTACAGTGTTTTCGTTATCTTTTTGTGTTTAGCGCTTGGCTATATTACTCAGCATATTGTACCAATAATACCGGCTAGTCTTTATGGTATGTTTTATTTTGCAATTGGTTTAAATACTGAAGTGTTTAAAGCAGACCAGATCAAACAAACAATTGAATGGATAATTAAGTATACAGGGGTTTGTTTTGTGCCAGCAGGTGTTGGCATTATGAACTACTTTGATTTGTTGAAGGCCAATGGACTAGGGTTATTACTGTTTACCATAGTGACGACAATATTGCTGATGGTATTAGTGGGTAAGGCTTACCAATTTAGCTTAGCTAAACAGGAAAAAGCTATTCAAGAAAACACTATTCAAGAAAACACTGAGCAAGAAAAATCAGTAACTAGAGGGAGTGACTAAGTATGCTTTCTTTTAGTGTGACCGCCTTTATTATTTATTGCTTAGCAACAGTTTGTATCTATCAACTGTTCTATATCATTCAACAAAAAAGTCAGCTAATTTGGCTAAACCCAATGCTACTTAGTATGTTGGTGATTATTCCTATGTTAATGAACTTTAATGTGTCGTTTGAACAATATTATCAACAGACTAAAATTTTTAGCTATTTGCTAGAACCAGCAATTGTCGCGCTGGGTTATCCGTTATATCAACAATTGCAGATTATTAGGTCGCAAATAAAACAAGTGCTGATAGTACTAGCATCTACCATAGCTATTACTTTAGTGGCTAATTGCATTTTGGCTGTTTGGCTGTTTAGGCAAACTGATATTGCCGTTTCGTTATCGCTTAAATCTGTAACAACACCCATTGGTTTAGCACTGACACAACAACTAAACGGTGTTGCTGCTATTACTGCTGTCGCTATTATTGTTGCTGGCTTTGTTGGCGGAGCGTTAGGGCCTAAAATATTGAGTGTTTGTGGCGTGCATTGTAAAAAGTCACAAGGCTTAGCAATAGGTTGTGCTAGTCATGCCTTAGGAACCGCTAGTATTACGCCATTAAGCTACGAACATGGCGCATTTTCTTCGCTGGCGCTAATATTGTCGGCATTAATAACGGCAATATTAAGCCCTGTGCTTATTCCTTTGGCTTTTCAAGTGCTTGGCGTTTCCAACGTTGGATAATGGCCTGTTGCTGATCTGATGTAATAAGCTCTGTCAGGGCATTATTGATGGTTGAAACTGTTTCATCAGGTGTTGATAAACTGCACGCGAGATAAAAGTCTAGCGGCTTTTCATTAAGTTTATAGTAAGGTTTAAATAAATCAGGGGATAGCCCATCAAATGCTGCACGGTATTGTACAGTCATGATATCGGCCAAAATCAAATCAATACCTTTACGCTGAACTAATAATTTAAGCAAAGAGTAGGTGTTGTTTACGACGAATAAGTTAACTCCTTCTTCAAAGCCTTTTTTAAGTAATATTTGATGGGTCGCATCATCTCGTATTACCGCAATTTTGTAGCGTTTGGCATCTTCTATAGAATTTATCTTGATATGTTTATCGTCGCTAAGCCCGATAAAGGTCGAGTCTGAATGGGCTATCACCTGTAGCCACTTAAATAATGGTTCACGCTCCGGCGTTCGGGCGATTGAATAGATACAGGTATTTTTGAGCTTTTGCGCCATATTGTAAGCGCGAGTCCAAGGGTAGACGGTAAACTTATAGTTTAGCGATGTCGTTTTTAACGCCGTATCAATTATTTCAGTGGTAAAACCGCCAACTTCCCCTTTATCGTAAATTTGAAATGGTGGTAAATGTTCGGTAAGAAACCGGATCGTGTCGGGCTGCTGCGCAATTGCAGTGTTTGACACAAAAAATAAAATTAAGGTGGCGAGTGTTTTTCTCATTCAACTGCTTTTTAATTATTGTTAGTGCTTGACGAGCTCACATCATTATTAACTGGCGTTAAAAAATAGACAACTAAAAAATAGAGTGTGCCGGCTAGCGCTCCCCATAAATGAGCATCAATGGCGACACTGGCTTCAATTAAATCGGCTAACGCTTGGTTTTCATCATTAAGTTGTTCAAAAACTACTTTTACCCAAAGCCCTAAATATAAAAATATCCCAGTTTTTTCTTTCGCTAAAATATCTTTTAATGCACCCCAGGCAAAAATGCCATGAAGTACGCCTGATAAACCTACATACCGAGAAAGCTCTGAAAATTCTAATAACGCAATACTGATAAAAAGCGAACAAAATATGAATAAACCTAGATAAGTTTTTGTGTGATAAAAATGCCAATGTAAAAATGTTAGCAGTGTTAAACCTGCAAGGTTTAATAGCAAATGAAAGCCATTGGTATGAAAAAAGTGCCCAGTAAGTAAACGCCAGTATTCTCCGGCGAGTATCGCTGTTTTGTCGTATTCAAAGACACCGACAAATTGGTTGAAAACAAAAGTGAGTAGTGCAATAAAAGCCACAAGTGCAGCAGGGAAACAATGATTGACAATTTTGGTTGTTTTTTTCGAAAGCAAAGTGGCTTAGCCTTGTGTATGATCAGGTCTAAAAGAACTAATAAGTGTAAAGAGAAGTAATAGCGATGGCTAGAGCCTATTGCACAAAATGCCAACGACCAGCATCAGTGTGTATTTGCCATTTATTTACTGCGGTGGCGAACGACGTGGAATTAGTTGTACTTCAGCATCCTAAGGAAGTAAATCACCCCAAAGGTACGGTCAACCTATTAACTAATTCACTTAAGAATACCCAGACTTTTGTTGGTGAAAATTTTGATCAGCACCAAGAGTTTCAGGACTTTTTAAATAATACTTCGCGGCAATTATGCGTGTTATACCCAGACCCAAAAGCACTTGATATAACGACATTTGTTAATAGTGGCTCGGTACAATCGTTAGAAAATATCACACTGATTGTACTCGATGGTACTTGGAAAAAAGTCTACAAAATGTATCAATTATCGAGTGGTTTACAGCAACTTAAGTGCTTACGTTTGCCTGAAGGAGTTGAGGGAAAATACTTGATCAGAAAAACGACCAAAAAGGCGGCATTATCAACTTTAGAAGCCAGTTGTTTGGCTTTAGGCTTGTTAGAAAACTCGCCGAACAAATATGATGAATTAGTAAAAAGTTTTGCGCAGTTAAACCAAATTCAGTTATCGTTTAGGAAATAATCTGGAAATTTAATGTTAATGAAATCAAATATTTTACCTTTAGCCGTGCTGATATCAGCATTAAGTGGCTCACTATTATTTTCTGATAATAGTTATGCAACAAGCGCGGGGAAAGTACAGGAAACTCGTGAACCAGAAGCCGCAACGGGTATAACCGAAAAGCAAGTGGTGGTTGGCAGTGAATATATGGTGGCAGCTGCCAATCCTTATGCCAGCCGAGCAGGTTTTAATATCCTAGCAAAAGGTGGTAGTGCTATTGACGCTGCCATTGCCGTGCAGCTGGTGTTAACGTTAGTGGAACCTCAGTCGTCAGGAATTGGCGGTGGCGCCTTTATTTTGCACTGGAATGAGAAAGATCAAACGCTTGAAACGATCGACAGCCGTGAAACGGCGCCTGAAAAAGCCAGTGCTGATATGTTTGTTGAAAAGTCAGGTAAAGCCATTCGCTGGATAGACGCAGTAGTGGGTGGCCGTTCAGTGGGCGTGCCAGGGGTTTTACATGGTTTAAAAACCGCCCATGACAAATATGGCAAGTTACCGTGGAAATCACTATTTGATGAAGCTATCACTCTTGCAGAACAAGGTTTTATTGTTTCGCTTCGTTTAGAAAAGTTGGTGGCGATGCAATTAAATCCAGGTATGAGCAAATTAGATGAAATAAATCGCTATTTTTACCCTGATGGCAAAGCAATCAAAGCAGGTGACATTTTAATTAATAAGCCACTTGCCAAGGCTTATCGTCAAATTGCTGAGCAAGGAATTTCAGCCTTTTACCAAGGTGAAATCGCCCAAGACATTGTTAATGCGGTAAATCACTCAGCTATTGCGCCAGGTGTTTTGTCGTTATCAGATATGGCGAATTACCAGTCAAAATGGCGTAAACCGGTGTGTGGTGAATATCGGGACTACAAACTTTGCGGCATGGCGCCACCAAGTTCAGGTGGCATTGCGGTGATTCAGATTCTTGGGCAATTAGCGCCGTTTAATTTAGCGGATATGCCTGCCAATTCTCTTGATGCCATTCATTTATTTACTCAAAGTTCAAGACTAGCCTTTGCTGATCGCGAGAAGTACGTCGCTGATAGCGATTTTGTCACAGTGCCTACTCAAGCGTTAGTTAGCGGTGAATATCTAGCCTCGCGCTCGGCACTAATTAACCCTAAAAAAGATATGGGGTTGGCAGAAGCAGGGCAACCAGTTAAAGAATTGGTTTACGCCAGTGATGATAGCTTCGAGCGTCCTTCAACTAGCCATATTGCTATTATTGATGGTGATGGTAACGCCATTTCAATGACGACCAGTGTCGAAATGGCGTTTGGCTCAGCGGTGATGGTTAATGGCTTTATTTTAAATAATCAGCTAACAGATTTTGCGTTATCGCCAAATAAAAATGGTCAGCCGGTAGCAAACCGCGTAGAACCATTTAAGCGACCACGTAGTTCGATGGCGCCTATGTTGGTGTTTAATAAAGATGATAGTTTAAAACTTATTGTTGGCTCGCCGGGTGGCAGTCGAATTATTAACTATGTCGCACAAACAATTGTTGGGGTATTAGATTGGCAACTCGATCCACAACAAGCGATTAACTTACCTAAAGTGACTAACCGCAATAAAGTGACAACGCTAGAAAAAGGTACTGCTATTACTGAATTGGCGCCAATGTTGGAAGCTAAAGGGCATAAGGTTCAGATCAGAGACTTAAACAGTGGCATACAAGCAATAGAACTAAATAACGGTCAATTGCGAGGCGGTGCGGATCCAAGGCGAGAAGGGCTAGTGCTGGCGAAATAACCAAATATTTCTTTCATTAAAAAAGCGGCCAAAGCCGCTTTTTCTATTTTCAGATGTCTACAGCGTGCCCCAATAAAACATGAGTGCCCTTATAAAACATGCTTTTTAAAATGGATCTTTTAAAATTTTATCGATAACCCAGCGATCATCAATTTGAACTAAGCTCAGTCTTTTTACTTCTTTTAAGCGCTCGTCATGGTAATAGCCATCGAAGTATAAGGTAACGGTGGCGCTATCTTTAAACTGCTCTCGTACTTTTACGCCGCTGTCATCTGCTTTAATTTCGACTTTGTCATATGACATATTGAATAAGTGACGGCCAACCGCGGTCGGTGACTTATAGTGTAATAAAATACGAGAGAGTTTTGGTGAGCATACAGACGCGGCTTTTTTAACGTCTTTTTGGTTATAAAGCGCATCAAAAAATGCGATGGCAACCAGTTCAGGATTAGGTATTTCAGTGATTTCTTCTTCTGTACTACAGCCAGTTAAAAATAAGGAAAGAGCTGTAACTATACTTATAATAAATTTCATACGGTTAATTCAGTGAAAGTACTTGTTTGTTATATTTTAAGCATAACTACCAATAACTTGCACGAAAAAAGGCGCTAACAGCGCCTTTTTTAAATAAATTAGTCAGTTATTTAAACTACTGTACTAATTCTTTTTCAGTAAAACTATCACCAAACAAGGGGCTTGATAAGTAACGCTCAGCTGAACTTGGTAGAATCACAACAATATTTTTATCAGCATACTCTGGTCGCTCTGCTAAGCGACTAGCCGCTACTACGGCAGCGCCTGAAGAAATACCGGCTAAAATACCTTCTTCCTTCATTAAACGGTGGGCCATCGCCATAGCATCGTCATTCGATACCTGTTCAACAGCGTCGACTAAAGCTAAATCTAAATTACCAGGGATAAAACCAGCGCCAATGCCTTGAATTTTATGAGGACCTGGCGTTAATTTTTCGCCTGCTTTAGCTTGAGTAATAACAGGTGAGTCAACTGGTTCTACCGCAACTGTGGTAATGGCTTTACCTTGAGTATTTTTAATGTAGCGACTTACACCTGTAATCGTACCGCCGGTGCCTACACCTGCAACAAATACGTCAATGTTACCGTCGGTGTCTTGCCAAATTTCAGGGCCAGTAGTTTCTTCATGGATTTTCGGGTTGGCAGGGTTATCAAACTGACCAAGTAATACATAACGCTCTGGATCAGAGTCACGAATTTCTTGCGCTTTTTCAATTGCGCCTTTCATGCCTTTGGCACCTTCGGTTAACTCTAATTTCGCACCAAGTGCCGCAAGTAATTTACGACGTTCTAAGCTCATGGTATTTGGCATGGTTAATGTAATTGGGTAGCCTCTCGCCGCCGCAACGAACGCAAGGGCAATACCGGTATTACCACTGGTTGGTTCGATAATTTCTTTACCTTCGCCAAGTAAATTCTTTTCTTCTGCATCCCAAACCATGCTGGCACCGATACGACACTTGACACTGAAGCTTGGGTTGCGTGCTTCGATTTTAGCAAATACGTTTCCGCTCGTTACTCGGTTTAACTTAACCAGTGGTGTGTTGCCAATGCTAGTTGAGTTGTCTTGAAAAATATTAGTCATGATTAGGTCCTGTTGTTTCTTTGTAAACGGCGCATTTTTAACAGCTCGTCTTAAACACTGTTGATAATAATATAGCATCGTTTCTCTACCTGCCTAGATTAGCGGGTATTGGTAAAAATCAAAGTGCTTTTTCGTTATATCTTATATGCAAAAAAGGAATAAGAAGCTCAATTAAAAACAAAACTAGGTGATAGTAAACAAGGTTTTTATGGCAAAAATTGTCTGGAATAAGCTAATTGGCTGGTTAATGGAAATTATTCAGTTGCTGTTGATGCATTAAATAATTGAATTGTTATAGAATTTAGTCATTACAATTAACTTATTTTTAAAAGGTTTTGGAATTAAACATGTCTCAATTTACCGGTACCGATGAATATATTGCATCAAAAGAATTACAACTTGCTGTTAATGCTGCAATAGCTTTAGAAAGGCCGTTGTTAATCAAAGGGGAGCCGGGCACTGGTAAAACTATGTTGGCAGAACAGCTTGCTGCCAGTTTACAGACCGAGCTTATTCCTTGGCATATAAAATCAACCACCAAAGCGCAACAGGGCTTATATGAATATGATGCAGTATCACGTTTACGTGACAGCCAACTGGGTGATGAAAAAGTAAAAGATATTAGTAACTACATTGTCAAAGGTAAGCTTTGGCAGGCATTTACCCATGAACAACGTCCGATTTTGCTAATTGATGAAATTGATAAGGCAGATATTGAATTTCCAAACGATTTATTACTTGAACTCGATAAAATGGAATTCTTTGTTTATGAAACCCAAGAGCGTGTAGTTGCGAAACAGCGACCAATCGTGATTATCACCTCTAATAATGAGAAAGAGCTACCGGACGCCTTTTTACGCCGCTGTTTCTTCCATTACATTAATTTCCCAGAAGCGGATGAAATGCAAGCCATTGTTGATGTGCATTTCCCAAATATTAAAAAGGCCTTATTAGACCTAGCGCTAGCGGTATTTTTTGATTTGCGAGAAATACCTGGCTTAAAGAAAAAACCGTCAACTTCAGAACTTATTGATTGGTTAAAACTACTGTTAGCTGAAGATATTTCACCTGAAGTATTACGAGAAACTCAGCAAACTAAAGCGATCCCTCCATTACATGGCGCGCTATTAAAAAATGAGCAAGATGTTCATTTATTTGAAAAGCTAGCCTTTATGAATCGTTCAGGTCGCTAAAAGCTATGTTAATTGGCTTCTTCTTAAAGGTAAGAGAATACCGTGTACCTTGTACCATTCGAGAGTTGCTCGACTTAATTCGCGCGCTAGAAAAAAATGTAGTGTTTGCTGATATCGATAGTTTTTATACCGTTAGTCGGGCAATTTTAGTTAAAGATGAAAGTTATTTTGATCGCTATGATCGGGCTTTTGCTGATTATTTTAAAGGTGTTGAATCTCTTGACCTTGATTTATCGAATATTCCAGATGAGTGGTTACGTAAACAGCTGGAAAAAACGCTAAGCGAAGAAGAGAAAGCGGCGATTGATGCATTAGGTGGCTTTGAAAAGTTGATGGAAACGTTAGCTGAGCGCCTAAAAGAGCAGGAAAAACGTCATCAAGGTGGTAATAAATGGATCGGTACAGGCGGTACGTCACCATTTGGTGCCTATGGTTATAATCCTGAAGGTGTGCGTATTGGTCAAAAAGAATCGCGTCATCGGAAAGCAGTTAAAGTGTGGGATAAGCGCCAATATCGCAATTTAGATAATCAAGTTGAAATCGGCACGCGCAATATAAAAGTGGCATTAAGAAAACTTAGACAATTCGCCCGAACCGGTGCCAGTGATGAGTTAGCGCTTGATGATACTATTGCCGCCACCGCAAAAAATGCAGGCTATCTTGATATAAAAATGAAACCAGAACGTCATAACGCGGTAAAAGTATTGATGTTCTTTGATGTTGGCGGCTCGATGGATGATCACATCAAAGTGTGTGAGCAACTGTTTTCAGCAGTGCATACCGAATTTAAGCACTTAGAATTCTTTTATTTCCACAATTGCCTTTATGAGCAAGTATGGCACGATAATGCTAGGCGCTATAACGAAGGTATGGATGTACTTGATGTACTTCACAAATTTAGTCGTGATTATAAAGTGATTTTTGTTGGCGATGCTACTATGGGGCCTTATGAAATTACTTATCCTGGTGGTAGTGTTGAGCATTGGAATCAAGAGCCGGGTAGTGTTTGGATGGAGCGAGTAACCGATCATTTTGATAAAGTTATCTGGCTTAACCCTCAACCTGAACAGGCGTGGCGTTATTATCCATCGATACAAATTATGCAGCAGTTGGTAAATAAGGAAATGTACCCAATGACCATTGCTGGGCTAACACAAGGGATTAAAGCGCTATTGTAGGATTAAAAAAACCGGCGTTAAGAGCATAATTACACATGGACAAAGAGATGAACGATAAAATTCCCGCTAGATCAGTTACTGATAGTTCGTTAAATAAGTCAGTCGATCATAACAAAGGAAGTAAAGCGGCAAGGCCTTCAGATCCGACTGAAGCGCATGCTATGTCCAATGAAGAAACGCGTCAAATCTTAACGCCGTTCGCGTTTGAAATTGATAAAACCCTATTTGGCGTGCCGCTAGCAAAACCTTGGCGTCGCGCTATTGCAATTACCTTTGATATGTTTTTAATTGCTATGTTAAGTGGCGCTCCAGGCGAATTACTGGCGTTAACCTTTGCGATTGTTGCGTATCGTTTAGGGAATAATAAGCGCGCGGAAAAAATGGGCAAGGTCAAGGGCCGACGCAGACGCACAATAATGAGAGCTATTGGTGCCTTTATTTTATTCGTCATGCTGCTAGATGTATTACCTAAAATTATTGCTGAATTTGATCAATCTGCTTCAACTAACGATAGCGCTAATGTTGTAACAGCCGAAGATTTGAGTTTAAGTTCAACCATTAAAATAGCAGCGATTGTCGCTAAGGTTGCTAGCATTAAAAAGCAAAGTGCTTGTCAGTCAATTGATTGTTGGCATGGTGAATTTAACCCATTGTTAACACAAATTGCCGAGGTAGCAGTTAAAGAAAAAATTGATGATCTTGATGATGTTATTGAAGGCATGACTGAGCAAACGAATTTAGAGGCGCCGGAACGCCAAAAGTTACACCAGCTATTGGCCGATGATCTTGGTCAGCAAATAATGGCAGAAGAGTCAGCATCAAATTCAGGGCTAAATAAAAAGAGTAGCAATACGAAGTTAAATAAAGAAAACCTTGGGCAAGCAATCACAAATGATGTCCAACAACAAATTGCTAAAAATGGAATTGAGCCAACTGTTGAACAAGATAATTCTTCCCATTCAATTATTGAGTGGTTTAAAGGCATTATTAACGATCTTGGTTTAGGCTTTGGCTGGGCGGCATTATATTTCACTGCGTTTACCGCTTTATGGCAGGGGCAAACACCTGGAAAGAAATTAATGGGCATTCGCGTTATTCAACTGGATGGAACGCCATTAAGCGTTTGGGACAGTTTTGGCCGATACGGCGGTTATGGCGCAGGTTTAGCTACAGGTTTGTTAGGGTTTCTACAAATTATCTGGGATCCTAATCGCCAAGCAATACAAGATAAAATTTCGTCAACGGTAGTAATAACCAGTACCGGTAATTCAGAAAATCAGGCTAAGCTTTAACTGTTATTGTAATTAAAGTTATTCTGAACCTGTTTAACTAGCTTGGCTTACAGGGTATATATACTTGTGATAATTATTATGGCAATAGTAATTGGTGCAAAAAGCAGTAACAAATAAACTTTTACACGTTAACTTTAACCACGTTAATTTTTATCACGTTAATTTTTACCACAAAAGTAAGGCGGAACTTATGAAGAGATTTGTTAAATTAGCATTTCAATGCACTGTATTTTTGTTTGCTGTTGGCATTTTTAGTTCGCAAGCCAATGATCAAATCGCTAAACCAACATCGTTAGTTGAACCACTCAAAGTCTTTGAACCTTATCTCGGCACATGGGAGTCAAACTTTGCCGTTCAGCCAGGGCAGGAGAAAGTACTTGATGTCTCTAAGTGGGAGCGGGCACTTAATGGCACAACAATACGGACTTTGCACTCTATTAATGAAGGCGCCTATGGTGGTGAGTCATTAATATTTTTTGATAAAAAGCAAAATAAAATCGTGTTTTATTATTTTACTACTGCTGGCTTTTATACCCAAGGCTGGATGGAAATGACAGGCGTGAATAGCTTTATTGCTTATGAGCAAGTTACTGGCAATAAAGATGGCATTACTCAGGTGAAATCAACCAGCTCACTTAACGGAAATACGATGAATATTGCCACCAGTTATTTAAAAAATGGTGAGTGGACTACACCAGAGCAACGCACGTATCAACGCTCAAATAAAACGGTTAAATTTAAATAAACTTATTTAAAAATTGTAATTAACAACCGTCACTCACTATGTCATAGCTTGGTTGAACACTGGCAGATTGAGCTTGGGTATAAAGAAAGTAACAGCCATCGTCTTTTACTTCACCATTGCTGTTAACGTCGTAACCTATGTAAGTGAAATCTATGCCTTGCTCTTCAAAAATAAACGGATCAGATAGCTCTATACGTTTATAGACATCGGTATTATCAAGGTAATGCCACTTTAAACGCACATCGACACCTTTAGCCAAATCGATAATGCCATCGTTATCTAAGTCAATATCGATTAAATCATTGCGACCAGGTACCGGTTGAGTAGTATAGCTGGGCATCTTTGACTTTAACGTTAATAGTTGATTTGCCGCTTTAACCGTCGCTTTAATTTGAGTGAGTACGCTGGCTTTTGCATCGTTTGACAAGTTAATAAATTTAGGTAGGGCCGTTGCCGCTAATACCCCTAAAATCACGATAACAACGACTAGTTCAATTAGGGTAAATCCTTGAGCAGTTGTTTTGCAATACGACTTCACTTTTTAGTAGCCTCTATTATTAGCGCCAAGCGTAACTAATTTTTGAAAAAATAGTACGTTGTGATTGTTTTAATTTACCTAAATAATCGTCTTCAAAACTGTTGTCTGAATAACCTAGGAAAAACACCGTTTGTGGATTGACTTTATAGGAGTAAATTAATTGCGTAGCTAAACTGCGCTCGGTTTCACTAAAGAAATAATACGGATTATTTTCTGGGTTATAGGCAATGTCTTGATACACCATGCTGAGTTTAATTGAGCTGGCAACATCAAAATAATAGCGTATTCGTGCATCGGTTAGGTTTGCGGTAAATACTTCATCATTGGTGCCACTTAAGCTATCCGCATCTAATCGGCTATAGGTATGATAAATATCTATTTCCAAATGTTGATTGGGGTGCCAAGTAAAATTCCCAGTGATTTCGAAGGTTTCACCTAAACGATTGTTATCATAGTCAATTTTGTCGCCAATCGTACTATCAATTGAATAATAGGTGGTATTGGTTGGTCTGATTTGGGCAAACAAATGTAATTGCTGTTCGTTAAAACGCTGGGTGTTTCCGAGAATAGCTAACAAACTACCGTCGACGCGAAGACCAGTTTTATCTGCATCAATCAATGACAGCTCTACACGAGAGAGCATAGGGCCATCGGCATAGAAATAAAGCGTATTGTCGCGATTAATTAATTCGCCATTGTCATTGTGCTGAATACTATATTTTCCACCGAGTTCAAACGTTGACCATAAAGCGTCAGTATCTTGGTAAAATGTTCGTTTAATATTAATGCTATCGTCTAGGTAGTCGATGCGGTTAACAAAGCCAAGATCTGCGCGAAAGTCATCACTAAAGCTCGAGCGCTCAGCAGTTATTTGCCAGTATTCAGATTGGTGGTAATAGCCTAGCTTGTAGCTGTTGCCACTAAAATCGCCATCTTTTTTAGCTCGCAACACTTGTTCATTAAATGCGCAGTCACCGAACTCACAACGTTCAGGTAGTTGATTGCAATCACCCCAACAAAAGTCATTAAACAGCTCGTCAGGATACTCGGTATTACTGACTAATGCTTGGGCGGCAAATAAATTGGCACCATCTAATCGATAACTGCCATCAACGCCAGCGACATAATTATGATAATCATCCGCTTTACGTAACGTAGAAGTTAGACCTATGGTCATATCTTGATTGACATCATATAAATAACGGAATGCAGCAGAATGACTTTCTGTATTGAGTGACGCTATTTGCGCACTTAAGTTACCTGATAAAATAAAGTTGGTTTCAGCGTCATGACTAATAAACGCGCCGTAATTGTGTGCATCTTGGCTACCGGTAATTTTTACCCCGTAGTCAGGATCGGCAATGTTACGGGTGTAGACTAAATTAGTAATCCCTTCAAAAAAGTTGTTGTTCTCTAGAAAGAAAGCACGTTTTTCATCATAAAACAGTGAGAACTTTTTATTAACGCTGAGTTGCCCCGCATCAGCTTCAACGGTAGAGAAATCAGGGTTTATTGTGGCATTAAATAGGGTTTTAGGGTTGATACCCCAACGTAAGTCTAAGCTTGGCTCTACACTGGTATCATCTTGCCAAACAGGCGTTTCACTAAATAAATCGCGTGATTCTTCGTAGCTGGCAACTAGCGCTGGCGTAAGTTGAATATTGCTGCCAATTTTTGCTTGCTCAAAACCTTGTGCCATTGGATATTGGCAAACCCAACAAGCGTTATCACGATCGAGTTTGATATTGGAAAGGCGCAAACGCTTATCACGTGGATATACACGAACTAGTTCAAATGGCCATTGTTTTATCGTTTGGGATTCATCGAAGTTTAAAATATGGTAGGGGATCGCCATTTCAACTTGATAGCCAGTTTGGGTCACCTTGCCAAATGATTGCCAAATACCGTCCCATAACTCATTAAGCTGATCGGTAATTTCGTTGTAAGTTTCATCGTTTTGAACGCCATACGGGTTTACGAAAAAACTGTAGGTGATTCTACGGTTATTTAAGGTATCGATTTTGATGCCGACGACATCATCAAACCATTTGGTGTCACGCTCACCTATCGAAGCAATAATTTGCTCAGGGTTAGGATCATCAGCAATAAACGACAATATGAGCTCTTTACCATTATCGACAATTCGTGCTTCAGTTTTAACTGGGCTTGGGGTGTTGTCATAAGGGCTAGTGACGGTGTCGAGCATGATCACTTTGGCATGTCGCCAAATTTCATCATCTAGTTCACCATCAATGGTTACTGGTAAATCAACATAGGGAATAGAGAGCTGTTGTTGCGCTTGTTGGTCAAACTGGTTAGCAAGTGTTAATGACGATAACCCGAGTAAACTGACAAGTAATCCTTTACAAATTTTGGCGTACATCTTTGAATGCCTTGATTAATTTTTTTTATTATTGATAAAAAGCAGAATGAATAAATATTCTTCAATAATTGTGACAAATTCTTAACCATTAAACAATTGTTAATTAAAAAAGGCCTGATAATCAGACCTTTGTTAGATATTGCTCATGTGCAATTATGCTTAAGTGCAAAAATGTTAGCTAAGCCAGGCATAACTAAACTTCATAAAGGCACTACGCAGGTCTTTTTCCATCTCATTAAATGCATCTTCGCCATACTGATGTTCAGAATAACCGAGATAAAATACTGTTTGTGGATTGATTTTATAGGCATAAAGTAGCTGAGCTGAAAGATCGCGACTATGAGCTGTAATATCTGCAGGATCAACTAGTGGGTTGTTGTCAGCGTTACGGGTTGTGTTGTTGTAGATTAAACTTAAGCGTAGAAAACTTTGCACGTTAAATTGATAAGTTGTTCTAAAGTCAGTCAAACGCGCTGTAAACACATTCGCACCATCGGCATTAAGCTCTCGAAACGTATGGCGTAATTTTAATTCTAAGTGTCGATTAACATTCCAATTAATGGTTGGCCGAACTTCTTTTTTATAACCAAGTCGATTATTTAATAAATCAACTTTATCACCCCAACCGAAACGGGTATTGAGGTACAGCCCAGAAATGGGTTTTACTTCACCAAAAAATGCAAACTCATTTTCTGTAAATAAGGTCGTATTGTTATCAATGGTTAAACGAGAGCCATCTATGCGATTGCCGACTCGATCTCGGTTGCTGTAGGAAAAGTTAAAGTGAGATTCATACATGGCGTTTAGCTGAAAGCTTAGGTCAAATTCTTTTTCTAAAAGCTCACCATTATCATTGTGAGAAATATCCCAGTCGGAATAAATTTTGATTTTATTCCACCATGTGCCCGGTTTTGCATACCACTTGCGATCACCGCCAATGAGAAAACGATTAAAATCTACCTGTGTTATAAAGCCTAGATCACCACGAAAGCCCTTATTTTGCTTATCGTAAGTCACTTTATAGTGCCAATCTCTGTCGTTATGATAATAGCCAAAACGAAATGCATTACCACTAAAGGCATCGTCTTGCTGTGCTCGCAGTACCTTTTCGTTTACATCACAGTTGTTAATAGTACAGGGCTTGATATTTTCCGGTGCACATTGGCTTACATCGTCAGCATCACAAAACTGTTGGTATAAATCTTCTGGGTATTCGGTATTTGAGTATAAGCTTTGAAATTTAACCACATCGAATTGGCTAGCACGATAACGAGCATCAACACCATGCACCATGTTTTGGTAATTTTCGCCACTACGCAGTGTAGATATCCAGCCTAAAGTTAAATCTTGGCTATAACTGTTGCGGTAACGAAAAGCAGCAGCTTGAGACTCTGCTTCTATTTCTGCAACACTTGCTGCTCGGTTACCTGGAATTAAAATATTGGTTGTTTCGTCATCGGTAACGAACAAACCAAATGAATGATTATCTTTTCTGCCGGTTAACTTTGCTCCAGCGTTGGGGGCATTAATATTGCGGGTGTAAACTAAGTTGTAATTCGAATCAAAATAATCGGCATTATCGAGGAAAAAGGCGCGCTTTTCTTCATTGAACAATGCAAAATTATTGTTAATGTTGAGCTGTGCGGTATCAGATTCTACCGTTGAAAAGTCAGGGTTAATGGTGGCGTTTAGCAGAATATCAGGTGTTATACCCCAGCGCACATCAAGGCTAGGTTCAGTTGTATTATCTTTTTGCCAGATACCATCATCATCAAGTTTTTCTGTTTTACCAACAACCAGCGCTGGGGTGATGGTTAGGTTTGCACCTTGTTTAGCGCCAGCAAAGCCAGTAGCGGGGTGCATTTGACAGATTTCACAATCGTTATCGCGATCAAGTTCAATATTGGAAATACGAAGGCGTTCATTACGAGGGTAAAAACGTACTAATTCAATGCCCCAAGTTTGTTGCTCAAGCGCTTCGTTAAAGTTAAGCATACGCAGTGGTAGAGCCATTTCTACAACATAGCCATTTTCGGTTATTTTACCTTTACTGCGCCAAATACCGTCCCATGAATCACTTTCTTTTTTAGTCACTTCACTTTCAATGCCGTCAATTTGCACGCCTAGTGCGTTGACCACAAAACGGTATGCAGAGCGCTGATCGTTGTATGTGTCGATTTTTACGCCAACGATATCATCGCCCCAGCTTCGATCGCGATCTTTAAGGTATGCTCTAATTTGCTCAGGGTTTGGATCTTCTGCAATAAATGCTAAATAAAATTTACCGCCATCTTCCATTAATAATGCTTCAGTGTTGACTGGGCTAGGAATATTCTCGTAGGGGCGGGTGACATTATTGACTAGTACTTTTTTAGCATTTTGCCATTGGGGTTCATTTAGCTCCGCATCGATAATGATTTCACCATTAACTCGTGGAATTTGAAGCGGGGCAGGAGTAAAGGCCAAGCTTTGAAATGACACCATTACTGACATGCTAGTAACGACAATCTGCGCCATTTTCTTTATTAGCTGCATAAGTCTTCCATTGTTAGAGCAAGTTACAAAATTAAACTCGTTACCATAATGAAGTTACAACTTGAGTCAAAGCTAATTCGATAAATAACCAATATCTTAAGACAAGTGCCGTAAGATAAAGAACATAAGCTTATGATGTTACTAACTTGTATCAATTATTGAGTGAGCCAAAAATATAAAATTAGAAAATTTAACGCTATTTTTGTGGCAAAGCGTTTTAAAAAACTGTCTGATGTCATACCCTATCGTTAAATAAAGGCAGTGAGTCAGTTTAAGAGAGTGTTATGCCGTTTAGTTGGTTAGATATTTCGTCAATTTTGGTGTTTTGGGGCTGTTGGGTAGGTTATACAATCTTTGCCCGAAAAAAAGCCAAAACGACAAATTGTATCGCACGTTGTTTACACCAACACCGCATTCACTGGATGTACGAATTAATGACTCGCGATATTCGAGTAACAGAAGCTGCATTATTAGCCAATTTAGAGCGAAATATTGCGTTTTTTGCCTCGACTTCTTTACTGGTAATTGCCGGTGTTTTAACTTTGTTTGCTCAAATTGAGCGCTTAGAAAGTGTGATTGCATCATTACCATTTGCTGATGCCTCAAATCACTTAGCTATCCAGCTAAAACTTGCGCTGGTGACGTTTATTTTTGTAGTGGCATTTTTCCACTTTACTTGGTCAATGCGCCAATATGGTTTTTTAAATGTGATGGTTGGTGCTGCGCCAATTGATATTGATGGTACTAACGAAAATTTGCGCAGTTATGCGAAACAAATGGCAGTAGTGCAAGATCAAGCGGCGCATTCGTACAATTATGGTTTACGCTCTTATTATTTTTCGTTAGCAGTGCTGTGTTGGTTTTTCCATCCGTTGGCTTTTATTGTTGCCAGCTTGTTTGTGGTTTACACCTTATATATTCGAGAGTTTAAATCAAAAGCTGTAAGAGCGATCACCGTAGGCCAAGATTTGTTATGGGATGAGCGAGAGCGCAAATCTGTGCAAATGGCAAATGACAACCCGACTAAAGCATCAATAAAATAAAGCGTCAAATAAGACCTCAATTAACCCTAACCGATCATCTAATAAAATAGTTATGTCCGAGCAGTTTCGAAATTTTAGTGTCAGTGATTTTGACCAATATGATTGCGTTAAGTTGGCGAAAGTGCTTTACGTCGCCATCGCCTTCTTACTGCGAGGTTATTTAGTATGGCTGATGTCAGTCACTAATTTTAATGATCGCATTGGCGTAATTCAGTGGGTATACCCTGATCAACATATGTTTTATGTCAACTTGATATCAGGCAGCCTAGGGCTATTAGTTGTATTGCTGATCAGCCTACGAAGGCCGAACGCTAGTCAATGGGTTAAACGTTTTTGGCCATATACAAAAATGCTGGTTATTGCTGCGATTGCGGTTGATATGATGGTGTTGATTATCGCTTATTACCTTGATTTGTTAACCAGTGCAAGCAATCTGCTTGTGCAAGTAGTGACTGGCGTTATCTGCATTTTGCTAGTTATGACCAGTCAACGGCTCAAGATTAATCTAAGAGAGTTTCCTGAGCCATTACCCGAGCGTTAATCATCGTTTTACTAATACGTAGACTAATTGCTATTTCAGTTTGTCCGTGCCAGATAGTGGTATTTGTAAATAATGCTTATGATTCGATGCTGGCGGCGGTAGTTCACCGGCACGAATATTTAATTGTAGCGAAGGGTAAATTAGCCTAGGAACTGCTAATGTGCCATCGCGTTGTTCGCGAGTTTTGATATATTCTTGTTCAGTAATCTCTACCGCAATCTGAATATTATTGGCTTTTTGCTCGGCCACCGTACAGCAATACGCCATTTCCCGACCTTCAGGCATATAGTCATGACACATATATAAGTTAATGTTATCACCAAGCGCGTAAATTTTTTGGATCGACTGATATAGCGCTTGTGCCGAACCATCGGGGAAATCGCATCGCGCTGAACCAGAATCTGGCATAAATAAGGTATCACCGACAAAAGCATTACCTGCAATAACATAAGTGACACTGTCTGGCGTATGGCCTGGCGTGTCTATCACTTCAAAATTAAATTGCCCTAGTTTAATGGTGTCTCCCTCTGCAACGAGCTGATCGAACTGGCTACCGTCATTAGCAAATTCCGATAAATTGAACAGGGTTTTAAAGGTGGTTTGTACTGAGGTGATATTTTTTCCACAGACTAATTGACCACCTAATTTAGCTTTTAAATAACTTGCGGCTGTTACATGATCGGCATGAGCGTGAGTTTCCATAATCCAGCGCACGCTTAGGTGATTATTTAGCACAAAATCAATAATGCGCTGAGCAAATTCAACATCGAGCTGCCCAGAAAAAATGTCAAAATCAAGTGCAGGGTCGATAATCGCGCACTCGTTGGTTTCAGTACAATGCACGACATAAGTTAAGGTATAGGTATCATGATGAAAAAACGGGGTAATAATAGGTTGCATAGAGACGGTGTCGATAATTTTTGATTTTAGGAATATGTTATGTATTTTCGTTATAAAGCGGTGTAGGTCAAGTACAAATAGTAAATAACCTAAAGTTTAATACCTTACGTAATACTTTATAACTAGCCACCAAACCCTTCATCTACAGGTAAATTCTTACCGCTTGCAGCATCGCGAGCTAATTCGTCACAGCGCTCATTTTCAGGGTGGCCGGAATGGCCTTTAACCCACTTCCACTCTACGTCATGGCGTTGTACTTCTTGATAAAGTGCTTTCCATAAATCCACATTTTTAACTGGTTGCTTACTGGCCGTACGCCAATTATTTTTAATCCAGTTATGGATCCAACTGGTAATTCCTTGGCGAACGTATTGGCTATCAGTGGTAATGGTGACCTGACATTTTTCTTTTAATGATGCTAACGCTTTAATTGGTGCTAGCAGCTCCATACGGTTATTCGTGGTTTCTTTAAAGCCGCCAGAAAGCTCTTTTTTGTGTTGTTTATAAATTAATAGTGCACCATAGCCGCCAGGACCTGGGTTACCTAAACATGAGCCATCGGTATAAATTTTTACGTGCTTTTGCATTTATCTATGCCTTTTCTTTTAACAGAGCTTTTTGGAATATTTTGAAGCGGAATGTCGACTTCTTTTATTATTCTTTTATTATGGAGTCAAACGAGTGTAACCTTGTTATTATCCTATGATTTTTCTTTATAATGCCAGTAATTATATTGGCAGCAAATTAGGCTAGGCAATTTGTGACTGAATTAAACAAAGCGAAACGGTTGGTAATTCTTGATACTGAAACTACCGGTATTAACCCGAAAGAAGGGCACCGTATTGTTGAAATTGGCTGTGTTGAAATGGTTAACCGCCAATTAACTGGGCGTAATTTTCATGTATATATTAATCCGATGTTCCAAATGGAGCAGGAAGTAATAGATGTTCATGGATTAACTAACGAATTTCTTGCTGATAAGCCGTTGTTTCACCAAGTGGCAAATGAGTTTATTGAATTTATTCGCGGCGCTGAACTTATTATTCATAATGCTCGATTCGACGTAGGCTTTATGGATCATGAATTTGCCTTGGCGAACCGCGGTTTACCTATGACTGAAGATATCTGTAGCGTAACCGATACGTTAAAGGTATCAAAAGACGAATTTGGCTCACCTAAAACCCTCGACTTTTTAGCTAAGCATTATCGGGTTGATAAGTTAATAGACCGTACTTACCATGGGGCGTTAATTGATGCCCAGCTATTAGCCTACGTCTACATTGAGATGACGCGTCGGCAAGAAACGCTTAACTTAAGTTCAGATGATAGTAACGGTAATGATACAGCAGGCGCTATTCGTCGGTTAGCCGCAGAGCGCCCGCCGTTAAAGATTATTCAGGCATCGGCCGATGAATTAATAGCACACCAAGAAAGGCTTGCTGTGATTGATGAAAAAGGGGGAGTGCCTATATGGCCAAAATAACCTGGTCAGCAGCAATGATGTCGTTGCTGATTTGTGGTCAAACGTTTGCTCAACAGCAAACAGAAATTGAACGAGTTGACGTTAGCAATTATGGTGCTAGCAATACCAGCTCTCCTATGAAAATGCCTAGCCCAGAAGTTGATTACTACGATGTAGACAATGTGACTAATCAAATACCGTATTTTGATAACAGATTTCGCATTGATGCTCAGCTTGATGAAATCACCTTATTATTTTATCGAAAAGCGGGGTCGCCACCGGTTATTTTAGTGCGCCCAGACGGTAGTAAAATCAAAGTAAATCAACTTGATGATAAAACCGTGCAATGGTTTGATGATCTTACTTTTGACATGATCAACATTAAAAAGCCGATGCCAGGTCCTTGGCAGGCAATTGGTCAAATACAACCTGGCAGCCATATAATGGTGATGTCAGAGGTTCGTATAGAAGTAGAGGCGTTACCTGATATTTTATTGTCAGGCGAAACCATTAAAATTACCGGCAAGCTTTATAATGGTGCGAAGGCGATAGATACGCCAGCCTTTAAAGATGTTATCCGGGTAGATGTAGACTTTTTTAGCACCAATAATTCCGCGTACGACAATTTTGGTGCAGAGCCAGTTAAACTGACTACGTTTCGAGATGACGGGCGAAACCTCGATGAATATGCCAACGACGGAATTTTTACCGGTGAATTTACCTTAAACTTTGCACCCGGTGAATGGGTACCGTTATATTATATTCGTTTACCTATGGCTAGCAGGGAACTTAGACAGAAACCAGTAATTGTTGAGCCATCACCCATAACTTTAAGTGCAGAGCCATCGTTAGATATTGATAAACCGCATAAGCTACTGCTAGATATTAATACTGCATTGGTAGAGCCAGACAGTATGGTATTCCAAGGGAAAATAACTTTTCCAGATCGCCAAGAAGAGCCGTTTTCAATAATGGAAGGTAGCGGGCCACAACGTGTTTTTGATATTAGCTATACAGAGCCAGGTATTCATCGAGTTAAAGTTAGCGCCTTCGGCCACACAGTAAATGGCAGAGAGTTTAGGTTAATAGTGCCTGAGTTTACCTTTAATGTTGAACGAACCGCTGAACAATTAATGACAATAGTTGGTGAAAACGGGGAAATTATCGAAGTAGCACCAGAAAACGATGAAGTTTTTGAGGAAGAGTTGTTACCGCCGAAATTGACACTTGCCGAAGAAATGGAAATTTTTAAGCAAGAACAAGAAGCCAGAAGGGCAGAAGAGCAAAAACAAAGCTTAACCTTTATTGTGATTGCCAACGCAATTGTATTAACCTTGGCAGGTCTAGTGGTAGGTTATATATGGTGGAGCCGTAGAAAGAAAAACGTGTAATCACACGAAAGTAAATGGATATTTGTTGCTAATTCAATCGCTTTGTTTATCTATTGCGCAGTTGAAAAATAATATAAAAAAAGTGGTTGACGGATAGCATTCATCACCGTATTATTCTGCCCGCATTCAACGAGTTGTTGTTGATTAGCAGAGTTTTAAACGCGGAGTGGTAGTTCAGTTGGTTAGAATACCGGCCTGTCACGCCGGGGGTCGCGGGTTCGAGTCCCGTCCACTCCGCCACTTAAAATTCTGTACTTTGCATTATCTGCGGAGTGGTAGTTCAGTTGGTTAGAATACCGGCCTGTCACGCCGGGGGTCGCGGGTTCGAGTCCCGTCCACTCCGCCACTTAATGTAAAGAAGCTAAAATTGCGACATTAGCGAAAGCTATATGCGGAGTGGTAGTTCAGTTGGTTAGAATACCGGCCTGTCACGCCGGGGGTCGCGGGTTCGAGTCCCGTCCACTCCGCCACTATGTTGCAACAAAGCTGACAATATTTGTCGAATAAATACTGCGGAGTGGTAGTTCAGTTGGTTAGAATACCGGCCTGTCACGCCGGGGGTCGCGGGTTCGAGTCCCGTCCACTCCGCCACTATTTATTCAAAAACTTCATTTTAAGTTTTTCTCAAAATACTTCTCTCAACATTTGTTCTCTCAACAAAAATTCCAATACTTCAGTTATTTAAATTTTTGCTTAGCCCTAAGTAAAAATAATTATTCAAATTATTATTTCAAGTAATTATTACAGGTGATTATGTCATTTGTATTGCACGGCTTGTACTTGTTAAATACCTAGGCCTTGGATTCAGCACATTAATAATAGTTGAATTAGGGGGTAGTATCTAAATCGTTAGCGCTGGATTTCGGTATGAGTTGTTTTTTTTAAGGTTACTTTGCGTTTTTTTAGTTAGTACAGCAGATATACCATTCTAAACTAGAGCCTTTCTGAGCTAAGTTATTGAGAAATTTAGCAGTAAGTGTGTGGGTATTATTGTTGAAGCCTTAAAACAAACATACGTTAAGTTACGATGAACTTTGTTGATTTAGTGTGGTTTTAACCGGCGATTCCAATTCGTTTTGACGATATAGTTTTTCGATCACTAGATCTTTTTGTTGCCATTGCTGATTTAACCATGATTGAAATGAGGTCTTGTATACAGGATCATTATCATAATCACCTATTAACGCTTCACTTACTTCAATTTGCTCAACCTGAACAATAATTTTAGTCAAACGGCCACATAACATATCTTTCATCACATGACCTGGATTCTCTGGGTATAACAGGGTGACATTTAACACTTTATCAAATTGCTCACCTAAAGTAGCCAAGGTAAAGGCTATGCCGCCAGCTTTAGGCTTTAATAAATAATTAAATGTACTTTGCTGTTGTTGATGTTTTTTACTGGTAAAGCGAGTGCCTTCTACAAAGTTGATAATGGTTGTCGGATGATCGCGAAAGCTTTGACAAGACTTTTTAGTCGTTTCAATATCTTGCCCTATAAGCTCTGGGTGTTTAGCAAGAAACGCTTTACTATAGCGCTTCATAAACGGCATATTTAACGCCCAACAGGCCATCCCTAAAAACGGTACTTTTTTCAGTGATTCTTTTAAGAAAAACTTAGGCTCAGGTATGGAAGTTCGCGCAAATTCTGCAACCACTAAAATATCTAACCAGCTTTGATGGTTAGCCATTACTAAATACCAAGCATCTTTGTTTAGTTGATCTGCACCAGATACTTGCCATGTAACATTATTGGTTAAGCGAATGATTAATGTATTGTTGTAAGTCCATAAGCGATAAAAGGTATGCATAGGACGGTATAAGATACGGTGAAACCATTTAAAAGGAATAAGGAGCTTTAACAATCCGCCTAAAAAAACGAACGAGCCACTAAAGGCTAAATTGAATGAAAATAAAACAAATGAAACCGGCAAGAGAATAAAGCTAGGTAACCAAGACAGCATGTTTATCACTCCTTAACTTTATGTTTATATGCTTAATTTACTTTCAGCGAATGTTACTTAACAAAAGACTATTTTAACCGCTATTTGTTAATAACTGTACTGTTATGTTTGTTACATATGTACGCTGAAAAATTTGTAATTTCTAAGTTTTATTAATTATTTCATATAAATAAATGAGTACTTCCAACGATGTTTAATCATAAAAAAACCTGCCGAAGCAGGTTTTTTAAATAGGAGCATTTGCTTAATTAGCTATTAAGTTAGGCAGCATGCTCTTGTTTTTGTGATTTTTCATCTAACATGGCTTTATTCGCCGGTAAGTCGTAAGGGTCAAAATCATCAACATCGATAGCGGCTTTTCTACCTTTTTCAGCTCGGATCAGCAATTCTGCTTCTTGCTCGGTAATAGCTTTGGCAGCTAAGCCTTGCTCTGCAACTTCATTTAAACGATAGAAAGGTAATTTCTTACCAATGGCACGGCAAACTTTATCAAAAATTGGCTCTACCGCTAAAATATCATCTAAGGTTTGCTCAAGGATACCAAGCGTATTGCCTTCTTCACGTGTTAAATACTGGCCTTGTCCGATGCGATTACGGGCAGCGCCTGGCGTTTGTAAAATACGTGATACGGCGTGATCAAGCTTGTCTGATGGTTTAGTTAACCAACAGCCAAATGGCAAGATAATCGCACGCAACATAAAGGCAACAGGTTTACTAGGGAAGTTTGCGATTAACTCGTCGATAGCTACCTGAATTTTATATAAGCTATCTTCTACCGCCCATTGCATAAGCGTGACATCGTCAGCTTGACGACCTTCGTCGTTAAAGCGTTTTAATGTAGCAGAAGCCATATATAAATGACTTAAAATATCACCTAAGCGTGCAGATACACGTTCACGACGCTTAAGGTCACCGCCTAAGCTTAACATCGCAATATCAGATAACATGGCTAAGTTAGAGCTAAAACGCGTCATTAATTGGTAGTAACGACGTGTGCTATCGCTATAAGGTGCATTAACAAAACGAGCACCAGAGATTGACATCCATAAGCTACGGAAGATATTGCTGGTGGCAAAACCAATATGACCAAATAACGCATGATCAAACTCATCTAACGCTTTGGTTGCATCCGTGTTACCAGCAGCTTGTAATTCAGCAAGCACATAAGGGTGGCAACGAATAGCACCTTGACCATAAATAATCATACTACGGGTAAGAATGTTGGCACCTTCAACGGTAATAGCAACTGGAGCGCCTTGATAACCACGTGCTAAATAGTTACTTGGCCCCATACAAACGCCTTTACCACCGTGAATGTCCATAGCGTCAGTTACCGATGCACGCATTTTTTCGGTTAAATGGTACTTAGCAATGGCTGAAATAACCGACGGCTTTTCACCTAAATCAATTGCGCCGGTAGACATGGTTGTTACCGCATCCATTAAGTAAGCATTACCGCCAATACGTGCTAACGCTTCTTCAATACCTTCCATTTTACCAATTGGTAATTTGAACTGACGACGAATGCGACTGTATGCGCCAGTAGCTAACGCAATTGATTTAACACCGCCAGCACTGGTTGAAGGTAGGGTAATAGCACGACCAACCGATAAACACTCAACTAACATTCTCCAACCTTGACCAGCCATTTCCGGGCCGCCAATAATGTAATCAAGCGGGACAAATACTTCATTACCTTGGGTTGGGCCATTTTGGAATGGTACGTTTAGTGGGAAGTGACGGCGACCAGTAATTACGCCATCTAAATGCGTTGGAATTAATGCACAGGTAATACCTAAGTCTTTTTCTTCACCAATTAAACCGTCAGGATCATAAAGTTTGAACGCTAAACCTAATACTGTCGCCACAGGTGCTAAAGTAATATAACGTTTGTCCCAGGTAAGTTTCATACCTAGTACTTCTTTACCTTCAAATTCACCTTTGCAAACAATACCGAAATCAGGAATTGCACCAGCGTCAGAGCCAGCTTCCGGGCTTGTTAGGGCAAAACACGGAATTTCGTCACCTTTTACTAGGCGCGGTAAGTAGTAATTTTGTTGCTCTTTGGTGCCGTAATGTTGCAATAATTCACCAGGGCCTAAAGAATTAGGAACACCTACGGTACTGGCTAATACAGAGCCTTGACTGGTGAGTTTTTGTAATACGCGAGATTGAGCATAGGCGCTAAATTCTAACCCGCCATACTTTTTTTTAATAATCATCGCGAAGAATTTATTATCTTTTAGATATTGCCAAACTTCAGGCGATAAATCAGCACGCTCATGAGTGGTTTCCCATTCATCAGCCATTCGACAAACTTCCTCAACCGGACCGTCAAGAAAGGCTTGTTCCTCTGCTGAGAGCCTTGGTTTAGGGAAGTTATGTAATTTTTTCCAATCGGGATTACCGCGAAATAGGTCCGCTTCAAACCAAGTGGTACCTGCGTCAATCGCTTCTTTCTCGGTACGAGACATTTCCGGCATAATGCCTTTAAACAAGTTAAGTAAAGGTTTACTAATAAACTCTTTTCTAAAACTGCTGATGTTTAATGGTAATGCAATCGCGGCGAATATAATCCAGCCAACAATTGATACAACTTGAAATACAGAGCCTACCACCATCAATATAGCGAATATTGTAGTGTAGGTTGTTAGTGCAGCTCGGGTATAAGCCAAAAACCAGCTGATAATGAATACGCTGGCTAACCAAATTAAAGTTTCCACTTTCTTATCCTTAACTGTAAGAGGTCAGACCACATTAGATTAGATCGAACATACAACAAATTCAATCAATATTTCTGCATTGGTTAACAAATAAAATAACCTTGGGCAGTACATAAACATTTGTTCGTGTTATAAGTATAGCTCGTAGTCACGTGAGATAAATTAGGAGATAAATCGCGCTATGTGTGAGTTGTTAGCGATGAGTGCCAACGTGCCAACAGATATTTGTTTTAGCTTTTCTGGTTTAATGCAGCGCGGTGGCAATACTGGGCCGCATCGAGATGGCTGGGGTATCACTTTTTATGAAGGCAAAGGCTGTCGCAGCTTTAAAGATCCAAAGCCAAGTGCTGAGTCAAAAATTGCGCAACTTGTGCAGGAATATCCAATTAAAAGCGAATCCGTGATATGTCATATTCGTCAGGCAAATTCAGGTAAAGTTTGTTTGGAAAATACTCATCCCTTTATCCGCCAAATGTGGGGGAAAAACTGGACGTATGCCCACAATGGTCAATTAGCGGATTTCAAACAACACCTCGCGGTAAAAGCACATATTCCCGTTGGCACAACTGACAGCGAACATGCGTTTTGTTGGTTGTTAGATCAACTGCATTACAAATTTGGTGAACATGAGCCTGACACTAAAACCTTGTATCAATTTATCGCAGAATGCGCGTTAACTATTAATAAACTCGGGGTGTTTAATCTTATTTTATCTGATGGTGAATACCTGTTTGCGTACTGTTCAAACAATTTACATTGGATCACTCGAAAAGCTCCTTTTGGTGAAGCGCGATTAATTGATGCTGAAGTGACTATCGACTTTCAAAAAGAAACAACGGATAAAGATATTGTCACTGTGATTGCAACACAACCACTGACCAATAATGAACAGTGGCATAAAATGCAGCCCGAGCAGTGGCATTTATTTAGGCAGGGTGTAACGGTCATGCAAAGTAGCTAAAGCAGAGTAGCTAATGCAACTCAGTTAAAGCAAAGCTGTTAAAATGAAAATTGACCGAAATACTAATAAAACAAAATTAATAAAGTAATCAAGCTGTGTGAGCAAAGCGTTAACCTACTACTTTATTTTCGGGTAATTAGTCGTTAACTTCGACTGCGGTTAACTGAGCTTCAAACTGCTCTACATTGCCTTTGATTTGATAAAGCTTTACTAATAAGTAGTTTAATTCAGGGGCAAACCAAGCATAAGTAATACGCTCTTTATCGATAACTTCGCGCTTTAATCGAATGGTTTTAACTACGCCGTAAGGCAACATGAGATCTTCTTCACCATCGTACTGATACACAGTATTTTTAATTGAGCCAGAAGTACTAATTACCGGGTAAACAAAGTGCTCCTGTTTAGGGTGAGCAATTAAATGCAGTCGGTTTTGGAAGTGATAACTGAGTTTGTCTTGAATATTAACTGGAAAATTAACTTTTTTAGTACGTTTTCTATCAATGTCTTTAGCAATATTATTTTCGATATCATATTGCCACTCGTAATATTTATCCTTACCTGTACCTTCACGCTCAAAAATGTAGTGATAAGGCGTAACTTTTCCATCATCTAAATAAAATATTGATGTTTCACTACGCTTATCGGAAAAGATCAACCATTCAATATCGGTGGAATAGCTATATTTGCCTTTACCGTCGGGTAGGTATTCAAATGTTCGGGTACCCGTGCCAACAGGCTTAGATTTATGCAATATGCTATAGGTGGCGGTAAAAGGCTTAATAACAGCAGATGTTGTCGCGTTCTTTTCAGTAAGATTCGCAGTTAAGTTTTCTGCAGAGCTATCGGTTACACTTTCTGTTGAGACTTGGTGACCGAAAACCAAAGGGCTCATTAATAACACTGACAAAACTAACTTTTTAACCATCAAGATCTACCTATTTATTATTGTTATTAACTTGGTTTACTCATCATCGTTAGCATAACCTGATGCGGGTAAAACATTGCCATCTAAAATAGCTTGTTTATTGTGCATAGACAAACGGTTTTGACATAACCATTTAACTACCAGTGGATAAATTTTATGTTCTTGCTCATGCACTCTAGCAGCTAAGTCATCAGCTAAGTCACCGTCAAATATTGGCACTTTTGCTTGTAAAATAACAGGGCCACCATCTAATTCTTCGGTAACAAAATGTACACTAACACCATGAACATCGTCCCCAGCATCTATCGCACGCTGATGAGTATTTAGTCCTTGATATTTAGGCAGTAAAGAGGGGTGGATGTTTACCAGTTTACCTAAGTAATGTTGAACAAATGCCGGCGTTAAAATACGCATAAACCCTGCAAGTACGACAATGTCAGGTTGGTAAGTATCGATTGCTTCAATAAGTGCTAAATCATAGTCTTCGCGACTAGCAAATTCTTTATGAGATAGGGTTGTAGTGGCAATGTCTGCCTGTTCAGCGCGCGTCAAACCATAGGCATCAGCTTTATTTGATAACACACCGACAATTTCACCTGGGTAGGTATCTGCATTGCAGGCATCTATTAATGCCTGCAAATTAGTGCCACTGCCGGATATTAATACGACAATACGACTAGTCATCGAAAATTATTCCTTTTCGATAATAACTTGTTCTTCACCTTCAGCTTTATTGGCAATAGCACCGATATGCCATGCTGTTTCGCCGTGTTGATTTAAAATCGCCAAGCTTTGCTCAACGGCTTCTGCTGGTACAACGATAATCATACCAACACCACAGTTGAAGGTACGGTACATTTCATGAGTAGTAATGTTGCCGTTTTCTTGTAACCAGTTGAAGATTGTTGGCCATTGCCATGAGCTTTCGTTGATCACGGCTTGTGCGTCACTAGGTAACACGCGCGGAATATTTTCCCAAAAACCGCCACCTGTAATATGTGATAGGGCATGAACATCAACTTCTTTTAATAACGCTAATACTGATTTAACGTAAATTTTAGTTGGTTCTAATAAGTGCTCGCCTAATGCTTTACCGCCAAGTAATTCGTTAGTATCAGCTTTGCTTACTTCTAACACTTTACGAACTAATGAGTAACCATTTGAGTGAGGACCAGATGAAGCTAAGGCAATTAATTGATCGCCTGCAGCTACTTTTTGACCATCTAGCACTTTAGACTTTTCAGCTACACCTACACAAAAGCCTGCAATGTCATAATCGCCTTGGTGGTACATGCCTGGCATTTCAGCGGTTTCACCACCAACTAGTGCACAACCTGCTTGTACACAACCCTCGGCAATACCTGCAACAACATTTGAAGCAACAGTGACATCTAATTTTGCCGTTGCGTAATAATCTAAGAAGAATAGCGGCTCAGCACCTTGAACGATTAAGTCATTTACACACATAGCAACTAAGTCGATACCTACGGTATCGTGCTTTTCTAAATCAATGGCTAAACGTAATTTAGTACCAACGCCGTCAGTACCTGCAACTAGTACAGGCTCTTTATAACCTGTTGGTAATTGGCAAATTGAACCAAAACCACCGAGTCCGCCCATAACTTCTGGGCGAGTTGTACGTTTAACTGCTCCCTTAATATTTTCAACTAGCTCATTACCAGCGTCGATATCTACACCAGCATCTTTATAGCTTAGGGATTGCTTTTGTTCGCTCACGTGAAACCTCAAAGTGTTCAAAGGATTTTTGAAAACGCATATTCTACCAGCGCCTGACTTTAGATAAAATCTTTATCAGAAATTATTTTTTATAATGAAATATTTGCTCGGTATTGTGATAACATTCGCTTTATGAAATTGATTCAATTAAACAAAATGTTGAAGCCTTTATTTTTTCTTATCTCGCTTTTATATGGTACTTTTGCTTTTGCCGTAGAAGTCACTGATCTTTATCAAGCAAAGGTGCTTGTTGAGGGGCAAACAACCAGTCAGCGTAACATTGCTATTAAACAGGCGATGGCAGCGGTTATTCTTAAAATTGGTGGTCAGGAATCAGTACTGAATGACCCAATAATTAAGCAAGAACTGAATCGTTATAATCAATATGTTACTAAGTATCGTTATGAACGTATTGAACAAGCCCTGTATTTAATCGCAACATTTAATGAAAACAAAATTAATCAGCTATTTCAGCAGGCTAATTTACCTATATGGGGTAATTTACGCCCTCAAATATTAGTTTGGTTGGTGTTAGAAGATAACTTATCTCGTAGTATTTTGTCTGAGTCTAGCCAATCAACGCTACCTGCTCAGATCGCTCAATTTACTGAAAGTCGAGGTTTACCAACGTTATTGCCTTTAATGGACTTGGAAGATAACCTAAAAATAAATGTAACCGATTTTTGGGGGCGTTTTAGCGATGAAGTACAACTGGCTTCAGCTCGTTATTTCGCAGATGCTAGCTTGATAATTCGTTTATCAAATAGCAGCTTAGTCAGATCAAAAACCGATAGCCAAGATTGCCAAGGCGTGATTTGCCCAGACAACGTGCAATATGCCATGGATTGGAGTTTGATAGGTGAGCAGCAACTGTTTGGCTCGTTAGTTGAAGGTAACGACCCTAATGAACTATTAGATATTGTGTTAAAAGAGGTGGCAAATACGGTTTACCAATTCTATGCCAGCTCGACTGAGTTTAGTAATGAATTGCTGATTGATGTGGCTAATATTGATTCGTTAACAACTTATGTTCAGGTTTACCAATTTTTATCTCAGTTGTCTGCTGTCGAGTCGGTAACTTTGGTCCAAGCGTCACAAGAAAAGCGTCGATTCAAACTGTCCTTACTTGGTGCTAAAAAGGCATTATTGGCGTCACTTAAATTAAATGACCAGTTACAGCAGTACGTTGACCCATTAGCTGGCGCTGAGCCAATAGAATATCCATTGTTTTACTGGAGACGCTAGTGAAGCAAGATGCACAATTAGCACTTTCTGTGCAGTTGCCAGATGATGAAACCTTTGACAGCTTCAAAGGACAAACGAATGCATCTGTTGCTAAGATATTGGCTGACTTTGTTGATAGCGCTCAAACTAGCGGTCAAACCAATAATGATGTCAATAGCTTTTACTTGTTTGGTGGCTCAGGTACAGGTAAGTCGCACTTGTTACACTCTGCTACGACATTGGCTGACAGTCTAGGTAGATCGTCGTTATGCTTGGCCATGTCAGACCTAACGGAATTGTCGGTAGAGGTTTTAGAAGGATTAGAGCATATCGACCTAATTTGTATTGACGATATTCAATTGCTTAGCGGCAAGCCACTGTGGCAACAAGCGGTATTCGATTTATTTAATCGTATTAAAGAGCAGGGCAAACAAGTTATTTTTTCAGGCAGTGAAGCGGTGAATACTTTACCAATTGAGTTACCGGATCTTAAATCCCGTCTAAGTTGGGGCTTAACAGAGCAGCTGAAGCAGTTAGATGAAACTGAAAAAATGGACATTGTGAGCTTTCGGGCGCTCAAGCGTGGTTTAACAATACAACCTGAGGTCTTAAAGTATTTATTTAATCACTTTAGCCGAGATATGAATGAGCTGATAGAATATTTAGATACGCTAGATAGACTTTCTATTCGAGAACAACGCAAAATTACCATTCCTTTTGTTAAAGAAGCATTAAAACACCGCGAATAACTTTGCTAAATTCAAAAGCCTAAATTAAAAAACCTAAGTATTAGGTTTTACTTAGGCTTTCGATAATTATTATGACAAGGTGCGTTTAAACTTCAATTTACTATGAATTATCGGTTTCTTTTTTCTTGCGAATACTTAACCCTAATTCTTGCCCGCGGTATTTTGCATAATAAGTACCACCGAAAAACATCATGCTTGCTAGTATCAACTCTATTGCTGGGTACACCTTGTTGGTAGACACCCATAAACTGGTTAAGCTATGTAAAAAATACCACATCACAATAAAGTTTGACCACGCATAGGTGTAAGGATTACCGGCAAGCAGCCCTTTAAGCGGAAATACTAGTGGCAGTACAAATAGGCAAATAGCTAAAATGGTGCCTAAGGAACTTGGCTCTAAAAAAACTAACCAAATCGGCATAAAAATAACTAAGCCAAAATAGCCAGCTAGTGCTATTTTGCGGTAGGTATGAGTTGCAATAGATTTCATTACCCGAATAACACTTCTACATTTTCAGGAGGGCGGCCAATAACTGCTTTTTCGCCTTTGACCACAATAGGACGCTCCATTAATTTAGGCGTAGCTGCCATAGCGGCAAACAGAGTGTCTTCGTCTGCATTTTTAAGATTTTGCTCTTTAAATTCTGTTTCTTTTACGCGCATCATTTCGATTGCTGACACGCCTAATTTATTTGCTAATACGATAAGTTCATCTTTAGCGAGTGGAGTTTTTAAATATTCAACAATTTCACATGCTTGATTAGCTTGTTCAATAAGGGCTAAAGTTTGTCTGCTTTTAGAGCAGCGAGGGTTATGGTAAATCGTTAACATGTTATCTCTCTGTTAAAACAATAAGTTATAAACGGGTTAATTTATCTTGTTGATCTTCAAACTGTAGAATTCTTGCTTTAATTCGTTTTCTAATTAACGGTTGCTCTTCGGCAAAATTATAAGCCGTTTGCAATTCATCAATTGCTTTAGGGTACGCCCCTAAAAGTGCATAAACTTCAGCTTTAGTTGTGTGCATCAACGCAGTTTTCCCCGCTTTTCGGTAAACCTCATGTAGCAAGTCATAGGCAACGAAATTGCCGGGTTTACTGATCAAAAAATCTTGCAGCACATCTTCTGCTAATTGATATTGCTTATCTGTTTGCAAGGCGTTGGCGTAATTCAACGCAACTACTTGGTTGTTTGGCATGAATAGGTTTAATTCACTTAACATGCTAATTGCTTTGTCGTACTTATTAAGTGCGATATAGGTATCTGTAAGTGCATCAACATAAAACAGGTTTTGTGAATCATTTGCTAACAGCAGTTCTAATATTTGTTCCGCTTGTTTAAACTCTTGCGCTTCAAAATAAGATAAAGCAAGCCCGTAATCAGCAGCGGCTCGATAAGCGTATTGATTTTGCTTAATACTGGTTTCAAACAGGATGATGTTATCTTTTGCGTTATTTTGATATCTGGCTTGGATCCTGGCTTTTGTTAACTCAAACTCTAAACTTGGTGGTAATTGAACCCTAGGATAGTTTTGAGCTCGTATTCTAGCTTCACTAATTCGTGCCTCGGGTAATGGGTGAGTTAATAGCATTGCCGGTGGCTTTGATTTATAGCGAAATTGTTCAGCCATTTTTCCGAAGAAATTCGGGGCACCCATTGGGTCAAACTGACTATTATATAGTAACGCGATACCAACTCGGTCAGCTTCTTTCTCGTTGCCACGAGTGTAGTTAAGGCTAGCTTGTTGGCTAGCGGCAATACTGGTACTTAACGCAGCCATGCCGACCGTTGGGTTTATTAGGGTTAAGAGTACGCCACCTAACATGCCTGCCATGGTTAACGGTTGCGTACGAGACTGTGCTTCTAATCTTCGTGCTAAATGTCGTTGAGTAACGTGCGAAACTTCATGCGCTAAAACCGAAGCCAGCTCACTTTCAGTGTCAGCAGCAGTAATTAATCCTGTGTGCACACCTACATGGCCACCAAAAAACGCAAAAGCGTTTAATTCATTGTTATTAATGATAAAGAAATCAAATTTGTAGTTCACATCTTGCGCATGTTTAACCAGTTGGTTACCCAAGTGATTGATATATTCATCTAGCACAGGATCGTGGAGTAGAGGTTGTGAAGCTCGCAGTTGTCGCATCATTGCTTCACCAACGACTTTTTCTTTTTCTATTGAAAGAATACTTGAACCAGCTGCGCCAATGTCTGGTAACTCATTTTTATTGTTTTGTTGGGCGAATAAATTGGTGCCAGTTATGGCTAATGCCATGCCGACACCAAGTATTACTGGCTTCAAGTTGTTCAAAGGGCTACTCTACCTCATCATTGATATTATCTAACATGCCAAGCGGTGCAGTATTATCTTTCCTGCTGTTAATTTCTTGGAAAAACTCGGCAAGGTTATAACCTCTGACCTCTTTAATATCAAAAGATTCCGCAAGAATATCAATTAATTGTTCAACTCTACGGTAGATATACTTAATCATTGCATAATCGGCTTCATCACCTTTTTGCACAATATAAATAACAAAGTTGGCTAAACTGTTGATGCGAAAAAGACGTCTGTCAGCTTCAGGTATCCAAGACTTAAAAGGGCAGTCAGGGTGATTAATCATATTTCGATTAACGCGTTCTCCAAGTACATTGGGGAAACAATGTAATTCGTAGCCCATTTCATTGTATACGTGTCTTAATGAAATCTTCGGCTTATATTGTATTGATATAATACCGTCTTTATCGCGAGTACCGCCTAATTTAGGCAAATTCCATCGCTCTTTATTGAGAATGTTAGTGTAACCACTTTCAAAACCATGGGTCAGAATACCGTCTAATTCGCCGACAGAAGTTGATACCATATGATAAATTGCCGGGACTTCGCCCCAGTTGAGCTTTTTCTTTAAGGCATTAATTTCTTTAAGCTCTGGGTTATTTGATAAATTTGACATAGATGAGAATATTTAAAATTCGAAAAAATTTAAAGTACGACAAAGATTGTATTCAATTGTCGCAAATTAGATAATCAAACAAAAGAGTAGTTCAGTAATAAAAATGAATTATCGTTACGATGCCCGCAAAGAAGTTTGTCCGTTACCTTTGGTAAAGCTACGAGTAAAACTAAAAAAAATGAAAGCAGGTGATAGCCTTACGTTAATTATCAGCGATAGCGGTTCAAAAAGTGACATTCCCAAACTGCTTGATAAGCTCAATCATGTTTATACCTCGACTATTGATGAAAATGGCAATCAACAATTAATAATTAAAATTAGGTAGCATTATATGTTTAAATTTTTTAAAGACTGGTATCAACGTAAGTTTTCTGATCCTCATGCAGTAACACTGGTAGTGATATTAGTTACCGCATTTTTGTCAATTTACTTTTTAAGCAGTTTATTAATGCCGGTATTTGTCGCCATTGCTATTGCCTTTTTACTTGATTTACCAGTCAATCGTTTAAAAAGTATCGGTATTAGTCACACCTGGTCAGTAACGCTGGTTGTTTCAGCATTTGCAGGGGTTTCGTTTGTGACCATTCTTGGTTTAGTCCCGGTGATTTGGCAGCAGGGTACAAACCTTTTACAAGAAGTACCAAACATGGTGCCTCAGGTTCGCAGTTATTTAATGACATTACCTGAAAAATATCCTGAATTCGTACAAGCGGAACAAGTTGAATTGCTGTTAAATTTCATCAAAGTCAAGCTGTTGTCTTGGGGTGAGGTTGCGGTGGAAGCGTCGCTAAACTCGCTGTTCAACTTAGTGGCTCTGATTATTTATCTTATCTTAGTGCCAATTATGATTTTCTTTTTTCTTAAAGATAAAAAAGAATTAATTGCGGGCATTAGCCGCTATATTCCTAAAGAGCGTCGAATGGCATCGCAGGTTGGTAAAGAAATGAACCAGCAAATACTCAATTACATTCGCGGAAAATTGGTAGAAATATTAATTATTGGTACGGCAAGTACTATTGCCTTTATTTTCTTAGATTTACGTTATGCGGTCTTGCTTGGTGTTTTAGTCGGTCTATCGGTACTGGTGCCTTATGTTGGCGCAACGGTGGTGACTTTCCCCGTATTATTAGTGGCGTTATTTCAATTTGGTGTTAGCCCAGAATTTGGTTATGTCATGTTAGCGTACGGTATTATTCAAGCGCTTGATGGTAACTTGCTTGTGCCGATCCTGTTCTCAGAAGCTGTAAATCTTCACCCTGTCACTATTATTATCGCGGTGATTTTATTTGGCGGATTATGGGGGTTTTGGGGAGTATTTTTTGCCATTCCGCTGGCGACATTAGTAAAAGCTGTGCTAAATGCATGGCCGAATACTCATGATGAGCTTAATTTACCAGCAAAATAAATAACCTATCCAGCAAAGCTCATTAATAAAAAAAGCCTCACTGCATTTTATTTCAGTGAGGCTTTTTTAATCTACTTATTAGTTTTCTATTGGCTATGTTCCCATTAACTGTTGTTGAATGCGAAATAGCTTGTTTTCATTAAGGTTTCCAGGAGCATCCATATACCTGAACCAACCAAGGTAATGATCAAGGTACTTTGTGGCGACTCCATGAAA